>CAYWPZ010000163.1:0-11166 GCA_964460135.1 uncultured Caldilineales bacterium | reverse complement strand
CGTCCAACTGCGCCACCCTGGGCGGCTATCTGGCCCCGCGCGGCACCGGCACCGTCAGCACCAAGTACGGCAAGGCCGAAGACATGGTCATGTCCATGCAGATCGTGCTCCCCAGCGGCGAGATCATCCGCACCCCGCCCGTGCCCCAGCATGCCTCCGGCCCCGACTGGTTCCGGCTGTTCCTCGGCGCCGAAGGCACATTCGGCGTCATCACCGAGGCCACGATGCGGGTCGAGTATCTGCCCGAGGCCCGGCTGCTGCGCGCCTTCCTCTTCGACAACCTCAGCAACGCCCTGGAAGCCGGCCGGCTGATCATGACCCGCCGCCTCCACCCTTTCGTCATCCGCCTCTACGACCCCGAATCCACGCGCACGCAGGTGAAAAAGGTCCTCGGCTTCGACTTCGATGGCGCCTACATGGTCATGGGCTTCGATGGCGACCCCGACCTGGCGGCGCTGGAAGAGCAGAAAGCGGTGGCGATCTGCCGCGAGCTGGGAGCCACGGACGTGGGCCGCGAGCCGGGCGAACGCTGGTGGAACCACCGCTATGATTTCTACTACCCGCCGCTCAGCCTCAAACTGCCGTGGATGTACGGCACCACCGAGACGATCACGACCTACGACAAGATCGAAACCTTGTATTGGGCCGAAAAGAAGGCGATCGAGGAGAGCTACAAACAGTGGAACGTCAAGTTCATCGCCCACTTCTCGCACTGGTTCCATTGGGGCGTCATGGTCTACTCGCGCTTCATCATCGAAGAGCCGCCGCAAGACGCGCAAGAGGCATTGCGCCTGCACAATCGCATCTGGAACACGGCCATGCAGGCGGTGATGGCCAACGGCGGCATGATCAACGAACATCACGGCGTCGGCCTCAAGCTCTCGCGCTACATGCGCAAACAGTACGGCGACGCCTGGCCCTTCCTCTTGCGGCTGAAGAAAACGATCGATCCGAACGGGATCATGAATCCGGGGAAGGTTGGATTTTAGTGAATAGTTATTGGCAAGGTTATTGGAGATTGCACCAATAACCAATTACCGACGAAAACCATGCAAACAGACAATATCCTCGCCGCCGCCGAAAACTGCCGCTACTGCCTGATGTGCCGCCATGTCTGCCCAGTGGGGCATGTCACCCACCTGGAGACGCTAACTCCGCACGGCTGGGGCCTGACCATCGCCTCGGTGCGGCGCGGGCTGCTGGCCTGGGATGCGGATACGGTGGCTGCGCTCTACCATTGCGCCGATTGCGGCACCTGCCGCTCGCACTGCGTCACCGACCAGCCCCTGCCCGAAGCCATCGCCGCCGCCCGGGCCGAGGTGGTGGAGCTGGGCCTGGCCCCGGCCAGCGTGGTTGCGGCGGCCCGCAAGCTGGCCGAGTTCGGCAATCCGTTCGAGGCCCGAACGCCGGAGCCGGCCAACGGATCGGGCGAGGTGGCGCTGTTCGTGGGCGACGAGGCAGCCTATTGCTGGCCCGCCGGCCTCGACGCCGCCCTCAAGCTGCTCGCCGCCATCGGCATCCGGCCTGTGCTGATCGGTCGCGGTCGCAACAACGGCTATCTGGCCAGCTCGCTCGGCTACCCCAACACCGCCCGCGATCTGGCCCAGGCTACGCTGGCTGAACTGGCCGCTGCCGGCGCCCGGCAGATGCTCGTGTTATCTCCGGGCGACTACTTCACCTTCCACAAGCTCTACGATGAGCGCTTGGGCGTGGCCTGGCCGCGGCGGGTGGAGGTGCGCGAGGTGGTCGAGCTGCTGGCCGGGGCGCTAGCGACGGGGGACCTGCATTTTCGCCGGGCCGAAGGAGCAGTAGAATACGCCTATCTCGATCCGACGCACACGGTTCGAGTCGATGGCCGCTGGACGCCCCCCCGCCGTCTGCTCGAAGCCATCCTGGCCGGCCCCCGCCGCGAGCTGTTCTGGCGGCAGGAGCGCACCCACCCCACCGGCGCCACAGCCCTGCAGTTCTCTATGCCCCACCTGTCCATGATCCTGGCTTCGGCCCGGCTGGAAGACGCGCAGAAAACCGGCGCCCGGCTCATCATCACCGAAGCCGCGGGCGATCTGGCTCTGCTAAGCCGTCTGGCCCCGCGCTTTGGGCTGCAACTCCGGGGTTTGTACGAGCTGCTGGCGGAGCACTTAGCCTGACAATGGACGAAAGACGACGTGGGCTTTTTCGTCCTTCGTCATTGCTCTTTCGTCTCCTCACCTTTCCTGACATAACTCCCAATCTCCAATCCCTACTTAACTCACGGAGGAATCAACCATGCACCTTTCCATGCACAACTGGATGCGCGCCGAACCCATCGATGTCACCATCCGGCGCCTGGCCCGCTACGGCTACGAAAGCATCGAGATCAGCGGCGAGCCAGACAAGTACGACACCAAAGAAGTGCGCAAATTGCTCAAAGACAACGGTCTGCGTTGCTGGGGATCGGTCACGCTCATGTTCCCCGGCCTCTGCTTCCCCGCCGCCGACGAAGCGACCCGCGTCCGCACGGCCAAGTATGTCAAAGACTGCATCACCATGGTCAAAGAGCTGGGCGGCGAGATCATGACCATCGTCCCCGGCACCGTCGGCAAAGTCAACGCCGATTCCACGCCCGAAAAGGAGTGGGCCTGGGCGGTGGACGGGCTGAAAGAGGTCTACGCTCACGGCCAGAAAGAAGGGATCAAGTTGGCGCTGGAGCCGCTCAACCGCTTCGAAACCTACTTCATCAGCCGCGGCGATCAGGCCCTGGCCCTGGCCGAAGCCGTTGGCCCCGACTGCGGCGTCTGTCTCGACGCCTTCCACCTCAACATCGAGGAAGCCGACATGTTGGCGGCCATCCGCAAGGCCGGTTCGCGGCTGGCAGATTTTCACGTCGCCGACAATAATCGCCTGGCCTGCGGCATGGGCGCGCTGAACTGGTCGGCCATCGTCCGCACGTTGAAAGATATCGGCTATGACGGCGCCCTGACCGTCGAGTTCGTTGCCCCCGTCGACCGCACTCCGGCCAATCCCTTCCCCGACGCCATCGAGAAGCACCCGGTCAACATCAGCGCCGAACAACTCAAGTTCATCGAAGACCACGGCTCCAGCCTGTTGAGCGAGAAGTTCTACGACTGGCTGGTCGAGCGCTGCTCGGCGGTGTTGCTGCCGCTCATCAAGTAGCAGGTCGCCGGTCGCAAGTAGCAGGTGGCGGGTCTCGCCGATGAGAAGCATTTGAGACCCTGCCACCTGTCACCCTTGCCTAACCCGCCCCCTTTTCTGCGCCCAAGCCGCTACAAGCACAACCTGCCACTTGCCACCTACCACTTGCCACGTATGAAGACCGTCCACCTCATCGGCACCCTCGACACCAAAGGCGCCGAGATCGGCTATCTGCGCGACCGGTTGGAAGCGCTCGGTGTTCCCACGACCGTGGTCGATTCCGGCATCCTGGGTGAGGCCCTGGGCATCGAACTGCGCCCGGGCCGCGACATCGGCCGGGCGGAGGCTGCCACCTACGGCGGTTTCACCATCGACCAGCTGCGCCACGCCGGCAGCCGGGGCAAGGCCGTGGCCGGGATGCGCGAGGCGCTGAAGACGCTCGTGCGCCAGCGTTGGGCCGAGGGCAAGGTGGCAGGGGTGGTGAGCATGGGCGGGGCCGAGGGGGCGGTGATGGGGGCGGCGACGATGATGCAGCTGCCGCTCGGCGTAGCCAAAGTGCTGGTCTCGCCCATCGCTTCGGGCAAACACTATTTCGAGCCGATGGTGGGCACCAGCGACATCATGGTCGTGCATTCGGTCGTCGACATCCTCGGTCTGAACCCTATCGCCACTACCATCTTCGACAATGTGGCGGCGGCGGTGAAGGGGCTGGTCGAGCACGGCCATGCCCTGCCGCCGCCCGACCCCAATGGCCGCTACGTGGCTGTGACCATGCTGGGCAACACGACCAAAGCGGTGATGGCGCTGAAGGATCGGCTGGCGCAGGCCGGCTACGAGGCCGTCATCTTCCACTCGAACGGCGTCGGCGGCCCGGCCATGGAAGAACTCGCCGAGGGGCGCCACGGCGCTCGGCAATTCATCGGCGTGATCGACTTCACCACCAACGAGATCTACGACCCGATGACGGGCGGCATCCACGACGGCGGCCCGGACCGGCTGAAGCGGGTGGGGCTGGCGGGGCTGCCGCAGGTGGTCGTGCCCGGCTGCATCGATTTCTGCGTCTTCCACGCCGGCGCCATCCCCCCCGCGCTGCACGGTCGCCCGGTCTACGACCACAACCCGGAATACACGCTCGTCCGGGCCACGCACTCCGAGATGATCGAGCTGGGCCACATCTTCGCCGCCCGCCTGAACCTGGCGCGGGGGCCGGTGATCATTGCCGCGCCCACGCAGGGCCTCTCCATCCCCAACCATCCCGGCGGCGTCTTCTGGGACCCGGAGGCCGACGCCGCCTTCCTGGCCACGGTGCGGGCCAAGATCCGCCCCGACATCCCCGTGCTGACCTTCGCGCGCCATGTGAATGACCCGGCCTTTGGGGTGGAGGTAGCGGAGGTGTTCGTGGGGATGATGGAGAAGCTCGGTGCCGCGCAACCGTTCACCGCCTGAAACTTGTGCTACAATTCGCCCGGAGGTAGATGACATGTTATTTCATGTGATGCTCGAACAGGCTGAAGACGGCTGGATTGTGGCTGAATGCCCGGCGCTACCGGGTTGCGTCTCGCAGGGCAAGGACGAAGCAGCGGCTTTGCAGAATATCAAAGAGGCTACCATCGCCTGGCTGTGGGCCGAAGATCAGAAAGCACTAATTGGATTGACGAGAGTTCAGGGCCAACAGCCTAATGAGCAACTGATGGAGTTTCTTGATCGAAGAGCGAGTGACCCGCGGCGTATTCCGCTGGCCGATGCAAAGGTGATGCTGGGTCTCGACACAAAGACCGCCGTGTCATGAACCAAGAGCTTCGTAGGTCTAGCTGCCACGGCCAAGACGAAATGTGCTTTGCGGTCACATACGCAGCGGCTGAAGACGGCTGGATCGTGGCCGAAGGCCCGGCGCTGCCAGGGTGCATCTCGCAGGGCCGCGATGAAGCTGAGGCAAGGACGAAGATCGAGGAGGCAATCGTCGCCTGGCTGTGGGCAGAAAAGGACAAACCTGTTGTAGCTAGGGCGAGAGCGATGTTATGACCGAACTGATCTGGGATGGCAAATACGACAAAGACGGCCGCCGCCTCGCGCCCCTGCGTCTGCGCCTGCCCTTCCAAACTGTGGAGACGGTGAACGAGTCGGCGCAGCAGCGCCAGCGCACGCTGGATTTGTTCAGCGCCGGGCGCGAGCCCGACTGGCGCAACCGCCTGATCTGGGGCGACAAGAAATACGTGCTGCCGGCGCTGTTGGAGGAATTCGCCGGGCAAGTAAACCTGATCTACATCGACCCGCCCTTCAACGTCGGCGCCGATTTCTCGTTCACGGCCACGATTCCCGACGACCCCGACAGCGACGACGAGACCACGGCCAGCTTCACCAAGCAGCCGAGTGTGATCGAGCAGAAGGCGTATCGCGACACCTGGGGCCGGGGGCTGGATTCGTATTTGCAGTGGTTCTACGAGACGGTGGTGCTGCTGCGCGAGCTGCTGGCCGAGGATGGGAGCATTTACGTGCATTTGGATTCAAACATCGGACACTATGCAAAGGTAATACTTGACGAAGTTTTTGGACGTGACAACTTCGATAGTGAAGTGATCTGGAAACGCAAGGATGCGCAAAGCTCAGCTGATACTTACGGACTTTCTCACGACACAATTTACTTCTATCATAAGGGAAAGGATTTCGTTTTTGTTAAACAATACGTTCCATTGAGTGAAGAAACAGCAGACACTTGGTACACAAATGAAGAAGTTGTGACAGAGGATACTGTTAATCGCAAAGGACAATTACTCAAAAAGGGAACTACTCGTCGATACAATAAAGCTGATGCTAGCGCTCCTGGTCTAAGGCTGGGTACAGAAGCACATTACGAGTGGAGGGGTCATCTGCCGCCGGCTGGCAGGCACTGGGCCTATCGAAAAAATGTAATGCTGCAACTCGAGAAAGAGCAACGTCTTGTTCACTCGCGATCAGGACGCCCTTATGAGAAGAGATATCTTGACGAGAGTTCTGGTATACCCGCTCAATCGATGTGGACCGATATCAGCTTCTTGCGAGGAATGACGAAACATCAAGCCAGCACTGAATGGTTGGATTATCCTACCCAAAAACCCGAAGCCCTGCTCGAACGCATCCTCAAAGCCTCCTCCAACGAAAACGATCTCGTGCTCGACTGCTTTTGCGGCAGCGGCACCACGGCGGCGGTGGCCGAAAAGCTGGGCCGACGCTGGATCGCCTGCGACCTGGGCCGCTTCGCCATCCACACCACGCGCAAGCGCCTGCTCGGCATCGAGAATGTGCGCCCGTTCGTGGTGCAGAACCTGGGCAAGTACGAGCGGCAGGCGTGGCAGGCAGCAGAATTTCGGGCAGACGACGAACGACAAAAGACGAAAGACGAAAGCATGGCATCACCCGTCGTTCGTCCTTCGTCCTCCGTCGATCCCCAAACGCGCTACCGTACCTTCATCCTCGATCTCTACAACGCCCGACCGATCAGCGGCTACTCATGGCTGCACGGGGTCAAGGGCGGGCGCATGGTGCATGTCGGCTCGGTGGATGCGCCCGTGTCGGCGGGGGATGTGAGCAACATCGTGAGCGAGTTCCGCCGCGCCGTAGGCACGGGCGAGGATGCGCCGACGACCAACGGCATCGACATTCTGGGCTGGGACTTCGCCTTCGAGATCAACGAAGTCGCGCGACAGCAAGCGGCGGCGGCCCATGTGCAAACGCGCTTTGTTCGCATCCCGCGCGATGTCATGGACAAGCGGGCGGTGGAGCAAGGCGACATCCGCTTCTTCGAGCTGGCGGCGCTGGCGGTCGAAGTGAAAACGGCGAAACGCGCAATCGCACTCGCCCTCACGGATTTCGTGATCCCGCCCGACGATGTGCCTGCCGATGTGCAAAAAGCGATCACGCACTGGTCGCAGTGGATCGACTACTGGGCCGTGGACTGGGACAACCACTCCGACGCCTTCCACAACGAATGGCAAACCTATCGCACGCGCAAGCAACCCCGGCTCGATCTCGCCGCCAATCACATCTACGACGCGCCCGGCCGCTACACCGTGGTGGTGAAGGTGATCGATATTCTGGGGAATGATACGACGAAGACGTTGATGGTGGAGGTAGAATGAGAGACTCCTGCTACCATCATTCCCCGCAGCATCATGAGGCGGAGGTACTAATATGTACATCAGAAAAGTGATACTTAAGAACATCCGAGGCTTCACCGATCTCGAGTTCGACCTGACGCGGGATGACGGCTCCTATGCAGGGTGGACGGTCTTTACCGGCGACAATGGTTCAGGAAAAAGCTCGCTGCTCAAGGCGATTGCAGTTGGTTTGGTGGGAAAGGACGCAGCGCGGGCGTTGCAGCCAAGTTTTCTGGGATGGATTCGTGATGGAGCCAACGGTGAGGCAGCCATTCAACTGGAAATCGTGCGCTCGATTGATGATGACTTGGTTGTTGGATCTGGCAAACTCCCTGCGGACAGGTTTCGGGCGAAACTTGAGCTCAAAAATGGTGGGAGAGAACCATCTCTGCAGGCAACCATTCCAACGGGTGAGCAGAAAGGTTACTCAAGCCCAAAGAGAACCATTTGGTCTCCCAACGCCAAGGGATGGTTTTCATGCGGCTACGGGCCATTCCGCCGTGTCTTCGGAGCATCGCCCGAGGCGACGCGGCAGATGGTGGCTCCTACTACCGAGCGCTTCGTGACCATGTTCCAGGAAGCAGCATCGTTGGCAGAGGTCGATCAATGGCTGCGAAATTTGAAATACAAGGAACTGGAAAACAAGGAAGCTGAACGCGAGCAATTGGAACTGCTCTTAAAGCTACTCCGCGACAATCTCATGCCCAATCAGATAACAATTGACCGCGTAGATTCCGATGGGCTGTGGCTCAGGGATCGCAACGGGGTGCAATTAACTTGGGGCGAAATGAGCGATGGCTATCGAGCGGCGCTGGCGCTGCTCGCTGACATTGTGCGCCACCTGATCAACACCTACGGGGTGGATGGTCTTATCGAACGAGACGAGGGCGACAGGCTTATCATCAAACGCAGTGGCGTCGTCCTGATCGATGAGATCGATGCCCATCTCCACCCGGAGTGGCAGCGGGAGATTGGTTTCTGGCTCAAACAGCACTTTCCGAATATCCAGTTCCTGGTCACAACTCACAGTCCTATCCTCTGCCAAGCGGCTGACGCGAACGGTCTTTTCGTCCTTCCAGAACCGGGCAGCGACGTACAGCCACGAGCCTTGACCAAGGAAGAGTACGAGAAGGTGATCGCCTCCCGGCCGGACACTATCCTGCTAACGTCGGCCTTTGGACTGCAAAACACACGCTCGCCGCGCGCTGTGCAGGGTCGCGCTGAATATGCACAACTCCAAGCGAAAAAACGGGCTGGCGCCAGGTTGACACCGCAAGAGGAGGCCAAGGTTACTCAACTTGAGCTCTTTGCCGTCACCGGAGAGGAGTTGTAGCGCATGCGCAGCGTCATCAGGGCGACCCTGGACCCGTCAACTCAGGAGAATCTGAACCAGAGGCAAGCGGCTGTCAATCGCAAACGCCAAGAGGGTGCGCTGCAAGCCCACGACGAATTGCAGAGCGCGCGACAAACCCGACCATTGCAGAGTGTTTTAGCCACACTCAAGCGCATGATGGGAGAGCGTGAGCGCTGCATGTACTGTCTGGACTCGCATGGAACCGACATCGAGCACTTCTGGCCGAAAACGCCGTATCCGGAACGAATGTTTCAATGGCCGAACCTGCTGCTCTGCTGCGCCGAATGTGGGCGATTCAAAGGTGACCGCTTCCCCGTATCCGACGGACTGCCGCTCTTGGTCGATCCGACGGCGGAAGAACCATGGCTGCACCTGGACTTTGATCCAATGACCGGTAATGTAGTTGCCCGGTTCGACATCGACCAGAATGACTGGTCGCGCAAGGGACAGGCCACCGTCGAAACCCTCAAGCTGGATCGACGCGAGGCCCTGGCGATAGGCTACCAGAAGACCTTTCGTAGGCTGGTTGCTGTGATCGAACGCTTCTTGAAGGACAATAACGCTTCAAGCGAGAGCTTGCTCAAGCTACTTCAGGAGGCTGACGACCATGGGCTTCTAGGTTGGTGCTTCATGGGAACCGGCCAGCTCATGCCGCCCTTTGCCGATCTGCAGGCAGAACGCCCTGAAGCATGGCAATTCTGTATCAGAGTGCTGCAACGACCAGAAGACACCTGAACGAGCGCGCCATGCCCCGACGCAAGTCCGCTGCCCCCGACGCCCAACTCAGCCTGCTGGAGCCGCCCATCCGCACGGCGCCGTGCGTGCCCGCCATCCGCACGGCCGTGGACGAGTGGCGCGCCGGAGGCTACAAAGGCGTGACCGAGACCACGCGGGCGTTGCTCAACTTCTGGTTCAAGACCGACCACCGCCTGCCCAGCCGCCGCCCCTTTCGCTATCACGATTCACAGCGCTTCGCCATCGAGACGCTGATCTACTTGTACGAAGTAGCCGCAGTGCGACGGCACAAGCCGTTGGTCGAACGCTTCGCCGGACCGAACCAGAATTTGCGGCTGCTGCGATACGATGACTTCGCCCGCTACTGCATCAAAATGGCGACGGGCAGCGGCAAGACCAAAGTCATGGCCCTGGCGATCGCCTGGCAGTATTTCAACGCCGTGGCCGAACCGCGCGACGATTACGCCCGCACCTTTCTGCTGATCGCCCCCAACGTGATCGTGTTCGAGCGGCTGAAGCTGGACTTCGCCGGCGGCCGCATCTTCCGCAGCGACCCCATCATCCCGCCCGAACTGCGCATCTATTGGGATTTCGACTGCTATATGCGCGGGGATGGCGAGCGAGCAAGCTCGCAAGGTGCGCTCTATCTGACCAACATCCAGCAATTGTACGAGCGCGCCGGCAACGGCGATGGCGACGAACCTGACGTGATGACGGCGGTGTTGGGGCCAAAACCGTCTGCGCAAACGCTGGAAGTCGAAGCCTTCGGCCCGCGCATCGCCGCCCGCGGCGTTCCGGTGATGGTGCTCAACGACGAGGCGCACCACACGCATGACGAAGAAAGCGAATGGAACCGCAGCATCCGCCGCTTGCACGAATCGAAAACCTTTGCGGTTTCGGAAACCGCAAAGGTTTCGGGCATCTGCGCCCAGTTCGACTTCACAGCCACGCCCCGCTTCAGCAAAGGGGCGCTGTTCACATGGACGGTGTACGACTACCCGCTCAAGTACGCCATTCTCGATGGCATCGTCAAGCGCCCGATGAAAGGCATCGCCACCGGCATCCAGGAAGCGAAGTCCGACATTGCCAGCGTCAAATATCAGGCCTATCTCGTTGCGGGCGTCGAACGCTGGCGCGAATACCGCCAGCAGCTTGCGCCTTTGCAGAAAAAGCCGATCCTGTTCGTGATGATGAATGACACGAGCGAGGCCGACGATGTGGGCGATTACCTGCAGCGCAAATACCCTTCCGAATTCGGCGGCGACAAACTGCTGATCATCCACACCGACCGTGCTGGCGAGGTCTCGAAGCGCGATCTGGAGAAGGCCCGCAAAGTCGCCCGTGAAGTGGATGACCTCGACAGCCCGATCAACGCCATCGTCAGCGTGCTCATGTTGCGCGAGGGTTGGGACGTGCAAAACGTGACCGTGGTGGTAGGGTTGCGACCCTACAGCTCGAAAGCCAACATCCTACCCGAACAGACTATTGGCCGCGGGTTGCGGTTGATGTTCCGGGGGATGGAGACAGGCTACACCGAGCGTGTGGACGTGATCGGCAACAAGGCCTTCATCCAGTTTGTCGAACAGTTGGAAAAAGACGAAGACATGGCGCTGGGTACGTTCGAGCTTGGCAAAGACAAGCTGACCATTGTCGCCATCGCCCCCGACCCGGCCAAAGTCGACCGCGACATCCTGCTCCCCACCCTCAGCCCCGTCCTCAGTCGCAAACGCACCCTGGCCGAAGAAATCGCCGGGCTGGATGTCAGCGCCTTCACCAGCCCCACCCTCCCGCGCAAAGCCGGCGACTCTGCGG
>CAYWPZ010000162.1:0-11178 GCA_964460135.1 uncultured Caldilineales bacterium | reverse complement strand
CTATGTCCAGAGCGCCCAATTGGCGGCGCTGATGGCCGGCTATCCCAACGCCCTGGCCTAAGAAAGCCGGTTGGGGCAGGATGGCCCGGCCACAGCGCAGCAGACGGCGCAGACCCTGGCCCATCTCCTTGTCATCCTCCTGGCTCTGCTGGCGCTGGCGCGATCTTCGCGTCTGAATCAAACATGACGCCCTCCACCGCCCCTACTGCCCTGCTCGTCACCCTCCTCACCCTGGTCGTCTTCAGCCGCGCCTGGGGGCCAAACCTGGCCTTTCGCTGGGTCGCGCACCTGCTCCTGGGGTTGCTGGCGGGTTATGTGGCGGCAGTGGCGGTGCGCACCGTGCTCTGGCCGGGCCTGATCGCCCCCCTGCTCGACCCTGCCGCCGCCGGCCCCTGGCTGTGGGTCATCGCCGGGCTGGGCCTCCTGTTGGCCTTTCGTTTCACCGCCGATCCTCGTTGGCAAAACCTCGGCCTCCTCCCCATCGGCCTGGTGGCGGGCGCGGGCGCGGGCCTGGCCCTGGCCGGCGCCCTGCGCGGCACACTCGTCCCCCAGCTCCTGGCTCTGGGCCAGGCCGACCTGCTGCCAGGCGCGCCCGGCTGGGCCAACAGCCTGGCCGCCGTCCTCTCGACGGTGGTCACAGTCGGCGTCATCTTCCACTTTCAGCAGCGGCCGGGTCGCGACGAGCGCCCGCTCCCCCACGTTTTGCCCCGCCCCCTGGCCATCCTGGCCGACGCCGGCTACCTGGCCCTGATGATCGCCCTGGGGGCACTACTGGCCGCCACTGCCGGCGCCCGCCTCACCCTCCTCATCGACCGCGTCCACTTCCTGATCAGTCTGTGGACCGGTTCATGATCGCCCACCCGCCCACCATGCCCACCACCCAGCACTACCGCCAAGACGAACTGCATTCACTTCGCGCCAGTCTGACCAACGGGGCAGACCTCAGCCTGGTTGGGTTTAGCAACGTCGGCAAATCCGACCTCCTGCGCGACCTCAGCCGGGCCGAGACGCCAGCCGACCTCCACTTTCTTTACATCGACTGCAACCGCATGTTGGAATGGAGCGAACAGGCTTTCTATGAACTCATCGTGCGGGTGATGATGGGTGAGGCGGAAACGAAGCCCGATCTCAGCGCCTTACTGCGTCGCTCCTACGACTCCCTCCTCAACCCAAGCGGCGGTTTTCACATCCCCCTCCGTTTCGACGAAGCCCTGACTGCGTGGCTGGAAGCGACTGCCGGCCGCAGCGTCTTGATCTTCGATGAATTCGACGCTGCCTTTCTCCATCTCGAATTGCGCACCTTTCTCAACCTGCGCGGCCTAAAGGATCGCCATCCTGCTTCTCTCTCCTATGTGACGGCCACCGACCGCAGCCTGCCCCGGCTGCGCTCGGGCGAGCAGGTGGACGAGTTCACCGAGCTGTTTGCGCACAGCACCCACTACGTCCTCCCCCTGAACGCTGGCGATACCCGCGCTTTCATCGCCGAACAGTCGGCTTTGTTGGCTGCAACCTTCGATGCCAGCGATGTCGCCTTCGTCCTGGCCCAGGCGGGCGGACATCCTGGGCTGCTGGGCATCGTTTGCCGCCGTCTGGGCGCCGTCACCGGCGCAGTCGCCCGTGACCCCAGCGGCGATCTGGTCATCCACCGCCAGCTGCGCGACACCTTGCGCACCGACGCCGCCATCCGCCTGGAATGCGAGAAGATCTGGCGGGACCTGGACGAGGCCGAGCAGGACGCCCTACTGGCCGTCTTCCGGCCCGGTCCTAGCCACGATGACTTCGCCCAGGCCGAATTACGGCGCAAAGGCGTGCTGGCCGGCGCCCGCCACGAGCCGCAATACTTTGCTGAACTGTTTCATCGTTTTGTGCAGCAGCAGGCGGCGGCGCTGAGCGTCGCCCGACCCGAAGTCGAGGAGGGAGTGCGGGTCGATGTCGAGTCGGGCGAGGTGCGGGTGGATGGCCGGGCGGTCGAGCCGTTGACCAATCTCGAATACCGGCTGTTGCTCTTACTCTACGGCCATCTGAACAAGATCATCGACAAATATCAGGTGGTAGAGGCCGTCTGGGGCGAGGACTATATCGACGAAGTCTACGACTCGGCCATCGATAAGCTGGTCAGCCGTCTGCGCCACAAGATCGAGCCTGACCCGACCAACCCGCGTTTCATCGTCACCGTGCGCGGCCGCGGCTACAAGTTGGTAGGATAGGCGTGCGCTGTCGCACAATTGTCACGCCGAAGTCAGAAAGGGCAGGCCATCTGTGCTATCCTTGTGATCACCATCATTGCCAGGATGCGTCGCCCATCCGATGCAGCCTGCAACCCGCCACCCGTTCACCCCGTAGGAGTAATACGATATGGCATCCCTTCTCGAAAAAGTTGGCATTCTGATCTCGGCCAACCTGCACTGGATGGTCAACCAGGCCCTGGAAGCAAACAGCGTCGCCGTCGTCGATGAGTACATCCGCCGCGTCGAGGACAATATCGAAGCCGTCGAAGACGCCGCTGCCACCGTCGGCGGCGAGGCCAAGACCCTGCGCCGCAAACAGCAGGAATTCCAGGCCAAGGCCGATGAACTCGATCGCAACATCGACTTCTTCTTGGGCGAGGGCAAAGACCAGTTGGCCATGGCCGCCCAGAGTCGCTTCAACACGATGAAGTCGCTGGCCGACACCTATCGCACTCAGGCCGACCTGCAGGAATCCGAATATCAGAAGCTGCTGGAGGCCAAACTGCGCCTGGAAGCCAAACTGACCGAGGTCAAGCAGGAGCGCATCCATCTGGAGGCCATGCTGGAACTGGCCAAAGCGCGCGAGGCAGCCCACCAGGCCGTGGCCGCGGTCGGCGATGTCGGCACCGAGGCCGCCGGCATGGACGACATCAAGGCCGCCATCGAACGCCGACTGGCCAAGAGCGAAGCCCAGGCCGAGATCGACGCCAAGAAGCTCGACCGGCAGATGGAAGAAGTCCTGGAGACGCACGAGATCGAAGACCAGCTGGCCGCCCGCCGCGCCCGCCTGGGCCTGGCACAGGCCGCCGGATAAGAGGCTTTCACCTTTCAGGTGCGTCGCGCTTTGCAAAGCGCGACGCACCTGCCCCCCATGATGACCCACAGCACGAACCTCTACGCTGCCTGGTGGCTGTATGCCGGGCTGATTGGGGGCGGCCTTGTCCTCTTCCTGGTCGGCTCTGGCAGCGTCGGGCGGTGGGTTGGGCTGGCCCTACTCCTGGCCCTTGCCCTGGCTGCTTTGCTTGCCTGCCGCCTCGGCTACGGCCCCCGGCGCCGTCTCAGCGCCGTCCTTGCCGAAGACGGCCTGGCGTTGCTAGGCCCGGCCAGACGCAAGGGCGAGCACGCTGCCGACCTCTTCATTCCCTGGCGCGAGATCAGCGCCGTTCGTCTCGTCCCCCGGCCCGGCTACTGGCAGACCGACATCCAAACCACCACCCGGCCCGACGACTGGCTGGCGGTGGGCAGCGGCCTGGCTGTGGCCGAGGAAATCGCCGCCATCGCCGCCCTACCCTATGCCGCCGACCTGCGCAAACCCATTGCTATGGGCATAGAGCATCATTGGCGCAGGATGTAATTGGTAACTGGTAATTGGTAATTAGAAGTCAATCTCCAATTACCGCCTCTACCCACCAAGGAACCCCCATGAAACGCAGCCGCATCATCTTCCTTGCCATTGTTGGCGTCGCCGTCATCATCGTCGGCGTGGCTCTAGCCCTGCGCGCCACCAACCGCGAGCGCCCCCTCGTCGTCGTGCCCAAAGGCCCCATCCAGGTGCGCATTGTCACGGCGCTGCCGGTGGAACCGTGGGTACGGGCGGCGGCGGAGCGTTTCAACCAGGAGGGGCGCCGGATCGAGGGCGAGCCGATCCAGGTGGAGGTGATCGCCATGGATGGTCTCACCGCCCTGGGCAAGTTCGACCGCAACGAATTTGGCGCCCTCGAAGCCGACGCCGACCCGGCCAACCTGACAGCAGAGCAGAAACAGGCGGTCGAGCGTTTCCCCACCGCCTGGATTCCCGATAGCCGCTATCTGCCCGAACTGGCCAACGCCGCCTACAAAGAGCGGCTGGGCCGCGATGTCTTCCTCACCGACGGTGAATATCGCTCCCGACCCCTCGTCCTCAGCCTCTCCACCTGGGGCATCTACCAATCCCGCGCCGACGCCCTCGACCAGCGTTTCGGCGCCATCGATTGGAAAACCATCCACGACGCCGCCGCGGCCAAGGGCGGCTGGCCGGAATTGGGCGGGCAGGAGGGTTGGGGCTTCTTCAAGCTGGTGGTGCCTGACCCGCGCAAAAACGTCGGCGGTCTCACGGCCATGATCTCGGCCGCCGGCGAATACTACGACCGCCCCAATGTCAGCACCGAAGATGTGACCAAGGCCGATTTCCAGAGCTGGCTGAAAGAATTGCTTAGCGCCACGACCGATCTCAGCGGCGCCTCGGCCTACACCTCCGAAGACTTCGCCCTCTTCGGCTACTCGGTGGGCGATGGCGGACTGCTGTTGGAGAGCGACCTGCTGAACAACATGCAGGGCATCGTCAACCGCTGGGGCGAGCCGCTGGCCATCCGCTACCCCAAGTACGTCACCTGGTTCGACTTCCCGATGAGCATCTGGATCGGCCCAGAGACCAGCGCCCTGCAAAAGAATGCCGCCCTGGAATTCGAGCGTTTTCTGCTCTCGCCCGAAATCCAGCAGGAAGCCATCCGCTACGGGCTGCGCCCCACCAGTTCGGATGTGACGGTGACCGATGTGCAGGACAGTCCCTTCGCCCAATGGCAAAACCAGGGCGTGGCCGCGGTCGTGCCCCGCACCAGCGCCATGCGTTCGCCCGACCGCGATGTGCTGCAAACACTTCTGCGCTGGTTCGAGTTGAACGTTGCCCAATGATCCTCCTTTCACACCTGACGGGTTTCTAGAAACCTGTCAGGTGTGAAAGCGGCCAAAGCGAGCGCCCCATGAGCCAAAAACAAACCAAGCCCTCAAGCGCACAGAGCCGGGCGCCACTGGTAGTGGCGTCGATCGGCCTCTTCTTCGTCTGCGTCGTCTGCGGCCTCGTCTTTGTGGGCATGTACCAGTTCGACCGCTGGCAAACAACGCAGCAGACCGCAACCACACCCGCCGCCGACGCGCGCGCGGCCCAGCTCACCCTGGCCTATTCGCCCGAAAAGAAGGAGTTGATCACCGGGCTGGTGGATGATTTCAATCGGCAGAAGCAGAAGACCGACGATGGCCGGGTGATGGAAGTCCGGCTGGTGGAGATGGCCCCCGACCAGATGGTGGAGGCGGCGATGGGCCCTGAACCCGGCTTCCAGGCCCTCAGCCCCGACGCCTCGCTCTGGCTCGACCAGCTCGATCTGCGCTGGGCCGACGCCAACCGCGGCGAGGAAGGCGATCTGGCCCCGCGCCGCATCGCCGACAGCGCCCGTTTCGCCGTCAGCCCGGTCGTCATTGCCGCCTGGCCGGACGTGGCCCAGGATCTGGGCAGGGGCGGGCCGGTCGGCTGGAGCGAACTTCAGGCCAGGGCCGCCGCCGACAGGGATTTTCGCTGGAGCCATGCCAGCACCGGCTATGCCAGCGGCATGTTGGCCACTCTGGCGGCCTTCTATGCCGGGGCGGGCAAGACGCGTGGCCTGAGCGAGGCCGATGTGTTGGCCCCCACCACCCTGGAGCACGTCCGTGACCTGGAGCGCACGGTCAGCTTTTATGGCGAGAACGAGGCCGTGGCCATGGCGCGGATGCAGAGCGAGGGCCGGGATTTCCTCGATGCGCTGGTGGCGCAGGAGGCGCTGGTGGTGCAGCACAACCGCGCTGGCGGCGAACAACTGGTGGCCATCTATCCCAAAGAAGGGGCGCTGTGGGAAGACCACCCCCTGGCCCTGCTCGATGCCCCGACCGTCACCGACAACCAGCGTCGCACCTTCCGCGCCCTGGCCGCCTTCCTGCTGGCGCCCGAACAGCAGCAGCGTGTGCTCGATGCCGGCTTCCGCCCCGCCGACCTGAGCATCCCCCTCGACGGCCCCGATTCACCCATCTCGGCTCGCTTCGGCGCCAACCCCAAAGAGCCGCAGACCACCCTGCAAGTGCCTGGCCCCGCTGTCGTCCGGGTGGTGCAGAATGCCTGGCAGTACACCAAGCGCCCGTCCAACATCTATCTGGTCGTAGACACTTCCGGCTCGATGGCAGGCGACAAGATCGCGAATGTGCGCATCGCCTTGCAGACGTTCGTCGATCAGATCAAGGGCACACAAGACCGCGTGGGCATGGTGCAGTTCGCCTCCTCGGTTTACAACATCATCCCACCGCAGCCGCTGGATGACGCCCACCGCGCATCCTTGCAGGACGAGATCAGCCGGCTGGAAGCGAACGGCGACACGGCCCTGCTGGATGGGGTGCGGGCGGCGTATGTGCGCTTGCAGCGCCAGGCCGATACAGAAAGCATCAACGCCATCGTGGCCATGACGGACGGGCTGGAGAATGCCAGCGGCGTGAGCGTATCGGAACTGCTCGACGAAATCCAGGCCGAAAACGCCGGCGGTGTGCCGGTGGTGATCTTCACCATCGCTTACGGCGACGACGCCGACCACAACCTGCTGCAGGCGCTGGCCCAGGTCTCTGGCGGCCAAATGCGCGAGGGCAGCATCGAGACGATCCGCGAGTTGTACCGGCTGTTGTCGCAGTATTTTTGATTGCGGATTGCGAATATCTCATGACCGAACCAGTCCAAACCTACATCGAATCCGTCGCGGACGAACGCCGGCAGCTTTTCGACCGTTTGCAGGCGCTGATCCTGGGCCTCTATCCTGAGGCCGAGATTGCCCTTGCGTATGGTGTGCCGACCTACAAGATGCCGACCGGCCGCGTTCACCTGGGCTACTGGAAGCACGGCGTCGCCGTCTACCCCGGCTCGCGCCCCATCCCGGCTTTCCGGGCCGCCTGCCCGCAGATCAAGACCAGCAAAGGCACGATCAGCTTCAAGCTCACCGATGCCATCCCAACCGAGGCCCTCACTGCCGCCATCCGCGACGCCGTCGAAGGACCACGAGGCTGAAACCCCATGTCTGGCCGGCCCCAACTCCCCCTCGACCCAGATCCTGTCATCGAAGCATATAAAAAGGATGTGGATCGCACGCTGATCCGTGAGAACCTCAAGCTCACGCCTGAACAGCGCGTTCTTAAATTGATGGAGATGCAGCGTTTTGCGCAGGAATTGCGAAAGGCAGGGAAGATATTATGGAACAAAACATAACTGATCTTCCTCGGCTATTGCACTTACTCACTGCGAATAATGTCGATTTTATCATTATTGGCGGCGTTGCAGCGATAATTCATGGAAGTAGTCGTTTTACGCAAGATATTGATATTGTGTATCGCCGCAATCAAGAGAATATCCAATACCTTGCATTTGCGCTACGCGACCAAGAGCCCTACTTGCGAGGAGCTCCGCCTGGGTTGCCTTTCAAATGGTCTTCAGAAACGATCAAGGCGGGCCTCAATTTCACACTCATCACCAAGCTTGGCGCCATCGATTTGTTTGGCGAGATTTTGGAGGGGGGGCGTTATGAAGAGTTGCTCGCCAACAGCGTTGAAGTTGAGCTTTTCGGTATGAAGTGTCGTTGCCTTGATCTCGAAACTCTTATTCGGGTCAAACGAGCAACAGGGCGACCAAAGGATTTGGAGACAACTGCAGAATTGGAAGCCATCCTGGAGGAGATGAGACGTGCCTGATAGGGCAGCGCAGCAAGCATCCGCCAGACCCGTTATTTGAAAACCCTCGAACGTGGCGAACTTGTTCTTTCACTACGTACAAAACAACTTCTGAGCGCAGCGAATGAATGCTTCGCCGGTTGATCGCTGCAACAACCTTGTGTAATTGACCCACTCAGCATGACATTTTGCCGGCACCAGATCTGATAACTCACGCTCAGCGCCAGAAAACAAGCCGATACTGAACCTACTGCGCATTTCAAATCTTCTATCAACAGAAACGACACGCAACACGCAACCCGTCATGTCCGCCAACCCCATCCGCCGCGAGATCGAATCTGATGCCCGTAAAGCCATCCTCCAGCGGGCCATCTTCCGCGCCGAGAACGCCGTCCTCATTGCCGGCAGCATGCTCCTGGCCGTCTTCTTCCCCCAGCCCTTCCCACAGACGCTTCCCCAATTCGACTGGTGGGCATGGTTGGCCTTGGGCGCGCTGGGCGTGACCGGCGTGATCTGGAGCAATCTGACCGACAAAGAAGAAGCGGCCAAAGCCGTGGCGGCCATGTTCCGCGAACAGCACGACCCCGCCCTGATCAAAGAGCGCAACCTACGGGCCAAATACGCACAGGCGCTGGAATACTTCGACCGCCTGCAAGAAGTCAGCGGCAGCATGAAGAGCAAACAACTGCGCGAAAGAACCAGCGAGAGCGTGCGACAGATGGAGCAGTGGGTGGGCAACATCTACGACCTGGCCCTGCGGCTGCAAGCCTATCACGCCGATGGCATCCTCAATCGCGACCGCCAGGCCGTGCCCCAGACCGTAACCGAGTTGCAGGGCCGGCTGCGGCGCGAGACCGACGCCGGCGTGCAGGGACAGATTCAGGCCAATATCGCCGCCAAACGCCAGCAATTCGAGAATATCCAGGCCATCGACAACCTGATGGAAAAGGCCGACCTCCAGCTCGACCACTCCATCGCCGCCCTGGGCACCGTCTATTCCCAGCTTCTACTCATTGGCAACAGTCGCGAGCTTGACAGCGGCGCCGCCCAGCGCCTGCAACAAGACGTCAGCGACGAAGTCGCCAGCCTCCAGGACCTGGTGGACAGCATCAACGAGGTGTATGACTACCGGGTGGAGGGGCTGGCAGCAAAAGCCAGAGCTTAGAGATTAGGGATTGGAGATTTGTGCAATCTCCAATCCCTAATCTCTAAGCTCCACAAACAGAGAAACAAATCCTATGCGTAAGTATCTCCTTCTGTTAACCCTTCTCTTCCTCGCCGCCTGCTCGTCCCGGCCCAAAGGCGAGGCGCTGCTGTTCGTGGCCGCGCCCATGTCGGGGTTCCAGGCTAACGGCGGGCAGACGGTCGTCGGCGGGGTGCGGCTCAAGGCCGAGCAGGCCAACCGCGCCGGCGGCGTCGATGGCTACCAGGTCAAAGTCGTCGCCCTCGATGACGAATCCGACCCGGATGTGGCCGTGAGCCTGAGCGAAGAAGTCCAGGCCGCGCTCGACCGCGGGGACAAAGTGCTCGGCTTCATCGGCCATTACAACTCTGGCGAGACCCTGGCGGCGATGGAAATCTACGGCAAGCTGCCGCTGGTTGTGATCACCTCGAACGCCTCCAATGTGGCTCTTTCTGAGAAAGGTTATACGAATTTCTTCCGCATCGTGGCCAACGACCGCGTTCAGGCCGACGCCGACGCCGACTTCCTGACCAAACAGCTACAGGCCCGGCGCGTCGCCGTCCTCCATAACGATACTGCCTATGGCCGCGGCCTGAAAGACGAGATGTTGCAAGCTCTGGCGGCGCACGGGGCCGAGGCCGTGCTGACGCGCGAGGTCAAAGAAGGCCAGAGCCGCTTCCTGGACGAGGTTGCTGCGATCAAAGCCGCCCAGCCCGACGCCATTTTCTATGCCGGCTATGAGATCGAGGCGCCCTACCTGCGCGCCGACCTGATCGAAGCCGGCGTGCAGACCCCGCTGCTGGCCTCGGATGGCGCTTTTCTGGCCGCTACCATCGACGAGGCTGCCGGCGCGGCTGAGGGTATGTACGTCAGCGCCTTCGGCCCTAGCCCCAAGTCGGTGGCCGACCCAACCTGGACCGAGGCCTATCAGGCGGTGGAGTATCGCAACCCCGACACCTATTCGATCAACGGCTACGCCGCCGCCGAAGTCCTGTTGGCGGCCGTGCAGAAGGCGGGCAGCCTGGACGCCAGCCGCATCGCCAGCGCCCTGCGCGGCCTCAAGCTCGACACGCTGATCGGCCCGGTGCAATACGACGCCAACGGCGACCGTGTGGCCGCGCCGATCTACATCTACCAGGTCAAGGACAATGAGTTCGTGCAGGTGTGGCCATGACCTTCTCCATCGTCGCCTATGACCCTGGCCGGGGCGAGTGGGGCGTGGCTGTGGCCTCCAAGTTCCTGGCGGCGGCAGCGGTGGTAGCTTGGGCGCGGGCCGATGCCGGCGCCGTCGCCACGCAATCCTATGCCAAAGTGGGCTATGCCCTGGAGGGCTTGGGTCTTCTGGCGGATGGACTTTCGGCCCAGGAGACCATCGCCCGCTTGACTGCCGCCGACGAGGACCGGGCGCAACGGCAGGTGGGGATGGTGGATCGCCTGGGCCGGGCGGCGGCCTTCACTGGCGAGGGCTGCCATGCCTGGGCCGGGCACCTGCTGGGCGAGGGCTACGCCTGCCAGGGCAATATCCTCGTTCCTGGCACGGTCGAGGCCATGGCCGCAACCTTCGAGCGGGAGCGACAAGGGCCGGGCGAGTTGGCCGATTGGTTGGTGGAGGCGCTGCTGGCCGGGCAAGAGGCGGGCGGAGATAGCCGCGGGCGGCAGTCGGCGGGCGTGCTGGTGGTGCGGACGGGCGGCGGCTATGGCGGCGATAACGACCGCTATCTCGACCTGCGGGTGGATGATGACCCCGATCCCATCGCCAGACTCAAGCATTTGCTGGCGCTCCACCACCTTTTCTTCGGCCAGACCCAACCCGCAGACCTCATTCCTCTGGCCGCGGTCGCGGCCGAGATCCAGGACCTATTGCGGCAGGCCGGCTACTACGATGGCCCGATCAATGGCGTCTTCGACTCCATCACCCGCGCCGCCCTGCGCGCCCTGGTTGGCGTCGAAAACCTGGAAGAACGCTGGAGCGGCGAAGGCGAACTGATCGACCGGCTGGTGATAGACTACTTGCGCAAGAAAAGACCCTAAACTGAAGTCACATCGAGGTCAGGAGTTTTGGCAATGACGATAGACCAATAGCCTGCCCTGAGAGAAGCGAAGGGACAATGAGCGATCAGCCCGCCTGAAGAGGGGAATTTGCTATCGTCTACCGTCCATCGTCACACCAGAAACGAAACTCATGTTTTCACAGTGACTTAGGTTTAAGGGCTTTGAAAACCTTTAGCCTGTTTTTCGCACTTTACCAGACGAATAAAGAGACAGAGAAGAGACAGGAGG
>CAYWPZ010000161.1:2486-11221 GCA_964460135.1 uncultured Caldilineales bacterium | reverse complement strand
GGTGGTATCACACCGACATCGAGACCAAGATGCACTGGTTTGGTCCGCCGTGGGTTACCGCCTCGGCCTCCAGCTTTCCCTCTGGGGTGATCACGCCTGTGACCCGGCCGCCGGCCTGAACCAGGCCCTCGACGGTTGTGTTCAGCCGGAATTCGGCCCGCCGGCCGTCGTCCAGCCGCCGCGCCGCCCGCCGGAAGCCATCCAGGGCCTCGTGGGCTGAGAGCCAGCCATCGCGCTGGCGGAAGGTAGCGGCGAGGGCTTCCGGCGCGAGGAAGGGGAAGCGGTGATGTAGCTCATCGTGATCCAGAAACTCGACATCGCTCAGGCCGTGGCTGTGTTGGAAAGCCACGCGCTGGCGGAGGGCGGGGATGGCGGCTTCCTCGCTGGTGACAAAGAGATAGCCCTGCTGGTGGAAGCCGATGTCGTAGCCGGGCAAACCCAGGTGTTCGCCAAACTGCTCGTAGAAGGCGAGGCTGTCGGTCATGAAGCCGATGTTGACCGGGTCGCTGAATTGCGCCCGCACGGCCTGCAACGAGGCGCCCGTGGTCAGCCAGCCGAAGGTGTTGCCCCGCTCGAGCAGGAGGACGCGGGCGCCGGTTTGGGCGAGGAACCAGGCGCTGGCGACGCCGGCCATGCCGCCGCCGATGATGATGGTGGATGGAGCCATGGGGAAGTGAGGCGTGAAACGTGAGGCGCGAGGAGGAGGGCGGGGGCGTTAGTGAGGTTGGAGGCGGCGTTGGCCAGCGTCCGCGAGCAGGAAGTCGCGCAGGGCCAGGGCGGCGGGCGAGGGGGAGGGTGGGAGGACGAGGTCGAGGGTGCGGGCGAGGGGGTAGCCTTCGTCGCCGGGCAGCAGGTCTTCGAGCGAGACGCTGGTCACGGGGTGGCCCTGGGCAGCGGCGGCGCCGGCAAAACCGATGGCGCCGGGATGGCTGGCGATGTAGTCTACAACGGCGGCGTCGTCGGGCAAGAGCAGGGTGGTGAGGGCCAGGGGTTGGGCGTTCATGATGGCGCGGGTGAAGAGGCTGCGAGCGCCGCTGCCTTCCTCTCGGCCCACCAATTGTACTTCGCCGCCGCCGGCGCCCAATTCTGACCAGTCCTTGACATAGCCGCCGAAGAGGTTGCGGGCCTGGGCCAGGCTGAGGTTGGCGAGATGGGTGCGTGGATGGATGAGGATGGCCAGGGGGTCGGCGGCGATGGGGGTGTAGTTCAGGGCGGGGTGACGTTCTCTGGCGGTGGGGTCGGCGCTAATGACGAAGTCCCACCTGCCGGCGGCCAGCTCGGCTACGGCCAGGCTGCTGGGGATGGCTTCGTAGCTGGGGGCTTGGGCGCCGGCTGTTTGAGCGAAGGCGGCGGCCAGATCGGGCCAGAATCCAGTCACTGCGGCGCTGCCTGCCCCGCGCAGGGGGGCCGGGGTGGGCGTGGGTGCAGCCGGGCCGCGGGTGCAGGCCGCCAGGGAGAGGAAGATGAGGAGGGAGAGGAGGCGGAGGCCGATCCTAGAGGAACGCCCGCAGCAGGGAGAGGAGGCCAAAGAGCCAGACATAGACGGCGAAGAGATAGAGGCTGCGGGTCTGCACAAAGCGCATGAGGAAGCGGATGGCCGCGAAGCCGCTGATGGCGGCGGCAGCGAAACCAAGGGCGAGCGGGGCCAGGCCAATGGCATCGATGCCGCCCTCGGCCAAGTTCTTGAGTTGGAACAGACCGGCGCCGAAGATGATGGGGGCGCTGAGCAAGAAGGAGTAGCGGGCGGCGGCGGGGCGGTCGAGGCCGCGCAGCAGCCCGGCGGCGATGGTGGCGCCGCTGCGGCTGAGGCCGGGGATGATGGCCGCCGCTTGGGCAAGGCCGATGAGGGCGGCATCGCTGAGGCGGATGTTGGCCAGGGGCAGTCCGCCGCGTTTCCAGGCTTCGGCAAAGACGAGGACGACGCCGGTGAGGAGTAGCATGGCCGCAACCAGCGCCGGTTGGCCGAACAGGGTCTCGAAGAAATCCTCGAACAGGTAGCCGATGACGGCGGCGGGGATGGTGCCGGCGATGATGGCAAGCGCCAGCCGCCATTTGGCCTCATCCCCCCGGCCGCGCAGCCGGTCGAGCACGGTCTGGGCCAGGTCCCACCAGTCGCGCCAGAAATAGGCGAGCACGGCCAGGAGGGTGCCGAGGTGCAGGGTGGTGTCGAAGGCCAGGGAAGGCGGGGCCCACCCCAACCACCAGGGGACGAGCACGAGATGAGCCGAGGAACTAATGGGGAGGAATTCGGTCAGGCCCTGAACCAGGCCGAGGATGATGGCTTCGAGGATGGACATGGTGGAGATTGGAGATTGGTTATTGGAGATTGGTTTTTGTGAGTTGCGTATTGATTATTGCGTATTGTGGAGTAACATGGAGAATATGCAATGTGGAATACTTATCCCAAAAAATCGCTCAAATCTCACGTTTGGTGACGTAGTCGGCCAGGAACGAGGCTTTGAAATGAGCGAATGTCCCGGCGGCGATGTGGTCGCGGATCGCTTGCATCAAGCGCTGGAGGAAGCGCAGGTTGTGGAGGGTGGTAAGGCGCAGGCCAAAGATTTCTTCGGCGCGGATGAGGTGATGGACGTAGGCGGCGCTGAAACGGGTGCAGGTGTAGCAGTCGCAGCCGGGTTCCAGGGGGCCGGACTCGTCGGCGAAGCGGGCGTTGCGCAGGTTGCGCCGGCCATGGTTGGTGAAGAAGGCGCCGTGCCGGGCCACGCGCGTGGGGAGGACCGAATCGAACAGATCGACCCCACGGGCAACGGCTTCGACGATGTCATCGGGCGCGCCCACGCCCATGAGATAGCGCGGTCGGTCGGCGGGGATGGCCGGCAGGGTGGCATCCAGGGTGGCGTACATCTGCTGCTTGGTCTCGCCCACGGCCAGGCCGCCGATGGCATAGCCGGGCAGGTCCAAGCCCGCGAGCACGGCGGCGCTCTGTTGGCGCAGATCGGGGAAGATGCCGCCCTGGACGATGCCGAACAATGCCTGGGCCTCGGGCCGGCGCTGGGATTCGGCGCAGCGGACGGCCCAGGCGTGCGTCCGCTCCAGCGCCCGTTCGTTGTAGGCGCGGTCGAGCGGGTCGGCGCATTCGTCGAAGCACATGATGATGTCGGCCCCCAACTTGGCCTGTACCTCCATCACCATTTCGGCGCTGAAACGATGGCGGCTGCCGTCGATGTGCGATTGGAAAGTGACGCCATTGGCGTCGATTTTGCGCAATTTGCTGAGTGAAAAAACCTGAAACCCGCCGCTATCGGTAAGGATGGGGCCATCCCAGGCCATGAAGCCGTGCAGCCCACCGAAGCGGGCTACCTGGTCGGCGCCGGGGCGCAGGTAGAGGTGATAGGTATTGGCCAGCACCAGGTCGGCGCCCACCCCACGCACTTCCTCTGGGCTGAGCGTCTTGACGGTGGCCTGCGTGCCAACGGGCGCGAAGGCCGGTAGGCGGATGTCGCCGTGCGGGGTGCTGAAGACGCCCAATCGGGCCGCACCGTCGGCGGCGTGGGGGGTGTAGCGGAAGGGCATGGAGGTGGCGGGTGGCAGGGTGGCGGCGCGGCGGGTTCTGCATCACTAATTACCAATTACCATTGATCGCCGTCGTTCTCTTTCCGGGTTTCGTGCGGTGCATGATACCATGCCCGGCGATGAAGGCTACATCGCCAACGACACCTGCGCACTCGCCATCTGGATGGCGCCCGATCGGTTCGGGTGCGCCTCCGGTTTGGGCTGCCCCGCTGGTGGTGGTGCTGGCGTTGCTGTGTGTGGCCGGAGGCCCGCCCGTCATTGTTAGCGGACACAGCGCCTTTCCCCTGCGCTTCAGCGGCGGGCAGATTGCCGCTGTGATGGCCGAGCAGACGGGGCCGCCGGTGCAAGCGGCGTCGGCCGCCCTGGTGGATCGGGCCAGCAATGCCACCTTGTTCGCCAAGAACGCGAATATGCCCTTGCCGATGGCCAGCACCACCAAGCTGATGACCGTCCTGGAGGCTCTGGAATCACTCTCGCCGGATCAGGTCGTCAGCATTCCAGAGGCGGCGTTGGTGGGCGGGGCCGGCATGGGCCTGTCGGCGGGCGAGCAGGTGGAGGTGCTGACCCTGCTCTACGGCGCGCTGCTGCCATCGGGCAACGACGCCGCTGCTGCCCTGGCCCTGGCCGCCGAGGGCAGCGAAGCCGGTTTCGTGGCCCGGATGAACCAACAGGCTGCTGAATGGGGCCTGAACCAGACCCATTTCGCCAATCCCACCGGTTTCGATGCTCCCGGCCATGCCAGCAGCGCCCTCGACCTGGCGGCGCTGGGCCGTCGGGCGCTGGCAAATCCGCTTGTTGCCGGCATCGCCGGCCAAGCCTCGGCCCGCATTGGCGGCTACAGTTTGCAGAATACCAACGAACTGCTTGGCGTCTATGAGGGCGCATATGGCGTCAAGACCGGCACGACCGACGCCGCCGGGCAGGTGCTCATCGCCGCAGCCAGACGTCCATCGGGCGATGCCTTGGCTGTGTTGATGAGCAGCCCCGACCGTTATGGCGAAGCCCGGCGGCTGCTCGATTTCTACTTCGGGCACTGGCTTTGGCGGGATGCCGGCCTGGGCTATGACGTTCTCAACCGCGTCACTGCGCCCGACGGGGCGGTTTACCTCTTGCGGACGCCCGCGCAGCCACTTTTCCTCACGCGTTGGCAGGCCAGCCAGCTGCGCACCTTTCGCACTATCAGTTTCGACGAGGCCAACCAGCCTGGCGGCGTTTATCAGGTGTGGTTGGGCGAGCAGATGTTGTTGGAGATGCAGATTGAGTTTGTGCGAATGAATAACGACTAAAGTCGTTACTGCGAGATAATTACGAGATGTGAGTCATATGCCAACCTCACCCGAACCCATGCGTCTGAACAAATTCCTGGCCCACGCCGGCATTGCCTCGCGGCGCGGCGCCGATGAGTTGATCATTCAGGGGCGGGTGCAGGTCAACGGCCGCACCGTGTACACGATGGGGGTCAGTGTCGTCCCTGGCCGCGACCGCGTGCTGGTGAACGGGCGCGAGATCGTCCTCAAGGCAGCCGAGCCGATCACTCTGACGCTGAACAAGCCCGCCGGCTATCTCTCTACCCGTCGCGACCCCGACGGCCGGCCCACTGTCTTCGATCTGACGCCGCCCGAATACCGGCTGCTCTATCCGGTGGGGCGGCTGGACCTGGATAGCGAGGGGCTGATGCTGCTGAGCGACGATGGCGACCTCACCTATCGCCTCACCCACCCCTCGTTCGCGCACGAGAAGGAGTATTGGGTGCAGATTCGCGGTCGGGTCCCGGCCCCGGCCCTTCGCAAGCTGCAGAAGGGTGTGGAACTGGACGATGGCCTGGCCGCTGCCCAAGTGCGCCCCCTGGCCCAGATCCCTGCCGAGCAGCGCTTTTGGGTCGAGGCCGAAGCTGATTCACGGCACACCTGGCTCGTCTTTCTGTTGAACGAGGGCCGAAAACGCCAGATCCGGCGCATGTGCGAGGCGGTCGCTCTCGATGTGTTACGCCTGATCCGTGTGCGCATCGCCTCGCTACATATCGGCGACCTGGGGCCGGGCCAGTGGCGACCCCTGACCTCCCGTCAGCGCCGGGCTGTCGAGGCGATCAAGAACCAGCCCGCCCCAGCCCCCAAGAACGATGACTGACCTCACACTTCCCCCCCCTGCCGCCGTCATTGCCATCGATGGCCCCGTTGCTTCGGGCAAGAGCACGGTCGGCGAGCGCCTGGCTCGAAGGCTTGGCTTCCTCTATTTCGACACCGGCGCGATGTACCGGGCCGTGACGCAGGCGGCGTTGGCCCGCGGCATCGCCATTACCGACGAAGCCCAGATCACGGCCCTGGCCGAGGCGATCAGGATTGACATCCTGCCGTCGACGGTGGCCGACGGCAGGCAATACACGGTGAAGGTCGACGGCGAGGACATCACCTGGCAAATCCGCAGCCCAGAAGTGGTGGCGAATGTCTCGGCTGTGGCCGCCAACGCGGGTGTGCGTGCGGCCATGGTGCGCCAGCAACGCCGGATTGCCTTGGCCGGGCGGGTGGTGATGGTGGGGCGGGACATCGGCACCGTCGTCTTCCCGGAGGCGCCGCTGAAGGTTTACCTCAGCGCTTCGGCAGAAGAGCGCGCCCGCCGTCGCTTCTTGGAGATGGCCGAGCGCGAGGGCGCAGAGGGTTACGAGAGCGTGCTGGCTGCCGTCCGGCGCCGCGATGCCATCGATAGCGGGCGGGCCGCCTCGCCCCTGCGCCCGGCCGACGACGCCATCCAGCTGGACACCGGCCCCCTGAGCATCGAGCAGGTGGTGGATGTCATTGTCGCCCTGGTCGGGGAGCGGTTGCCGGGCGTCTGCACCTCGTCGTTGTCGCCATGAAGCCGAACGCTTACAATCCCTACGACGCCGCCCACCCAGAGATCGTCACCCGGCGCTTCTGGCGGCGGCTGTGGTTCACCGTTCTCAACTGGCTGGTGGGTGTGTTGTTGCGCATCGACGAGGAGGGGCGCCAGCGAGTGCCGCGCACAGGCCCTCTGATCATCTACTACAACCACATCCACGCCATCGATCCGGCGGTCATCCTCTCCTCGATGCTGCATTGGCGTTACGTGGCGGCACTGGGTAAGGAGGAGTCGGTCGATCTCCCGCTGATCGGCCGTTTCGTCTCCGATTTTGGCGTCATCCTCATCGCTCGCGGCGAGGCCGATATCGAGGCTTTGCGCGCCTGCCAGCAGGTGTTGGAGAACGGTCACGCCCTGATGATCGCGCCGGAGGGAACCCGTAATCAGGTCGATTTCAGCTTGCAGGCGGGCCGGCGGGGGATGGCCTTTCTTGTCCGGCGCACGGCGGCGGTGCTGATGCCGGTGGGGGTATGGGGGACCGAGGCGTTCGGGGCCTGCCTGAAGCGGGGGCGGCGGACGCAAGTGACGGTGCGCTGGGGCCAGCCGTTCCGGCTGGAGATGCCGCCTGGGCTGCCGCGTAAAGAGGCCGAGGCGGCAGCCACCGATTTCGCTATGCAAGAACTGGCCGGGCTGCTGCCCGAAGCGATGCGCGGGGTGTATCAGCCACCTGCGGACACGCCGGATTGGGTGCGATATGTTTAGCGGTACGCAGGTTGGCGCGGAGGAACGCGGGTTCTTCAGCAGTCAGGCGGAGCGTTTGTTCATCCGCTGATGCCTGGGCTATAATCTTCCTCAACCCTTCTTTCCGCTCCATCAACCCTGAAAAGGAGACCGCCTATCGCCCGAAAAAACGACCAAACCAAAGACGACGAAGCGCCTGTACTGCTGCCTGTGTTTGGGCCGGGCGGCAGTAGACGAGGTGGAGGTTCCCATGCGCGAGTGTGGGCTAACCCCCGGCCGCAGATCGGCCGGCGGGGAAAAGCGAAAGGTCGGCGGATGCCTCCCCGGGTTGCTACACCCGGACGTCGGTTCTCGAGAACAATCGCAGCCATAGTCAGTTCGACGACATCAGGTTTGTGTCCGGATTGACGATGGACGGTGGACGCTGGGGCTGTGCTAAGCAGCCATCGTCGTTGGTCTGCCGTCCATCGCCTAACGCTTATCGCGTCCTGACACGAGCGCATCTAACAACCAACGGAGGAAAATCCCATGTGCGGCATCGTTGGGTATGTTGGCCCGCGCGCGGCCACGCCCATCATTCTCGTAGGTTTGCAGCGTCTGGAGTACCGCGGTTACGACTCTGCCGGTCTCGCTGTGCTCGAAGCCAACGGCCATGTCGCTGTTCGTCGCGACGCCGGCAAGCTGGCGAATCTCTATCAACGCCTGGCCGAAAGCCCAGCCGAGGGCAGCATCGGCGTCGGGCACACGCGCTGGGCTACCCACGGTCCGCCCACCGTCCGCAACGCCCATCCGCACAGCGACCGCAGCGGCCAGATTGTGGTCGTCCAGAATGGCATCGTCGAGAATTTTCTGGCCTTGCGCAATGAGCTGATGGCGCAGGGCTACGAGTTTGCCTCCGACACCGACACCGAGGTGATCGTGCAGTTGATCAGCCGGGAGTATGATCGCAGCGAAGACTTGGCCGAGGCCGTGCGTCGGGCGCTGCGTTTGTTGCACGGGCCATCGGCGGTGGTGGCGCTCAGCAGCCACGAGCCGGATAAGCTGGTGGTGGCGCGGCTGGGCAATGCCGGCGGCGTGGTGATCGGCCACGGGCGGGGCGAGATGTTCGTCGCCTCTGACATCCCGGCCATTCTGGAACACACGCGGGCGATGAGTTTCTTGGAGAACCGGGAGCTGGCCGTGATCACCCGCGAGGGGGTGAGTTATTTCGACCTGGACGGCGCCGCCCTGCCACCCTTGCGCATCCACGACATTTCCTGGGACCCGGTGTCGGCGGCCAAAGGGCAGTACCGGCACTTCATGCAGAAGGAGATCTTCGACCAGCCGGCTGCCATCACCGACACCATCCGCGGGCGCATCGATTTCATCAGCGGCGACGTGCACCTGCCGGAGCTGAATCTGGAGGCGAAGGCGGCCCGCGCCCTGAACAAACTGACCATCGTCGCCTGCGGTACGTCGTACTACGCCGGACTGGCCGGTAAGTATATGATCGAGAATCTGGCCCGGCTGCCGGTCGAGGTCGATTATTCGTCCGAGTACCGTTACCGGGGGCCGATTGCCGACGAGCGCACTCTGGCGCTGGCGATCACACAGTCGGGCGAGACGGTGGACACACTGGCGGCGCTGGAGGAGGCGAAGGCGCGCGGGGC
>CAYWPZ010000161.1:0-2476 GCA_964460135.1 uncultured Caldilineales bacterium | reverse complement strand
ATTACCGGGAAATCCCGCACAGCGTGGTCATCCCGCGCGGGGCGCGCACGGCCGCCATCGTCAACGCGGTGGGGTCGCAGGCGGCCCGCGTCAGCGATGGGGTGATCATGATGCAGGCCGGGCCAGAGGTGGGGGTAGCCAGCACGAAAGCCTACACCACCTCGCTGGTGGATCTGTTCCTGCTGGGGATGTATCTGAGCCAGCAGCGCGGCGTGCTGGGCGCCCTCGCCTCGCGCCAGATGGCGAGCGAGTTGGCGCTGCTGCCGGACAAGGTGGGGCGGGTGCTGGAGAATGACGCTCGTTATCAGCAGCTTGCCCGCCAGTATGCCGGCTATCGCAATTTCCTCTATCTGGGCCGGGGGATCAACTATTCTACGGCCCGCGAGGGCGCGCTGAAGCTAAAGGAGATCAGCTATGTCCACGCCGAGGGCTATCCGGCCGGTGAGATGAAGCACGGCCCCATCGCCCTGATCGACGAGACCATGCCCACGGTGGCCATTGCCGTGCGCGATGGCGTCTACGACAAGATGATCAGCCAGGTCGAGCAGGTGAAGGCGCGCAATGGCAGGGTCATTGCCGTTGTCAACCCCGGCGATGAGGTGGTGGCGCGCAAGGCTGATAGCTTGATCGAGGTGCCGGAGACGATCTCCTGGCTGGCCCCGGTGGTGGCGGTGGTTCCCTTGCAGTTGCTGGCCTACCACATCGCCGTCTGGCACGGGCGCGATGTCGATCAGCCGCGCAATCTGGCCAAGAGTGTGACGGTGGAGTAGTCGGTTATGGTAGTATGCGGATGAACGCGGATGGACGCGGATTACACGTTCTTTTCGTCGCGCGATCTGGCCAAGAGCGTGACGGTGGAGTAGTCGGTCATGGTAGTACGCGGATGAACGCGGATGGACGCGGATTACACGTTCTTTTTGTCGCGCGATCTGGCCCAGAGCGTGACGGTGGAGTAGTCGGTCATGGTAGTACGCGGATGAACGCGGATGGACGCGGATTACACGTTCTTTTTGTCGCGCGATCTGGCCCAGAGCGTGACGGTGGAGTAGTCGGTCATGGTAGTACGCGGATGAACGCGTATGGACGCGGATTACAGGTTCTTTTCGTCGCGCAATCTGGCCAGGAGCGTGACGGTGGAGTAGTCGGTCATGGTACGCGGATGAACGCGGATGGACGCGGATTGCGCATCCTTTTCGTGGCCCCGTTTGGCCGTTGCCAGAAGCAGACGGCGGCAAGGCGATTGCTGCCGTTGGCGGCGGCGCTGGCCGGGCGAGGGCACGCGGTCGGCGTCCTGATCCCGGCCTGGGATTGCCCGGCGGAGGCGGGGCGGGCCGAAGGCTGGCGGGGGGTGGAGGTCATCGCCCCTGCCCTCGGTCCCGCCCCCCACCCTCTGGCCGATCCCTGGCTGCTGCGGCGGATGCTGGCGGCGGCGAAGGCTTTCCGGCCCGCTATCGTGCATGTGAGCAAGGGGCTGGGTTATGCCGGGGTGGTGGGCAGTCTCTGGCTGCGGCGCGCAGGTGTACGGGTGATTCTCGATCTGGATGATCTGGAGAGCGAGGCCGGGTGGGGGGCAGGGCGCAGCCGGCCGGCGCGCTGGCTGGTGGGGCGCCAGGAAGGTTTTCTGCTGCGTCGGGCGCACGGCGTTAGCGCCGCCTCGCGGGTGCTGGAGGCGCGGGCGGTGAAGGCGCGCGGCTCGAAGGAGGGGGTGTTGTATCTGCCCAACGGTCTCGATCTGGCACCGGTCCCAGCGGCGGCGGCGCAGAACCGGCCGGTGGCGCTGGTCTATACGCGGGGGAATGACATCAGCCCGGAGCGGTTGCGGAAGCTGTGGTCGGGTATTGTGGCGGCCGTCCCGCAGGCGCGGTTGCGGGTGGTCGGCGACTGGCCCGCCGCGCCCGAGCTGCCGCAGAGCGAGCGCTTGGGCTGGCTGGAAGGCGAGGCGCTGACGGCGGCGCTGCGCAGTTCGGCCCTGGCCCTGTTCCCGGTCAGCGATGATGCCCGTACGCGGGCGAAAAGCCCGGCCCGGCTGCTGGATTGCCTGGCGCAGGGGCTGCCGGTGGTGACGGAGGAGGTGGGGGAGTATGGGATTCTGACCGGGGAGGCAGGCGCGGCGCTGGCGGCGGGGGATGACGAGGGGCTGGTGCGGGTGTGTGTGCAGTTGTTGCTGGAGTCGGAGCTGCGCCGGGCCTGGGGGCGGGCGGCGTGGGAGGGGGCGAGGGGGCAGACTTGGGAGCGGCGGGCGGCGATGGTGGAGGGGCTTTATGCGATGAATGCGCGGTAAATGGGGGTGTGGGGATGACGCCCCGTGAATTCATTCACGGTCTGGTATGGATCCCGTGAATGAATTCACGGTCCGGCACGAATCCCGTGAATTCATTCACGGTCTGGTATGGATCCCGTGAATGAATTCACGGCCCGGCACGAATCCCGTGAATGAATTCACGGTCTGGTACAGGAAACCTGCTGAAGCAGGTTG
>CAYWPZ010000160.1:0-11253 GCA_964460135.1 uncultured Caldilineales bacterium | reverse complement strand
CGGGTGGGGGTGGGCGTCCAGGTGGGGGAATTGGTGGGCGTGCGGGTGGGGGTGGGCGTCCAGGTGGGGGAATTGGTGGGCGTGCGGGTGGGGGTGGACGTCCAGGTGGGGGAATTGGTAGGCGTGCGGGTGGGGGTGCGGGTAGGAGTCTTGGTTGGGGTTCTGGTTGGCGTGCGCGTCGGCGTTTTGGTTGGCGTGCGCGTTTTTGTGGGTGTTTGGGTCGGCGTTGGAGTGGGCGTTTCCTGCACCTCATAGGCGCCGACGTCGCATGTTTGGCCTGCCGGCCCGGCTGCGCCGGCATCCACCGGCCGCGTTTCGCCGCGCTGATCGATGCTGGGGCAGCCGGCGTCGGGGGCGGCGTCGATGGCGGGGCTGTCGGTGGGTAGGGCGTGGGTTTTGGTTGCGCCGCCGTTGCTGGCCAAGACCGTGTTCAGAATCGCTGCCAACGCCGTGGGCGCCTCGCCGTCCAACGTGGCGGTGATGTCAGCGCCCCCTGGTGTGAAATCGACGAAGGCAGCGCTGTCGGTCTCACCGCTATGGCCAAAGAGGTTGTAGTCGCCGCCGCTGACGACTGCGGCAGGGCGGAGCGCGTTGTTGGCGCCGCCGCCAGCATAGTAGTGGTAGATTTCGTTGCCGGCGTCGGCGGTATTTCCGCTCACCAGCGTTCGGCTCAGCGCCAGAGCCCCCGCACTCCAGATGCCGCCGCCATCGCCGGCGTAGTTGCCGGTCAAAGTGCTATTGATCACATCCGCCATGCCCGCATTGTACAATCCACCCCCGGCGCCGCCGCCTTCATCGCCTGGCGACCCGTTTCCCGACAGTGTGCTGTTGATCAGCGTCAAGTAGGCGCCGCCAACAACCCGGATACCGCCGCCGGCGCGGGTTGCCGTGTTGTTGCTCAGGGTGCTCAGGCTCACGACCACACTGTTGCCGACGACGATGCCGCCCCCGCGTGAGTAAGCGCTGTTGCCCGATAACGTGCTCGCCACCACGGTGACTTCGCCGTTACCATCATAGATAGCGCCGCCGCGAACGGCGGAGTTGCCGGAGAGGACGCTGTTCTGGATGACAATGGTGGCGCATTCCTCGTAGATGGCGCCGCCGAAACTGGCCGAATTGCCGGACAAGATGCTGTTGGTGATCGTGATCTCGCCGCACGCAGCCGCCAATCCCCCGCCCCTGCTAAAGCCTTCGCCGCTGTTGGCAATGTTATCCGAGATGGTGCTGCCGGTGATGGTCGCGTCCTCGGCGTAAATACCGCCGCCGCTGTAAAAGCCGGTGTTGCCGGTAATGGTGCTGTCATTGATCGACAAGATTCCGCTGCTGTCGATGCCGCCGGCGCCGTCGTAACTGTAGCCCCCGCTGATGGTGGCGCTATTGAGGGTCAGGTCGCCAGTGGATGTGACCTTGAGAACAGTGAACGCTCCTGTAGCAGTGTCGGAGCGGGCAATCGTGTTGCCGTTGCCCTCGATGGTCATCTCGCTGGTGATGTTTGGCAAGGCGTTGAGAAGATAGAAGTCACTGAGGATATCTAGCGTATCGGCGCCACTGCCGGCCGTGCACCCCCCCGCCGCCATGTCGACGTTGGCCGCGACAATGGCATCGTAAAGGGTGCAAACTGTGCCGTCGACCGTGATCGTATCCACAGGCGCGCTCTGGATCGACCCCGCGCTCAACGCCAGCAACAGCGCCGCCCCCGCCAGCCCCACGCCCAGCCGCACTTGCAGCCATTGCCGCCGCCGCTGCGATAGACCCAGCAGCCGCCGGTAGGCGCGGTCGAAGCGCGCGAATAGCCGTCCGCCGCGCTTTGCCATCAAGCGCAACAGCCAGGGGCGGGCGGTGGCTTCGGCCATCTGCCCTTGCCAGGCAGACAGAACTTCGCGGGCGGTATCAGTGGGTGGCGGGGTGTGGGATTTCATCGGCTGTGCTCCGGGCAGGGTGTGAGTCTGTGAACAGCGCGACCAGCAGCCGTTCGCGCGTGGGGCGAACGCTGCCAGTCTCATTTTGTAACCAACGCTCCCGTACTTCCCTACCACCTGTTGCGGGTGGGCGTTGGCAGCGCTGCGTTGGCAGTGCTATTGTAGCAGATTGCGGGCGATGCGAGCAGCAGCCCGTTGCGGGCCGGGTGCGAAAGTCGTCATCGTCAGCTTCTCGTAGGCGGCGATGTAGCGGGCGGCCAGTTCGGCGATGGTTTTGGCGGGCAGGGCGGGCGGCTCGCCTTCGCCGCGGTAGCCGCGGGCCACATACCACAGGCGCAGGAATTCCTTGTCGAAGCTCTCCGGCTCCCGCCCTTCGCGCTTGGCCCGGCCGTAGCTCTCGGCCACCCAAAAGCGGCTGCTGTCGGGCGTGTGGATTTCGTCGATCAGGGCCAACTTGCCGTCGATCAACCCGAATTCGTACTTGGTGTCCACCAACACCAGCCCCCCGCGCATGGCCACGCTCTGCCCGCGCTGGAACAAGGCCACGGCCACCCGCCTCACCTCCGCCCACAGTTCTGGCCCCACCAGCCCGCGCGCGACGACCTCATCGGAGGTCAGACGCTCGTCGTGCTGGCCGCGCTCGGCGTTGGTTGTGGGCGTGTTCACGGGTTCGGGCAGACGGTCGTTTTTGTGCAGGCCGGGCGGCAAGTCCAGACCATACGGCCGCTCGACCCCGGCCTGGTACAACGTCCACAGGCTGGTGCTGGTGACGCCAGTAATGTAACCCCGCACGATCACCTCCACCGGCAGCGCCTGCGCCTCGCGCGCCAGCATCACATTCGGGTCGGGGACGGCGATGACATGGTTGGCGACGATATCGGCCGTGCGCTGGAACCACCAGGCCGCCAGTTGGTTGAGCACCTGACCCTTGTAGGGGACCAGGCCCAATACCCGGTCGAAGGCGCTGACCCGTGGCCACCAGCAGGCGGCGGTCGTCGTCCAGGCGGTAGATGTCGCGAACCTTGCCCTGTTCTTTCTCGCCGAAGCCTTCGAGATCGACGGCGGCAAGGGCATGGGGGATGGCCTGGAGGAGTTCGTTGTGGGTTAGCATGAATGATCGCTGATAGGCATGCTGGGGCGGACACTCAGTTGTTGGCGAGACCTTCATCCACAAGTGACCGTAGCGTCTGGATGAATTGTCCCGGCGTCTGTATGACAAGGCGGCTTTGGACGGCAACTTCGGCGGTGAAGTCCCTGGTATTGAGTGTGATGAAACGATCGGGCGCAGCGAGCACGGCGGCTGCGAGGATGGGGGCATCCGTGGCCTCGATGAAGGTCTCGTAGACTTCGACGGCTTCCTGCGGGGGATCAGGCACGATTTCCAGGCGCAATTGCGCCAGTTGCGCGGCAAAATTGGGAAGGGCGCGGGGCAGGTTTTTGCGCAGATTGCGCTCGGCTTCATCCAGCACTTGCCTCGCCACAACGAGCTGAATCAGCCCAATCTCGGCCAGCTTCATGACCGCATTGCTGGCGCCTGAACGCGAATCGGCGCCAGCAATGAGGACATTGGCATCGACAAAGACCCTACGCAACACCCACCGCCTGTTGCTCCTGCCCGACCTGCTTGCGCTCATGCTCAAGTCCCTGCAATAGTTCAGCCAGCGACACCCCTTCCTGTTCCATGATGGCGCTGAATTCCTCTGTCAAGCGCGGAATGAGGAGTTGCTTAGGGGTCAACACAACTACGCCATCGACTTTTGTCAAGGTCAGTACGTCGCCTTCGGCGATATCCCACTCGTCACGAACGGTTTGGGGAAGCGTGAGTTGACCGCGCGCCCGCAAGCGCACTGCAAAAGTATCCATAAGTCTTCATTTCCTTTGTCGATTGGCGATTCTGATTTTCACACTATCTGATTTTAGCATTACGATAACGAAGTCACAAATCCCTGGCGGTTATGTTGCTGTTCAGGGCCTCATAGACGATCCTGGTTCACTTGTCCGAGCAAGGCGCGCGCTACATCAGCCAGGTGACGCGCCCGCGCTGGGGCCTCGCCCAGGTAGTGGCCGGCGTCGAGCAGGCTGCGGATGCGCACGGGTGACAGCCGGGCGGTGAAGTCAGGCTCGGCGGCCAGGGTCTCGGCCAGGGGATTGGCTTCGCCGCGCTGTACTGCCGCCCAGGCCGCCAGGCTGTGCTGGCGAATGACCTCATGCAGGTGCTGGCGGTCGCCGCCGGCCTTGACGGCTTCCATCAGCAGGCGCTCGGTGGCGGCAAAGACGCCATAGCTGGTGAGATTGCGGGCGATGGCGCCGGGCCAAACATTCAGGTCAAGGACGATGCGTTGGGTCGAGAGCAGGAGTTCGTCGGCGAGCAGAAAGGCTTCGGGGATGAGCGAGCGGCGGTTGGCCGAGTCGTCGAGGGTGCGCTCCAGCAGGCTGTGGGCGGCATTGTGCCAGGCCACATTCGGCAGCGCCGCCAGATGGCGGGCCAGGCTGTCGATCTTCTCGGCAGTGATGGGGTTGCGCTTGAAGGGCATGGCCGACGAACCCACCTGCCCCTTGCCGAACGGTTCCGCAAGTTCGCCAAAGGCCGGGGATTGCAGGAGGCGCAGGTCGAAAGCGAAACGGTAGAGCGTGCCCGCCAGCCCGGCCAGGGCATTGAGCAGCAGCCAGTCCTGCTTGCGCGGATAGGTCTGCGTGGCGACGGGGAAAGCCTCTAGCCCCAGATCGGCCAGCGCCCGGCGTTCCAGCTCCCCGGCCGTGATCCCTGTCCCCGCCAGCAATTGTTCATAGGAGGCCAGCGTCCCCACCGCCCCCTTCAGCCCTTTGCCCTTCAGGTTTCTCCGCGCCCGGCCGATTTCCTCCCAATCGACCAGCAAATCCTGCAAGGTCTGGGCGAAACGGTAGCCGAGGGTGGTTGGTTCGGCCGGTTGCAGGTGGGTGTAGCCCATGGCTGGGGTTTCGGCATGGCGCTCGCATAGGTCGGCAAAGGCCCGGATCAGCCCCGCCAGGCGGACGCGGACGAGATCGAGGGCTTCGATCTGGCGCAGGGCGTCGGCGTTGTCCACCACATCCATGCTGGTGGCGCCGAGATGGATGACGCCCCCGCCAACCCTGCACTGGCCGGCGAAGGTTTTGATCTCGGCCATGACATCGTGCCGTGTGACCTGCTCGATTTCCAAAGCCCGCGCGATGTCAATCGCGCCGGCGTGGGCCTCGATATCGGCCAGTTGTTCTGCTGTCACCAGTCCCACAGAAGCCTGGGCGCGAGCCAGCGCCACCCAGATCCGCCGCCACAGCTGGCGGCGGTGGATTTCGGAGAAGATCTGGCGCATGTCGTCGGAGCCGTAGCGCCAGGTGAAGGGGGATTGGTAAGTGGTGTGGTCGGTCATTGTAGCGAGGGCAAATACAACATGCTGAGTGTGGCTTCGACCGGCACGCCGGCAACCCCATTCACCCAGGGAACGATGCGCTGGCCGGGCCACAGAGGCGCGTCGAGCATCACGGCAAAACGCCCCTCGCTATCGACGCCTCCGCTTCCACGCCGCGCCGCAGTGACGGCGTCGCGCACTTCGACCACGCTCCCCGGCTGCGCCCAGCCATGAACAGCAGTCGCGCCCTTGTGGATGGGCGTCTCGATCACGGGCGTGATCGCCAGCAACGGCGGCGGCTCCTCCATGCCGTCGGCGACGGCAACGGTGAGTTTGACTTCGGCGCCTGCCTGCATCTGGCCCTGCACCGTGTCCCAGGCTTCCCTCGGCTCAGCAGGCAGCTCATCGTCCGGCGTAAAAGTGTCGAGAAGCCCCAATCGATAGTCGCCCGCCCCGTCACCCGTCGCCGAAATCTGGAAGGCGCCGGCAGCATCGACCGGGACGACCACAAGCCGGAAAGGAGTGCCAGGGATAGCGATGTATTCGGCGCCGGCGATGGTGACGCCGCCCGGCCCTGCCTGCCCCCCGTCTGGGCTGCTCACCGTCACTTCGGCCGGGCCATCCAGCGCCAGAACCAGAAAAACACCGCTCTCTGATGCTGCCTCCGGCGCCGTCGATAGCGCGGCGCCTGGGAGAGGAATGCCGAGGGTGGCGAAGATCTGCGTGCGCACCCTGTCGTCGCCGGGCAGATCGCCATGCGTAACGTTGTCAAACAACTGTTGGTGCGCAGGCGCAGGCAGGCGAGCGCTGGCGGCGGGCACAGTGCCATCGCCGTCGGCGTCGAATTCATCCTCCCGCGACCAGTTGGGTTTACCGTCTTCCCACAGCGGCGCGTCAGAGGGCGGGCGGTCGTGGACGTAGAAGCGGGCTGTGGTGGCTGTGCCTTGACCCAGGAAGACACTTACGTCGGTGCGGGTGAAGAGATCGGGCAGTCTGGCTTCGAGCAGGGGCAGATACTCGTTGCGTTGGCGCAGACTGGCGACCGGTTTGGGCGCATCGCCGTGTTCCTCGTCGAACAGATAGTTGTCGATGGGCAACAACTCCTGGCCGCTTCTGAACGTGCGAAAGAACTGCAACCGTGTGCTATTCGTCCACTGATCATCCAAGAAGAAAAGCATGAGGGCATAGGCGATATGGTCGAGTCTTCCCATCCACCCACCTTCGTAGACGATTCCACCCTCCCACGAGGGGTAGGCCCGCGCCGCGCCGCGATGGGGGCTGCCGAGTGTGATCAGATGGGCCACATCATCGGCGCAGCTGTCGCTCTGGACATAGGCGCGGCCAAGCAAGCCACCCATGCTGTGCCCCACCACCTCTACCCTGGCCGCGCCGGTCTGGGTCTTGAGTTTCTGGATGCTGTCGCGCACGAGGCCAACGTTCGTTGCCATCGGTTGGCCCCAGTCGTAGAACAGCACCTTTAGCTTGCCGTTGGCTGTGCTATAGCCGGCGGCGGCCAACTGGTGGAGCAGAGGACGATAGTAGCTGGCAGCGATGGGCGTGAACCAGTCCCAGTTTTCGGGTTCGCAGCCTGTACCGGTGACCATGCACTGCAGGTTGAAGGAGGCGAACATGCCGGGGATGATCAAGATCGGGCGGCGGGTTGCAGATTCCGAGGCGACGAAATCCGCGCCGGCGGCAGCCGGTGGGACGGTGAGGATACGGCTGGCCGGCGTAAAGGTGTAGCCTGGCTTCGTGGGGGTGATCGTGTGAGTTCCTGCCTGCAATGCGGTCAGGGTGTAGTTGCCGCTGCCGTCGGTGGTAGTGCTGCGGGCCAGGCCGGCCGCGACCGTGGCGCAGGGGATGGCGCGACCGCCGGCGTCAAGCACACGGCCAGAGACGGAGAAGGTGGGCGCGCTGGCGTCGGCTTTCCAGCTTGGCGCCAGGTCATCGCCGCTGCGCCGCGTGAGGTTGGCTGCGCTCCCGCCCTGCGCCGGCATGGTGTAGATCTCGATGTTGCCATCGACATCGGTGCTGAAGGCCAGATGCTGGCCGTCGGGGGCATAGGCGGCCGCCCATTCGTTCCTCAGGAACCACGAGCTGAGCCGCTGTTCGCTGCCGGTGGCGGCGGCGACGCTGTAGAGATCGAAATCGAGCAGGTTGCGGCAGCTGGCGTACACGATCCGGCTGCCGTCCGGCGACCAGCGCGGATAGAGGTCGGCGCCCAGGCGGCTGGTGACTCGTTGTTGGTTGTTGCCGTCGGCATCCATCAGCCACACATCCCAGTTCCATTGGCATGCCGCCGCCGCCACTGTGGCCCGCATGAAGACGATCCGCCCGCCGTCGGGTGAAAGGCGAGGGGACATGGCGTGGTTGAGGGCCACCAACCCAACCTGGCGCACGTCGCTGCCATCGGCGCGCATGGAGAAGATCTGGAAAAAGCTGCCGCCGCGATTGGACGAGAAGAGGATGCGGTCGCCGGTCGGCGACCAGGTTGGATGCACGTCGGCGAAGGTGTTGTCGGTCAATTTCGCTTCCGAACCAGCCAGCGTCCGCACATAAATCTCATAGTCCCCGTCGCGATCGCTGACATAGAGCAACTTACCTCCCTCCGGCGACCATTCGGGCGTCACATCCTCGCCGATGTTCGCTGCCACCAGGGTTGCTGCGCCCACGCCGCCGGCTTCCTGGGCCCAGATATCGAAGTCGCCGCCGCGGTTGCTCGCAAAGGCGATCACGCCGGTCTCAGCTGGCGATACGGCCGTTCGCGCCGGAAATTCGGCTTGGGGCGGCGCCGCAGCTACATCCCCTGCCGTCGTCTCGATGAGGATGCTGGCGCTCATCAACGCCCGTTGCCCTGCGGTCAAATCGCCGGCGGGTGTCCCTGGGCCGGACGCCCGGCTCAGCCCGCCTGCCAGCGAGAGAACGGCGAAGATGCTGACGAGGAGAAGACGACGGCTGATGCGATACGCTGGCATGATGCACCTCCGATCAGAACATGACATCTTCGTGTTTCCTGGCCTCGAAAATCCCGAATGAGCGAATTCTAGCTCGCTCCACGTAGGGCGTCAAACCGCTTGTCGGCCTGATGACCCCCGCTTCACTGCATCCCAAACATCAGCATGGCATGATGGGATCGTTTCCGCCAAGTGCGGTTGTAGTATTCAGGGGGGGGCAAGAAAGGATGTGCTCGATAACTTGCGGTAGAGAAGAGATGAGAGGGGGGGAAGCGAGTTGCGTGAATCAAGGTAGTGGGCTAGACTGAGGGGACGGCGAATCAGGAAAGCCTCTGCTTGCGGCAGATTCGCAACCGTTTGGTTACGGGTTCCGGTGAAACCGGCGCTCGCAACTCTTCTCTCCCATCTCGGGCCGGCGACGCCCATGCGGACGGCTGCCTCGCCCCAGAACAGACAAAGTGAACTTCTACGAGGTTTCGATGGCTACAAAGACGCAAGGATTCACAGACGAGGAACGAGCTGCGATGAAGGCGCGCGCCCAAGAACTAAAGGCGGAAGCGCGCGCGAGTAAGAACCGAGCCGAAGGGGAAAGCGACGTGCTGGCGGCGATCGCCGCCATGCCGGAGCCGGAACGCGCCCTGGCCACGCGACTGCACGAGATCATCAAGGCCAACGCGCCGGTCTTGGCCCCAAAAACCTGGTATGGCATGCCCGCCTATGCCAGAGACGGCAAAGTTGTCTGTTTCTTCCAGAGTGCGCACAAGTTCGACACCAGGTACGCAACGTTTGGCTTCCAACCGGAGGCCAACCTCGATGAGGGTGAGATGTGGCCGGTTTCGTTTGCCCTGAAGGAGTTGACCGCCTCGGTGGAGGCGACGATCAGCGCCCTGGTGCAGAAGGCGGTCGGCTGATCGGGAGAGAGGGCAGACTGCTGCCGGGCGCCGGAACAACTCGACGCGGTGCTGAAAAACGCCCCTGAAAGGCTGAACGTGCTGAAGCTCAGCTTGGAGTGGGTGCGGGACGGCGCCAGCTCATGGCGCTCAGGATGCCGCCAACACCCGCCCCTTCCACCGCGGCCCACCCCGCCATCGCCACCACAGGGCGCGGGCGGCGATGGCCGTCATCAATAGCACCGAGACGGGCATGAGCACGGCGTCGCGAGCGCGCTGGCGGCTGAGGATGGCGCTCAATCCGCGCACGGCGATGGCGAGGGCGACGAGGGCGGCGGGCCAAAGCAAAGGCGCGCCGGTAACGAGGGCGGCGGCCAGCCAAACCCACGGCCCCAGAAAGACGAACCAATGGAAGACGGCGGCCAACAACAGCGCCCAAACCCGCCCGCCGTAGCCGGCGAGGATGTTTTTTGCATAGCCATCGCGCACCGACGGCCAACCATCGTACATCCGGCAGGCGATGAGATCGTTGCCGTCGGCCATGCGCAGCCGCAACCCTGCCTGTTTGATGCGGCGGGCGAAGATGATGTCTTCGACGATCTGGCTGCGGACGGCGGCGTGACCCCCGACCTGGTCGTAGGCCCGGCGACGGAAGGCCAGGCACTGGCCGTTGGCAGCGGCGAAGACGGCGAAGCGGGTGTGGTGTACCAGCGGCAGGGGCAGGTAGGCAAGGACGACCAGCGCCATCAGCGGCACTACCAGCCGCTCGGCCCAGGTTTCGGTCTGCTGCGTGGGCCAGATGGTGAGCAAGGCGGCGGATTCTTGTTCGACGAGACGGACGAGGCCGGCGAGAGCCTGGGGCTGCCAGCGCACATCGGCGTCGGTGAACACCAGCAGGTCGCCCGCGGCCGCCTGGCCCAACTGCTGGCAGGCCCAGTTCTTGCCCAGCCAGCCGGGGGGGAGATCGGCGCCGGCGAGGAGACGGAGGCGGGGGTCGTCCTGGCTGGCGGCTGTGGCAATGGCGGCCGTGCCATCCTCGGAGTGGTCGTCGAGGATGAGCAGCTCGAAGCGGGGATAGTCCTGCGCCAGGAGGCCGGCCACCGTGCTGGCGATGACGGACGCTTCGTTGCGAGCCGGGATTAGCACGGAGACGAAGGCTTCTTGCTCATCTGGTCTTGGCCCCGGCCGCAACCGCAGCCACACCGCCGCGTTGATGATGGCGATCAGCAGCATGACTACGAGGATGGCGGTGAGTGCGGCGGCAATCATGGGGGAGATTGGAGATCAGTAATTGGTAATTGGTTATTGCGTTGATGCGAGCCATACATCACAGTAACCAGTAACCAACTGCCAATTACCTGCCTCGCAAACGCGGCCAATGGGCCAATTCGGCCCGGTGTTTCCAGATCAGGATGGCAAAGTGGCCGAGCCAGGCGATGAGCAGGGTGGGGAAGAGGGCCGGGCGCAGGTCGAGGGGGTTGAAGGAGGCCGGGAGAAGGAGGAAATAGGCGAGCAGGCCGAGGAAGGCCAGGATCACCGCCCAGCCGCTGGCGGCGATGAGGGCGAAGGACAGGCCCAGGAGCAGGCCGAGCACGGTGGGGCCTTCCCACACGGTCAGGCCGACCCAGGCGCCAAAGGTAGCGGCCACCGCTTTGCCCCCGCGCAGGCGCAGGAAGGGCGAGAAGGCATGACCGGCCACGGGCGCGATGGCGATCAGCGCCAGCGGCCAGCCCTCCCACCCCAGGCCAAAATGAGCCAAACCGACCGGGATGGCCGCCTTCAGGCAATCGAGCAGCATCGCCAGCCCGCCCCATCGCCAACCGCCCGCCCGCAGCACATTGGTGGCGCCGGGGTTGTGGTCGCCGTACTGCCGGATGTCGGTGTGCAAGGCCGCCCTCCCCACCCAGACCGAGAACGGCAGCGCGCCGAGGAGGAAGGCGAGAAGGAAGAGGAGTGGAGGTTGGAGAGTGGAGAGTGGCATAGCGGCATGCGTCTTAGCGCCGGCTTTTCCGCGCCGCCCAGACCGCCATCCCCCCCATTGCCGCCAAACCCACCAACCCTGGCCCCGGCAGGCCCCAGAAGACGATCAAGCCGATGCTTTCCAACGCCCAGGTGGTGGCAT
>CAYWPZ010000159.1:0-11268 GCA_964460135.1 uncultured Caldilineales bacterium | reverse complement strand
AGATCGACAGCAGCGGGATGACGAGCGGTTGCAGGAGCCGTCGCCAACGCGAGGGACCGGCGGGGAGGGAGGGAGGGGGGGCAGCGAGTTGCGCCATGGCGTCACTCCAGGGAAGTGGCTGAAAGGTGATTACTGCAGCTGCGTGTGATCAAAAAAGGGAAGTACGAAAACTCACTGCTTGTTCATAGCCAGATGCTAGAACACCGCTTCCGCCTCATCTTCCGTCGGCTCCTCGATAGGCGCAATCTGATCGGGGCTAACGCCAGCCATGAGCAGGCCGAGATATTCCTTGGTCACGTGCGGTGAATCGACGATGGCGATGATCTTGCCGCGATACATGACGGCGATGCGGTCGGACAGGGCCATGATCTCATCCAGCTCGGTCGAGACGAGCAGCACGGCGCAACCCGTGTCGCGCTTTTCAAGGATGCGCGAATGGATGTACTCGATCGAGCCGACATCCAACCCGCGCGTGGGCTGCGAGGCGATCAGCAACTTGATTGGGCGGGAGAACTCGCGGGCGACGATCACCTTCTGCTGGTTGCCGCCCGAGAGCGAGCTGGCAGGCGTACCGATGCCGGGCGTGCGCACATCGAACTGCTTGACGAGATCCGTCGCCGTCTTGCCCACTTCATCCTGCTGGATGACGGCGCCCCTGGCGAAGGGCGGTAGATAGTAGGTGTTCAGCACCATGTTGTCGGCGATGGGGTACGAGAGCACCAGCCCATCCGCCTGGCGATCTTCAGGCACATGCGCCACGCCGGTTTCGATCACCTTGCGCGGGGTGGCGCCGGTCGTATCCCGGCCATCGATCGAGATGGCGCCGCCCAGTACCGAACGCAGCCCCGTCAGCGCCTCCACGAATTCCGTCTGGCCGTTGCCCTGCACGCCCGCCACCCCCACCACTTCGCCCGCCTGCACCGCCAGCGTGACCTCATTGACCGCCAGATTCTCGCGGTCATCCAACACACTCAAACGGTCGATCTTCAGCACCGTATCGCCGGGGACGCAGTGCGTCTTCTTGGCCTTCAAGGTCACATCGCGGCCCACCATCATCGACGCCAACTGCGGTTGCGTGGCCGTTTTGGGGTCGGCCTGGCCCACCACCTTGCCCAATCGCAGCACCATGATGCGGTCGGCCACGGCCAGCACCTCGCGCAGTTTGTGGGTAATGAAAATGATCGATTTGCCCTGCGCCACCAGCGATCGCATCACCTTGAACAGTTCATCCGCCTCCTGCGGCGTCAGCACCGCCGTCGGTTCATCGAGGATGAGGATGTCGGCGCTGCGATAGAGCAGTTTGATGATCTCGACCCGCTGCTGCACCCCCACCGGCAGGTCTTTGATGTAGCTGTTCGGGTCCACCGCCAGCCCGAATTTCTCCGCAATCTCACGGATGCGGGCGGCGGACTTGCGTCGATCCAGGAAGACGCCGCCCCGCAGCGACTCGACCCCCAACATCACATTCTCGGTCACAGTCAGCACCGGCACCAACATGAAATGCTGATGCACCATCCCCACCCCGGCGTCGATGGCGTCGTTGGGGCTATGGACGGTCAGCTTCTTGCCCCTGACGATGATCTCCCCTTCGTCTGGCTGGTAGAGGCCGTAGAGGATGTTCATCAGCGTGGACTTGCCGGCGCCATTCTCGCCCAGCAGGGCCAGGATCTCGCCCTGGTTCAAGTCCAGATCGATATGATCGTTGGCCAACACCCCAGGAAAACGTTTGGTGATGCCACGGAGTTCGAGGATAGGCGCCATAGCGAATCCTGATTTGAGTGGGGTTTGGGAGGGGAGGGGTAGACAAATAGATAAGTAGACAAGTAGACAAGGCTACAAAGACAGAGGTCGTATTGCCGGAGGGGCAGCGATTGACCCTTGTCTACTTATCTACTCTCTTGCTCTCAGGCAAGTCTATCACAAAGGAGACGAGAACAAAACCGGCGGCCCGGAGATTTCTCTGGGCCGCCAGTCTGATCATAGGATCAGACCCTAAAGGTTTTCAAAACCTTTAGGGTCTCGGGATCAATCTGCTTACGGTAGGCTGCTGAAGCTATTGACCTTGATCTTGCCGTCGATGATGTCCTTTGTGACCTGAGCGACGCCGTCCTTCACGGCCTGGGGCACATCGCCATCGAAGTTGTGGAAGGGAGCGATGCCGATTTCGCCGTTGGCGAGGGTGGCAACCTGGACGCCGCCGGCGTAGGAGCCATCGGCCACGGCCTTGGCCGCCGACTGCACCGAGAGTTCCAGGTGCTTGAGGACGCTGGTGAGGACGATGTCGCTGTACTCAGGCGCACTGACGAACCAGTCGGTGTCAACGCCGATCAGCATGACGCCGGGGTTCTCCTTCACCGCCGCCGCCGTGCCCAAGCCAACCGGCCCGGCCACGGGCATGATGATGTCGGCGCCCTCGTCGATCAGGTTCTGGCCGAACTGCTTGCCCTTGTCCTGGTCGCTGAAGTCGCCGGTGAACAGACCGTCCTTGCTGGCATTGTCCCAACCCAACAGTTCGACGGCAGTGCCGTTCTGCTGGTTGTAGTACTCGATGCCCTCCTGGAAGCCAACCATGAAGTCGGCCACGGGCGGGATGTTGATGCCGCCAAACGTACCCACCTTGCCGGTCTTGGTCATGCCAGCGGCGACATAGCCGGCCAGGAATGCACCTTCCTGGGTGGCGTAGACCTGCTGCCAGATGTTGTCATAGGGGTCGGCATAGGCAAAGTCCAGGATCTGGAACTTCTGCTCCGGGTTCGCCGCCGCCGCTGCCGCTGTCGCATCGCCCAACAGGAAACCGACCGTCACGATCAGGTCGCAGTCCGAAGCGATGAACTCGTTGATGTTCTTCTCGTAGTCGGTCTGTTGCTGCGACTCCAGATACGTCGCCTCCCAGCCCAACTCGGCCGCCACTGCTTCTGCGCCCGCCCACGCCGTCTGGTTGAACGACTTGTCGTCCACACCGCCTGTGTCCGTTACCTCGCAGACCTTGCCGCCTTCCATCATCGCCGCTTCGCCCAGGCTGCTGAAGCTATTGACCTTGATCTTGCCGTCGATGATGTCCTTTGTGACCTGAGCGACGCCGTCCTTCACGGCCTGGGGCACATCGCCATCGAAGTTGTGGAAGGGAGCGATGCCGATTTCGCCGTTGGCGAGGGTGGCAACCTGGACGCCGCCGGCGTAGGAGCCATCGGCCACGGCCTTGGCCGCCGACTGCACCGAGAGTTCCAGGTGCTTGAGGACGCTGGTGAGGACGATGTCGCTGTACTCAGGCGCACTGACGAACCAGTCGGTGTCAACGCCGATCAGCATGACGCCGGGGTTCTCCTTCACCGCCGCCGCCGTGCCCAAGCCAACCGGCCCGGCCACGGGCATGATGATGTCGGCGCCCTCGTCGATCAGGTTCTGGCCGAACTGCTTGCCCTTGTCCTGGTCGCTGAAGTCGCCGGTGAACAGACCGTCCTTGCTGGCATTGTCCCAACCCAACAGTTCGACGGCAGTGCCGTTCTGCTGGTTGTAGTACTCGATGCCCTCCTGGAAGCCAACCATGAAGTCGGCCACGGGCGGGATGTTGATGCCGCCAAACGTACCCACCTTGCCGGTCTTGGTCATGCCAGCGGCGACATAGCCGGCCAGGAATGCACCTTCCTGGGTGGCGTAGACCTGCTGCCAGATGTTGTCATAGGGGTCGGCATAGGCAAAGTCCAGGATCTGGAACTTCTGCTCCGGGTTCGCCGCCGCCGCTGCCGCTGTCGCATCGCCCAACAGGAAACCGACCGTCACGATCAGGTCGCAGTCCGAAGCGATGAACTCGTTGATGTTCTTCTCGTAGTCGGTCTGTTGCTGCGACTCCAGATACGTCGCCTCCCAGCCCAACTCGGCCGCCACTGCTTCTGCGCCCGCCCACGCCGTCTGGTTGAACGACTTGTCGTCCACACCGCCTGTGTCCGTTACCTCGCAGACCTTGCCTTTGGCTTCGGGGGCGGCGGTGGGTTCAGGGGCCTTGGTGGGTTCGGGCGCTTTCGTCGGCTCCGGGGCCTTCGTTGGCGCTTCGGTCGGTGGGACGGGGGTAGGTGTGGCGCCGCCGCCGCAGGCTGCCAACACAAAGGCCGCCACTAAGACGACAGTCAGGACAGTAAACAGTCGTTTGTACATGGTTGCTATCTCCTCCTTGAGAGAGTACCGCATAGAGAGTAAAACGGAAGTCGCTTGCGAACGATCGGGGGAACGGGGTCGTCCGGGGAAGTTCGGGGCTGGGAATCTACACCACCCCGCCTTCTCATCATCAAGTATACGACGGCTTGGTTTTTGCCGCAACAAAAGCAAGCGATGCCATTGCCGGTGTTGATAGCTCGCCTGGCTAATGTTACAATCTGTGTCGAACATCAGTTCTGGGCGGCTATCTCCAACTGATCCCAATAGAGTTGCGTCTGTTTGTCGATGTTGGTCTGGCAGCAAGCGCCGAAGATGTCGTCGTCAGGCAGTAAGGCCAAGATGCCGGAGTGGTGCTATTGACTGGCAATCGTAAGACCAGCGATGGGGAACGTTCGTTGGAGAGCACCATTCGACGGCTGAGTACACCCCAGAGTCTTGCGGCCCTGACCATCAGCAATATGCGGCGCGTGCTTGTCGATGCCGTTTACTGTCAGGACTGTGCTCTGAGGTTAGCAGAAATCGTACTCGAGATCGAAACCTATCGCGGCGCTCAGCGCCTTTGTCTTCCCGGCTATAAGGATCGTCAAGCAGAGCGTTGGCCTTTTGACAGATGACAAGAAGCGGGACAGCGGGACAAGGAGCCTAACGCAAGTGGATGGCGCTACGACGGCGTTTCTGGTTTCGCGCCCAACACCTCGCGCCCACGCGTCCCACCCAAATCGGGGCCGATGACGCCGGCCTCCTCCATCATGTCGATCAGCCGGGCGGCGCGGGTGTAGCCGATCTGCAAGCGGCGCTGCAGCAGGCTGGTGCTGGCCTTGCCCGCTTCGCGCACGATTTCTACCGACCGGTCATAGAGGGCATCCTTGCCGGCCTGCTGCTCGGCCTGGGCCAACATATCGTCCCACAAGGGCCGCTGCACCGATGGCTCTGGCGGGGCGGGCGGGGCAGAAGGGCTGACGGCCGGCTCGTCCTCGGTCGGGAAATCCATCTCGGCCAACGGCCTCATCCCGGCCTGCGCCCCACCCTGCCCGTGCCAGAAGCGCACCAGCCGGTTCACCTCCATATCCGAGACAAAGGCGCCCTGCAAGCGGGCCAGTTTGGCCGAGTCGGGCCGCATGAAGAGCATATCGCCCCGCCCCAACAGCCGTTCGGCCCCAGGCGTATCCAGGATGACCCGCGAATCGATCTGGCTGGTGACGGCGAAGGCAATGCGCGAGGGGAAGTTGGCCTTGATCAGCCCGGTGACGACATTGACCGAAGGCCGCTGCGTGGCAATGACCAGGTGAATGCCGGTGGCGCGGGCCATCTGCGCGAGGCGCACGAGGGATCTTTCCACATCATCGGGCGCCGTCATCATGATGTCGGCCAATTCATCGACGACGATGATGATGAACGGCAGGATCGATTTGCCCTGGGCCGCGCGCTGGGCGTTGTAGACATCGATGTTGCGGGCGCCGGCCCTTTCCAGTTCTTTGTAGCGCCGATCCATCTCGGTGGTGGCCCAATGCAGCACGCCAATGACCTTTTCGATGTCGGTGACGACGCTGTCGATCAGGTGGGGGATGCCGTTGTAGCCGGTCAACTCCACCCGCTTGGGGTCGACCATGACGAAGCGAAGCTGGTCGGGCGTGTATTGAAACAGCAGCGAACAGATAAGGGCGTTGATGCACACCGACTTGCCCGACCCGGTGGCCCCAGCCACCAGCAGGTGCGGCATGCGGGCCAGGCTGGCCGCCACCGCCCGTCCCGAAACATCCTGACCAAGTGAAATCCGCAAAGGCCCTTTCAGCCGTTGGAACTCCTCCGATTCGAGGATGCTGCGCAGCGAGACCATGGCCACGCTGCGGTTGGGCACCTCTAGCCCGACGATGTTGCGCCCCGGCACCGGCGCTTCGATGCGGATGGGCGAGGCAGCCAGAGCCAGCGAGAGGTCGTTGGACAGGGCCTGAATCTGACTGACACGCACCTTCAGCTGCAATTCCTCACCCCGGACTTTCTTGGTAATGAAGCCCGGCTTGAGGCCGAACTGCGTCACTACCGGCCCGCGGTTGACCTCGATCACGGTGACGGGGACGCCAAACGCCGATAGCGTGTCCTCGATGATGCGGGCGCGTTCGGTCAGGTCCTCTTCGCTCAGGTCGCCGCCTTCCAGGTCCTCAAGGATGTGTTCGATCTGCGGCAACCGCCAGTTGGTCTGTTCGGCGCCGATGATGCGGATGGTGGGCGGCGCCGGCGCGGGCGACGGGGGGTGGACCATGTTCGGGTCGGGCGGCAGGGTGGTGATCGGCCCGTCCAGATCATCGAACGGCGAGTCGGCCGGTTGGCCGGCGGCGCGCAGGTTTTGCAGCCAGGCTCGGAAGCGCTCCCGGCGCGAGGGGCGCACCCGGATCACGCCCGGCTCGCGGCGCCAGCGTTCGCCCCAGGCCATGATCGTCGCCGCGAGACTGGCTGTCAGGCCGGGAAGCGTGGCCCGCAGGTCGGCCAGGCTGATCCCCAGGGCGAGGATGAGGCCGGCGGCCGCCACTCCCAACAGCAGCGTCAGGGCCAGCCCGGTCCCCAGGGCGCTGGTCAACAGATCGGCCAGAAACCATCCCACCCAGCCACCGCCGCTGTTTGGCCCCGACGCAGCCAGGTCGCCGGCAGACGAGATCGACGATGTGACCAGCAGATGGGCTGTGGTCTGGAAGACGAGCCAAACCAACAACAGGCCGGCGATCTGGGGTGGGCCAATGCTGCCAGTATGACCGCCGCTGCGCAAGAAAATGGAGATGCCCAACCCCAGGAGGATGAACGGGACCAGGTAGCGGCCAAAGCCGAAGATGGTTATGAGTTGGCCCACCCACCAGCCGGTCAGCCCGGCCGGCCGGCTGAGCAACGAAAGCAGAGTAAACAGCCCCAGCACGGCCAACACCACCCCCCACAAAGCGCCGCTGCGCAGGGATGGGCCGGACCGCTGCCGCGGGGATTTGGCCGCGCCCCTGGCCCCGCTGCGGGTGCTCGACCCGGACGGTTTGCGCTTGGTGGTGGAGGAGGCTGTAGCCGGACGCTTGCTCATTTTAGCTCATTTGTTCGTATGGGCAGTATAGCATGTTCCGGCGGACGGGGCAACCGATGAGGGGCGACGCACCGGCATCAGGCGCCGCGCCGCTGCGATCACAACTCCACCACCAGCGGCAGGATCATCGGCCGCCGGCCGGTCGTCCGGTAACAGAATTCGGCCAGGCGAGTATGAATCTGCTCGGCGACATCCTTGGCGTTTTCGACCTGCTCCAGGACATCCCAGATGAGCTCTTTGGCATCCTCGATCAGCGTCTCGGAGCCAGCGAGATGGACGAAGCCGCGCGAGAGGATCTCCGGCCCGACGATCACCTCGCCCGTTTCTTCGTCCAGCCCGATGATGACGACCAGAAAGCCATCGCGAGCCAGGTGACGGCGGTCGCGCAGCACCACCGAGCCAATGTCACCCACGCCCAAGCCATCGACGAAGACGTGGTCGCAGGCCAATTTCTCGGCGGGCAGGATCCAGTCCGGCCCCAGTTCCATCACCTGGCCGTTTTCGATCACGAAGATGTTCTTTTCGGCGATGCCGGTCTCGCGGGCCAGCCGGGCATGAAGCACCAACTGCCGATACTCGCCGTGGATGGGGAGGACGGCTTGCGGCCGCACCATTTCGATCATGCGGCGTTGGTCTTCGCGGCTGCCGTGGCCGCTGACATGCACTTCGGTCAGCTCGGCGTAGTAGACATTCGCTCCCAGCCGGAAGAGGTTGTCCAGGGTGCGGTGGATCATCTTTTCGTTGCCGGGGATGGGTGAGGCGCTGACGATGATGGTGTCGCCCTTGCCGATGCGAACATGCCGGTATTGGCCGCGGCTCATGCGGACGAGGGCGCTGGTCGGCTCGCCCTGGCTGCCCGTGCAGACGATGGCGACCTTCTCTGGCGGCAGGTGGTTCATCTGTTCGGCCGTGACGAGGCCGCCGGCCGGCGGGCGCAGATAGCCAAGTTCGACCGCCATCTTGGCGTTCTGGATCATGCTGCGACCGGTGACGCCGACGATGCGGCCGTGCTTTTCGGCGGCGTCGATGACCTGTTGGATGCGCGAGATGTTGGAGGCGAAGGAGGCGACGATGATCCGGCCGGGCGCTCGCGCCGTCAGATCGTCCAAGACCTGCCCCAGTTCCTGCTCAGAGGGTGTATAGCCTGCTACTTCGGCGTTGGTCGAATCCGAGAGCAGCAGCCGCACGCCTTCGTCGCCCAGGGCGCGTAGTTTGGCCTCGTCGGTCAGGCGACCATCGACGGGATGCTGATCGAATTTGTAGTCGGTGACATGAACGATGATTCCCACCGGGCTGCGGATGACGACGCCGACAACATCGGGGATGGAATGGCAGAGATGGATGAATTCGATCTGGAAGGGTCCCAGGGGTAGGCGGGTGTTCTCGTCGATCAGTCGCAGGTCGGCGCTGTCGAGCAGGCGATGCTCGCGCAGCCTGTTGCTCACCAGTCCCAGCGTCAGCCGCGTGCCGTAGACGGGCGCTTTGATCTGGCTGAGGATGTAGGGCAGGGCGCCGATGTGGTCTTCGTGGCCGTGGGTGAGGATGAAGCCCTTGAATTTGGATTGGTTGTTGACCAGGTAGGAGAAGTCGGGGATGACCAGGTCGATGCCGGGGAGGTCGTCGGAGGGGAACATGAGGCCGGCGTCGATGGCGAAGATGGCGTCGCCGTATTCGAAGGCCATGATGTTCTTGCCGAATTCGCCCAGCCCGCCAAGCGGGATGATACGAAGCGTAGGCTCGGCGCCGTAGGAGGGGGAGGGTTTGTGCTTCAAATGGGGGTCCTCGAAGGCAGGGTTCGGGTGGCGGGATGGCGGGGTCGGGAGCAAGTTCAGAGCAGGGTGAGTTGCTCGAAGGCAGGGGGAGGAGGGGGCGGGGGCTGGCGGAGCTGGCGGGCTTCGGCCAACAGAGCGGGGATGGTAGCGAAATCGGCCGCCAGATCCTGACGCCAGCCGGGGTTGCGGAGGACGGCGGCAGGGTGGTAGAGCGGGAGGACGATGGCGCGCTCGAGGCGCAAGGGCTGGCCGTGAATGTGGGTGATGCGGGCGTTGGCCGCGAAGAAGTGCGCCATCGAGTAGCGGCCCAGCGTGACGATGAGCAACGGGTCGACCAGGGCAATCTGTTGCTCCAGATAGGGTTTGCAGGCTTCGATTTCCTGGGGCAGGGGGTCGCGGTTTTCGGGCGGGCGGCACTTGATCACGTTGGTGATGAAGCAGTCCTGGCGGGCAAGGCCGATGCCCTGCAACAACTCATCGAGCATCTGGCCCGAATTGCCCACGAAGGGCCTCCCCTGCCGGTCTTCATGAAAACCAGGACCTTCGCCGATGAACATCAACTCGGCGTCGGCGCGGCCTTCGCCGGGCACGGCCTGCGTGCGCAGGCGGCCAAGCGGGCAGCGTTGGCAGGCGCGTATTTGTTCGGCGAGGTGGGGGAGGGTGGGCGGGAGCATGGGGGGAGGGTAATTGGTAATTGGGTATTGCGCAAGAAGTGATTGATTACGTAATAGGAGATACGTTCGAAAAATGCCAGTTTTCTCGCAGTTTCGCTTCGATTGCACTTAGTTCGGCGTGTAATTCGGCTGCAACCAGGGTGGGGCGGGTCATGATCAGGGCGTCTTCGTTGTTGTCGCTGTAGTAGCGGCGGCGGCGACCGACCTCGGCAAAGTGTGTGCGCCGGTACAGGGCCTGGGCGGGTTTGTTGGAGACGCGCACCTCTAGCGTGGCTTCGGCGCAGCCCAGGCTCTGGGCCAGGATCAACAAGTGTAGCAGCAGATAGGCGCCCAGTTTGCGCCCGGTAAAGCGGGGATGGGTGGCAATGGTGGGGATGTGGGCCGTCTCTTCAAGCTGCCAGATGCCGCCGTAGGCCAGGATGGGGGGCAGCTCGGGGGCAAGGCTGCGGAGCAGGCGGTAGTGCGACCAGGGGTTGGCCGTCAACTCGCGCCGGTAGATGCCGCTCGTCCAGGCCTGGCTGAAGACGCGGCGCTCGATGGCCATGACCTTGGGCAGGTCGTCCAGGAGCATGGCATCGAGTTTGAAGGGGAGAGGGGCGTTGGCGGCAAGTCGCAAGTGGGTCGTTGACCGTTGACCGTTGATTGCTGATTGTTGATTGTTGATTGTTGACTGTTTTTAGCCCAAATAGATAGGGCTGAGGGTGATGGGGTCGTCGATGTCGCCAATCTGCCAACGCTGCCAGGCCAAAGCCGCCAATACGCCGGCCCGGCGCAGGGCCAGGGCCTGAGGGACGATGAGGGCCTTCTCGCCCCAACTTTGGCGCAGATCTGCCTCGTCTTCGGCCCTCAGTTCGCCAACAAAGCAGAGCGGCGGGGCGAACGGCTCTAGCTGGGGGAGGAGGTCGGGCAGGCGGGCCAGGCCCCAATCGCTCAGGCGGCGGGGCGCGCCAGATTCGGCGGCATAGACGGCCCAATCGTAGCGGCCACGACCGGCGGCCAGCAACGCCACCAGCGGTTGGCGCCCCAGGTGGGGAAAGGCGACGGCATCGAGAGTGGGAACGCCGATCAGCGGCAGACCGGTGGCGGCGACGATGCCTTTGGCCAGGCTGACGGCCACGCGCGTGCCGGTGTAGGAGCCGGGTCCGAGGGCGACGGCCAGGGCGCTGAGGTCGGCGGGGCCGCAGCCTTGCAACCTGAGCAAGGCGTCGACCTGCGCCGCCAACTCGCTGGTGTGCCGTCGCTGCGAGCGCCAACTCATCTCGGCCAGCACCTGGCGGCCATCGAAAAGGGCGATGGTCGCGAAGTCGGTGGCGGTGTCGAGAGCGAGCAGCATGGGCAAGGATGGCGTTAGCGGCGGTCGCTGAAGGTGATGCGGCGGCGACCGGGGCCGGCGTCGGCGAGTTCGATCTGCAGGCGGGCAGCGGGCAGCAAGGGCAGGATGCGGTCGGCCCACTCGATCAGCACGATGCCCTGGTCGAAGAGCTCCTCAACCCCCAGGTTCCTCGCTTCTTCGACCGGTTTTTCCAGGCGATAGCAGTCGACATGAAAGAGAACGCCGCCGCCGGGGAGGTCGTATTCGTTGATCAGGGTGAAGGTGGGGCTGGTGACGGGG
>CAYWPZ010000158.1:0-11291 GCA_964460135.1 uncultured Caldilineales bacterium | reverse complement strand
AAGGTGCTGCCGGCCTTTGCCAGGCGTTCGCGCAGGTGGCCGAGGGCGAGGAGGCCCGAGGTGTCGATGAGGGGTACACCGCGCATCGAGAGGATGAGGGCGTGGGTGTCGTTCAGGCGGGCGAAGGCTTCGTTGAAATGGCCGGTGGCGGCAAAGAAGAGCGGCCCGGTTAGATAGGCCACGCGCACATGGCGACAGCGACCGGCGTTCTCGATCCCGCGCTGCCGTAGCTTGGCCGGATCGACCTCCTGCACCTCGATCTGCATACTGGCGATCTGATTGAGGAAGACGGCGCCAGAGAGGAAAGCGCCGATGAGGATGGCCTGGGTCAGGTCGAGGGTGATGGTGGCGACCAGGGTAATGGAGAAGGTGATGATGGCGGTCTTGAAGCGGTTGCCAAAGATGTAGCGGATGGCTTCCCACTCGTTCATTCGCCCGGCTGTGACGATAAGCACGCCTGCCAGCGCCGCCAGCGGGATGCGGGACATGACCGGCGCCAGCAAGAACATCGATGCCAGCAAGAAGCCGGCATGGAGGATGCTGACCATGCGCGTTTGTCCGCCCGCCTTGATGCCCACGCTGGTGCGGGCGATGGCGGCTGTGGCCGGGACGCCGCCGAAGAAGGGCAGGACGATGTTGCCCACGCCCTGGGCGATCAGTTCTTGATTGGCGGCCAGACGGATGCCGGTCATGTTGCTGGCCACGGCCCCGCAAAGCAGGCTTTCCACCGCGCCCAGGGCAGTGATGGTTAAGATGGGGCCGATGAAGTCCTGCAAATCCGTCCAGGGAATGGCGCTGAGGGTCAGGCGCTCGTCCAGCAGCAGGCGGCGGGGGATGTCGCCGATGACGGCAACCTGCCAGCCAAGCAGGGTCAGGGCAAGCGTAGCCAGGATGATGCCCAAGAGCGAGGCCGGAAAGCGCGCATTCCAGCGTTTGGGCCACAGGATCATCAGGCCAATGACAAGGGCGCCGATGGCGAGGCTGTGCCAGTCGGGCGTGAACCCGGCCTGGAAGTAGCCCAACAGTTTTGCAGCCGCCGACTCTGCGCCTGCCGTCTTGATGCCCAACAGGTTGTCGATCTGACCGATGATGATGATGAGAGCGATGCCGGAAGTGAAGCCGGTGATGACGGGCGCGGGCACGAAGGCGATGAAGCGCCCCAGGCGCAGGAAGCCGATGATCGTCAGCAGGATGCCAGCCATCAGGCCGGCCACCCACACACCAGGCAGCCCATAGCGCTGCGCCAGCAGGATGAGCACGGCGCTCATGGCCCCGGTGGGACCGGAGATCTGGTAGGGCGCGCCGGAAAGCAGGCCGATGACCAAGCCGGCGATGATGGCGGTGACGAGACCGGCGGCGGCGCTGGCGCCCGAAGCGACGCCAAAAGCCAAGGCCAGGGGCAGGGCCACTGCCGCCACCGTGATGGCGGCCAGCAGGTCGCGACGGAATGTATGGGCGCTGTAGTGGCCGAATTCCTCGCGCCACAGTTCGAGGAGGGAACGATGGTGCATGGTGTACAAGTAGATGAGACAAGACGGGTGGCCGTAGGCGACCTGTCGGTGGTTTTAGGCCGGCGCCCTGAATTCTACCAGCCGCTGCCCCTGATCGACCACATCGCCAGCGCTGACGAAAACCTGCGCTACCACGCCCGTAACCGGCGCCGTGATCCGCAGTTCCATTTTCATCGCCTCGACGACAACCAGTGTGACCCCGGCCTCCACCTCTTGCCCCGGCTGCACCAACACATCCAACACCTTGCCCGGCATTTGGGCGGTCAGGTCGGCCCCGGCCGCCTCTCGCTGTCGCGCCCGCGGGCGCGGCGGCTCCAAGCGCCAGGTCTGGCCGTCCAGCGCCACCAACTGCGTCTTGCCATCCTTGGCGACAAAGGCCGTCCACCGGCGGCCATTCGTCTGCAAGCTCAGCCGGCCTTGTCTGGCCCCCCACTGCTCGATCTCGTACACGGTCGGGGGCCGGTCGGGATGAAGGATGGTGACGACGAGACCGGATCCCGAGCGATCAACGCGGATGGTAGTCGCGCCTTGGGGAAGATCGTAGCGTTTTTCCAACGGGCTTGATCAGGCGTGAGCCAGCAATCTGGCGCCGAATTCAGCCAACGAGTCGACATCCAGGGCCGCGTCGAGCAAGCCGCGCAACTCGGGCAGGTCCAGTTCCTGAAGCTGTTGTTCGAAATCGGCCGGCACCGGCCCGAAGCGATGCTGAAGAACGCGTAGGATGCTCTCGCGCATATTCCTGCGCTCCCCCAACTTCAGGCCCTGTTCCAGACCTTTCTCCAGGCCGATTTGCCAGCCTTCCTGCCGGATCTCGGTGTACCAGGGTGATTCGCGTAGAACAGCCATATCCCACCTCATGATGCGTTGAACCAATTCCGTATTCATGACGAAACTGGCAAAGAAAGCAAGCAGGTTTTCCATCTGGGCCAGGTTGGCGTCGGCCCGAAGCCGAAAAGCTGCTTGCTGAACGATAGTCTCGGAGTTGCCTCCCTTCAGAATAGGAGTAAAAGGCAATAGGGGCAGCAGCGGTTCCTGCACTACCCGATTGGCGTCGACTTCCCACAGATTGATGACGCGAAAATCCTGACGGGCAATGAAGCCGCGGAAGCTACTGCTGAAACGACGGACAAGGCGCTGACCTTTGCGCGGGCGGAGAATGTTGATCACAACAGGGTCAAGGCCAATTAATCGCTTGGTGCCTATGTCTGCGCGCTTGGTCATGATGATGTTGGCTCTGACGGGCTGTATTCACTGCTATCGTAATCAGGAAGTTGATGGATGTCCAGCGCGACGAAGGGTGCTGCCCAGGCGGAAAGAATCGGGTTGGTTCCAGGGGCTGTAGGCGTCAGCGGCGGCAACCGGCGCCTCAGCCGCGCCCTCGCTCTGCAAGAAATCCGCCAGGACCGCAGCAATCAGCGCCTCATCCGGCGGGGATGATGCCAGCGCAGCCCATCCGGACAGGTGACGCTCGACGAAATCCGTGCTCACTTCGCTGGCGACAAAGGCCGGATGTTGGACGATCGCCCGCAGGAAGGGGATATTGGTGGCAACTCCCAGGATAATGTAGTGTGAAAGCGCCCAATCCAGCTTGCGCATGGCGTCGGCCCTGTCTGCGCCCGTGCAGATGAGCTTGGCGATCATGGGGTCGTAGTAGATCGAGACGTCGTCGCCAGCGCCGATGCCCGTATCCACGCGCACGCCCGGCCCGACTGGCTCGGCCGCCAACCGCACCTTGCCCACCGCCGGTAGAAAACCGTTGGCGGGGTCTTCGGCGTAGATGCGGGCCTCGATGGCGTGGCCGCGCTGACCGATCTGCTCCTGCGGCCAGGGCAACGGCTCGCCAGCAGCGATACGGATCTGGGCCTTGACCAGGTCGACGCCCGTGACTTCTTCGGTGATGGCGTGCTCGACCTGTAAACGCGTGTTCATCTCCAGGAAGTAGAAGCTGCCATCCGGCGCCAACAGGAACTCGACCGTGCCGGCGTTGGTGTAGCTCACTACCTGCGCTGCCCGCACAGCTGCCTGGCCCATCCGCTGGCGCAGCTCTGGCGACAAGGCCGGCGATGGCGTTTCCTCGATGATCTTCTGGTGGCGGCGCTGGATGCTGCACTCGCGCTCAAACAGATGGACGGTGTGGCCGTGATGGTCGGCCAGCACCTGAAACTCGATGTGTCGCGGGCGCTCGATCAGCTTTTCCAGGTAAACGGTGGGGTCGCCGAAGGCATTCTCGGCCTCGCGGCGGGCGGATTCCAGCTCGGGCAGGAAGGCGGACGGGTCGTGAACGACGCGCATCCCCTTGCCCCCGCCGCCGGCTGTGGCCGTGATCAGGCGCGGGAAGCCGATCGCGGTCGCCGCCGCCGCCAGTTCCGGCCCTGGCGCCGCCGGATCGCCCTGGCGCGGGAGATAACCGCGCGGGGTTGGCACCCCTGCTGCGGTCATCACCTCCCGGCTGGCGATTTTCGACCCCATCGCCCGCATGGCCGCAGGAGTGGGGCCGATGAAGGTAAGGCCGGCGGCGGCTACGGCTTCGGCAAAGGCGGCGTTTTCAGAGAGAAAGCCATAGCCGGGATGGATGGCATCGCACCCCCGTTCTTGGGCGGCCCGCAGGATGGCTTCGCTGCACAGATAGGATTGTAGGGGCGGCGGCGGGCCGATGCACACGGACTCGTTGGCCAGGGCCGGGTGGAGGGCGCTGGCGTCGGCTTCCGAGAACACAGCCACAGTGCGGATGCCCATCTCCTGGCAGGCGCGGATGAGCCGGACGGCGATTTCGCCGCGATTGGCGATCAGAATCTTGCGAAACATAGAAGCGAAGTAGAGGGGGGAGCGAGGAGAGCAACCGCCAAGTCGTGTGCGTGATCATTCTAGCACATCCCGACCAGCGCTTGATCCTGCTATAATGGCGCTAACAGCGCTGCTGATCATTGCCACCTGCATCATTTGGGAGAAGATCATGGATAGCATTCTGGCCTGGTTATTGGCAGGCGATCCCGCCATCCGCTGGCAGGTACAGCGTGACCTGCTCGACGAACCGCCGGCTACCTGCGAACTCGAACGGGCGCGGGTGAGTGACGAAGGCTGGGGCGCGGCGCTGCTGGCGCGGCAGGACGCGGCCGGAACCTGGGGCGGCGGCCTGTATAGCCCGAAATGGATTTCCACCACCTATACCCTGCTCCTGCTGCGGCACTTTGGCCTGCCCCCGGAAAATGCGGCGGCGCAGCGCGGAGCCGTCTTGCTGCTCGATAAGGGCTTCTACCGCGACGGTGGCATCAATTTCTTCAAATCGTTCAAGCACAGCGAGACCTGCGTCACCGGGATGACGCTGGCGCTGCTGTGTTATTTCCGTCTGTCCGATGAGCGCGTTCACCGGATCGTCGAGCACCTGCTAGGCCAGCAGATGCAGGATGGCGGCTGGAATTGCGAGCGGCCCAAAGGGGCCACTCACAGTTCCTTCCATACCACGCTTTCTGTGTTGGAGGGACTGCACGAGTACCGGCTGGCCTTCCCCAACCAGGCTGAGCTGCTCAGCCCGGCCATCGCCGCCGCCCACGAGTTCTTGCTGCTGCACCGCTTGTATCGCTCGCACCGCACCGGCCAGGTAGCCGACCCGGCTTTCACCGGCATCTACTTTCCCCCGCGCTGGCATTACGACTTTCTGCGCGCCCTGGACTATTTCCGCTGGGTGGGCGCCCCTCCCGATGAGCGCATGAGCGACGCCAGCGACTTGCTACGCAGCAAGCGCCTGGCCGATGGCCGCTGGAAGCAGGGCCAGAACTGGGCCGGGCGCGTTTTCTTTCAGATGGAGCCGGTGGGCCAGCCAGGGCGCTGGAATACGCTGCGGGCGCTGCGGGTGTTGCGCTGGTGGGAGTCCCGGGCAGGGTCTTGATCCCCAACCTTGTCGGTGGCACGATTTACCCTTCTGTAACGTCGAAGCGCGGGTCAGCCAACGCTCGACGGTGCAGGGCGATGACCAGCATTTCGATCGCGGCCCCATCCGGTTCATCCGGCAGCCTGCTGGCGGCTGCCGCCTGGGCCAACTCTGCGCGCAGCCCCGCGACCAGCGCCATCAGCTCGTCGTAGCTATAGCGGCCTTTCAGAACCTCGCGCAGCCAGGCGGCGTCCGGGCGGCGGACGCGCACCACCTGCTCACCCAGGATTTCGATGCCCATGCGATAGAGCCGCAGCAGATGAGCGGCGTGTTTGGTATCGTAACCGTGGATCGCTTCCAGGGCGGCGCGCTCAGGGTGGCGGTTGGCGCGCCAATGCTGGTAGTTCTGCCAATGCTTCAGCGCCGACCGGTAGTCTCGTTCCTTCTGGGTGTCGGGGAAGCGAAAACCGCCCTGGGGATGGGGCAGCGCGCCGAACTCCGCCGGTGTGGGCTGATGGCTGGGCGGGTTGTGCAGCCAGCGGTAGTGCGTCTCCATGCGTTTGAGCTGGTCGTCGGCGTAGCCGGCATAGGTCTGCGCCACTTTGCGGGAGAGAAACAGGCTGCGCGCTGCCCGCAGGACCTCGCCGTAGGCGTCGATGTGCAACACATCGCTCTCGTCAGCCCAGAGGATGTCCAGCATGTTGGGGTTGTTGGCCAGCGCCAGCCGCACGAACTTGGCCAGCCCGTAGATCACTACTTCGCCCTCACGATCCTCGAACTGCTCGAAGCTGCTCAGCCCCAGCAGATAACGGGCGGGCGGGATGCACACCCCGCGCACGTCCAGGTCGCTGTTCGGGCCGGCCGTGCCAAAGGCCTGGCTGCCCCACACGGTCTTCAGGATGGTAGCGCTCTCGATCCAGTTCATGACACGCCTCCTGCCAGCCGGACCCGCACCACGAAATCGTCCAGCGCTGCCTGATTGGTCGGCTCAGGGGGCAGCGGGCTGCTCTCATAGGCTGCGACCAGCGCTGCCTGCAAGCCCTCCAGGGCGGCGGCGTGTTCCTCGACCAGCAGCGCCAGCGTGCCCCTTCGGTGGTCTTGGCGGCAATCAGCGCCAGCAGATGGCCGTAGCCATACTCCGGCGCCAGCTCGGCCAGGTTGGCGTTGACCTCGCCCGTGCGCAGCAGGTGGATGCCGGTCAGGCTGACCCGATAGGCGTAGAGCAGCGGCTTGATCGGCGCCGGCCCCTGGATGGCCTGCTTTCGCCATTCCAGCCACTGGCCCCTGGCAAAGCCAGCGTAGGGCTGGTAGACGCGCCGGGAGATAGCGCCATGCCGGACGAGCTCCCGCAGTTCTTCCGCCCAGGGTGTCGTCAGCACCACCAGGGGTGAAAAGAGCTGCTCCAGGTAGTTGCCGTGCGGATGCAGCAGCAAGGTCACGAATTTGACCACATCATGGCTGACCAGGTCGACTTCGACCCCATCGACATGCCATGTGCGACCGATAGTCCCCTTGGGTGGGCGCAGGCCAAGTACGGCCCTGACAGGCAGCACATGGCACCCGCGCAAATCGACGTCGCTATCAGGCGATGAAAAGCCATACGTATGCGCCCCACTGACACAACCAAACACCAGGGGGTGGGGGACCGATTCGGTCAGGGGTAGGCGGTAGTGGCGGGGGTCGAACACGCTATTTCACTCCGTTTGGTAGGGCCTCCATCTTACCACTCTGCCTTATGACGCCCCAATGCCGCCGGTCGACGGAGGTAGCATTGCGAGCTTGTTTAGCCCACGGCTACACCGCGCGCCATCAGCGGGGCGGACAGCAGGATGAATACCAGGCCCACCATCTCCAACCGCAGCAGCCAGCGGATGCGGGAGAACTCCAGCTCGGTGATTTCGGGAGGCTGACCGGCGTTGAGGGTTTGGTTCCATTTGATGTAGCGGATGGTAGGATAGATCGAGAGGATCGCCACCCCCACGAAGGCCGCCATCTTGACCCAGAAGAAGGGGCTGATGGCATAGAACCCGGCGCCTTTGGCGAAGTAAAACACGCGCAACAAGCCAAAGACCAGCACCATCCCCGCTGCAATGCCGTAGATCAGATCGACGCGTTGGATGCGACGGGCTTCGGGCACAGTGAGGTGCCGGTCGAAGGCCATGAATTCGTAGAACAGACACGCAGCCACGGTGAAGGCAGAGAGGTGGTGCAAGAAAGCGAAGATTCCACTGATAAGATTCGGCGATATCATCGTTGTCTCCTGAGAGAGTGTGGGATGTTTGCAGGCAGGCCGCGCAGCCCCAGGACAGCAAAGGGCGCCAGCGGGACGATGTAGCGATTGGCGTCGAAGCGGATCAGTTGCAGCATAGCTGAGATGTCTGGCGGGCAGGTGATGATAATGCCGCTGATCTCCTGTGTCCCCTGGCCGACGCAGGTATACATCACCGGCACGCGTACGACGATAAGGGCGATCAGTGCCAGGGACGCCAAGTCCAGGGTCTTGAGCGATGGCGAGGCGCTGAGAAACAGGCCCAGAATGCCAAGCGAGGTCAAGGCCGACCAGAACAGAAGGCCCGACTGCGGCCTGGCCAGTGTCGCCAACACATAGGACGGGTCGAGCCTGAGGATATTCATGTTGCCTTTGAGGATGCCGGCGTGCAGTGGATTGCCAAACTGGGCGGCGTTGTAAACGAGCAGCAGCGCCAGCGGCGCCAGTCCGCCGAGAATGAAACGGCGAAGGAATCGGTACCGGCGGCTGGCGATCAACCCCGCAGCCAGCGCCGCCGCGATCAGCGCCGTCTCCAGACGTACAAGCGCCATCGTCCCGGCCAGGGCGCCTGCCATCGCCTGCGCCCACGGCGCTCCACTCTGCCAGCCCCGAACCCAGAACCAGACAAAGAACGCGCTGACGCCAAAGACCGATAGTGTGGCGTAGGCCGGGGTGCTGACGAGGTTGTGCATGAAGACAAGGGATGTGACCACCATCAACGGCGGCAGGCTGTAGCCGGCTGGCCGCGGGTATAGCAGCGCCAGCGTTCGGCCGGAGACGATCAGGCCGGCAAAGAAAAGAACATAGCCGGTGATCAGCATGGCGGCGATGACGTTCCACCTGAACCAGCCGCCCTCAGGGGTCAGGTCGAAGTCCTTGAAGAAGATCTGGCGGAACAGGAGCGGCTGCGAGGGCAACAAAGCCTGCTCGCTGGGCCGCTCGTGTTCTCCGGCGTTCGGGCCGGAGGGCGGTGCAACCCGCACGGTCTCAGGCTCGATCCAGAAAGTCGCCGCTTTGAGTGCATAGTAGGCCGGCAGGGTCAGCAAAGGATAGCCGGGCGAGCGCTGTTCGACGAAGGGCAGGTTGGGGACGACCGGCGGTGAATCGCCGGTGAGCCGCTGCACGATGGCGTAGTAATCGATGGCGTCGGTTTGGATGTTGGCCATGCCAGCGGCCAGGATCACGCCTACGAGGAAAAGCATGAGCAAGGCGAACAGGGTGTAATCCAGCCGCGCAAGCCAGAGTGATAACGAAGACCTTTTCATTCCTTGCTTCCTCGGACCTGTCTACATGGTTGCGAGAGTTTTCTTGATCACCATCACTTCGACTGCGGGTGCGCCCGGTACCAGGCGACGGTCGTCTTGATGGCGTCCTCGATAGGCGTTGCCTTTACCCCGAAGGCCTGCTCGAACTTACTGCTATCCACAATGAACGGCTTCTCGAACTCGTACATCATCTCCACGATCTCGCGGGCGCTGGGGATGAAGAGACCGCCGAGGCGTAGCATCGTCTTGCCCATGCCGCTGACCTTGAGGGGATGTCCAGTCTCCCGGTAGACCAGTTCGGCGAACTGGCGCTGGGTGATCTGCGGCCGGTCGCTGGGAACGTGCCACGCCTGGCCCAGGGCCTCTTCCCGCTCGCCCAGGATGACCAGCGCCTTGCCGAAGTCTTTGATGTAGGTGGCGGTGTGTGGGAGGTCCAGGTTGCCGGCGAAGCTGGCGCCCTTGCCTGTCAGGGCGGGATAGAAGACGCGGTCGCCGTGCGACGAGCCCAGCGCCCAGGGACCAAAGAAGTCGGAGCCGCGGCCGATGGCGACGCGCACTTTGCCGGCCTTGTGCGCATCCAGCGCCGCCTGCGCCAGCCCCGCCCGCACCCTGCCCTTGCGGGTGTGCGCGGCATAGGGCAGGGCTTCAGTCTGCGGCTTGCCGTCCGTGTCGCCGTACATATAGGTGTTCTCGCCGATCACCAGCTTCACGCCGGTTCCGGTCAGCCCCTCGATGATGGCGGCTTGCAGGGGCGGGAATTTCTGCGGCCATTCGTGATAGGCCGGCTGGGCGCACTGATAGGCCACGGTCGCGCCCTGGGTCAGCTTGCGCACTGTGGCCGCGTCGTAGAGGTCGCCGGCGACCAGCTCGACGCCCTGCGGCGCCTCGGCCATCTGGCCGCTGCGGCTGACCACGCGCACGGCTTGGCCGCGGCGGACGAGTTCATCGACGACGGAGCGGCCGAGGGGGCCGGTTCCGAAGACGACGTGAAGATCAGATGTGGTCATGAGTGTCTCCTGAAAAGATGTGAAAGTTGGCCAGGCAGCCCGCGCAGCCCCAGGGCTGCGAAGGGCGCCAGTGGGATGATGTAGCGATTGGCGTCGAAACGGATCAGTTGCAGCATGGCTGCGTTGTCGGGCGGGCAGGTGATGACGATGCCGCTGATGGTCTGCGCGCCCTGGCCGATGCAGGTGTACATCACCGGCAGGCGCAGGGCGATCAGGGCAAGTAGGGCCAGGGCGGCCCAGCCCAAAGCTCTGAGCGCCGGCGCGGGGCCGGCAAGCAGCCCGATGATCCCCAGCGAGGTTAGCGCCGACCAGAACAGGACGCCCGACTGCGGCCCGACCAGCGTCGCCAGCACATAGGAGGCGTCGAAACGCACGCTGTTCATGTTGCCCTGGAGGATGCCGGTGTGCAGGGGGTTGCCGAACTGCGCGGCGTTGTAGATCAGCAGCAGCGCCAGGGCCGGCAGCCCGCCCAGGACGAAGTTGCGCAGATAACGCCACTGCCGGGTCAGGGCCAGGGCTGCCAACAGCACGGCCACGATGAGGATCGTCTCCAGCCGGGTGAGCACCAGCAGACCGGCCAGCAGGCCCGCCAGCGCCTGATCCCGTGCGGCCCTGCCCTGCCAGCCGCGCACCCAGGCCCAGGTGAAGAAGGCGCTGACACCGAAGACGGTCAGGGTGGCGTAGGCGGGCGTGTTCAGCAGGTTGTGCATGAAGACCGCGGATGTGATCACCAGCAGCGGCGGCAGGCTGTAGCCCACCGGCGCGGGATAGAGCAGGGCCAGCGTCCGGCCGGAAATGAACAGCCCGGCGAAGAAGAGGGCGAAGCCGGTGAGCAGCATGGCAGCGATGATGTTCCACCGGAACAGGCCGCCCTGCGGCGCAAGATCGAAATTCTTGAAAAAGATCTGGCCGAAGCGCAGCGGTTGCGCCGGCAGCAGGGCCTGTTCGCTGGGTCGAGCCTGCTCAGCGGCCATCTGGCCGGCCTGCTGATCCGCCGGCGGCGCCAGCCGCACGGTTTCCGGCTCGATCCAGGCGCCTGCGGCCTGCAAGGCGTAGGCAAGCGGCGCGCTGAGCAGGGGATAGCCGGGCGAGCGCTGCTCCACGAAGGGCAGGCTGGGTACGATTGGCGGCTCATCGCCCACCAGCCGCTGCACGATGGCGTAGTAGTCAATGGCGTCGGTCTGGATGTTGGCCATGCCCGACGTCAGCACCAACGCGGCCAGGAAGAGCCACAGCCCGATGCCCAGGATGCGATCCAGCCGCGCCAGCCCTGGTTGCGTCCGGCGGCGATCAGTTTTGCTGCTGATCATTGTCGTTTCCATTGCTGGCACGATTCAGACCGAGTTGGCCGAGAAACGCGGTCATCTCGTA
>CAYWPZ010000157.1:0-11292 GCA_964460135.1 uncultured Caldilineales bacterium | reverse complement strand
TCGCTACAACCTCGGCTCGTGCCCCGTCCTCCCCAACCCGCTGCTGCCGGGCGCCAGCTACAGCTGCGTGATCGGGCCATTGCTGGCCGAAGTGGGGCAACACACCAACACCGCCGTCGCCGCCGGCGCCTACCAGAACGACACCCTCACCGACGCCGACGACGCCAACTACTACGCTCCGCCTCGCCCGGCCATCGACCTGGAGAAACTGGTCTCGGTCGATAGCCAACAGACCTGGCAGGATGCCGACGTCCCGCCCGGCCCCCTGACCACAGCCGGCCAGGCTGTCTACTTCCGCTTTGTCATCACCAACATCGGCAACGTCCCGTTGGCCAACGTCACCCTCAGCGATTCGGTCTACGATGTCAGCGGCTGTCCGGCCATCCCCAATCCGCTGCCGCCGGCCGCCGTCTACACCTGCACCTACGGCCCCACCTCCGCCCAACTGGGCCAGCACACCAACACCGCTCGCACGACCGGCGTTTACGAAGACATCCTCGTGGGCGACAGCGACGACGCCAACTACAACGCCCCCACGCAGCCGGCCATCGATGTCGAGAAATACGTCTCGGTCGACGAGCAGACCACCTGGCAGGATGCCGACCTCTCGCCGGGGCCGCAGAGCCGGGTGGGGGACAGAATCTTCTATCGCTTCGTCGTGACGAACACGGGCGGGGTGCCGCTCTACAACGTCGCCCTGAGCGATACGGTCTATCCGCTCAATAGCTGCGACCCCATCCCCAACCCCCTGGCTGCGGGCGCCAGCTATCAGTGCATCATCGAGACCGTCGCCACCGAGATCGAGGGCTGCGTCCATACCAACACGGCCATCGCCACCGGCGAATACCAGGGCATCCTGGTGCGTGACACCGACGACGCCAACTACTACGCACCTGCTCGCCCGGCCATCGACATCGAGAAACTGGTATCGGTGGATGGGGCGGCCACCTGGCAGGACGCCGACGCCGCGCCGGGGCCGCAGGCCATGCCCGGCGGCGATGTCTACTTCCGCTTTATCATCGTCAACGTCGGCAACGTGCCGCTGCAAAACGTCAGCCTGACCGATAGCCGCTACCCGCTTGGCTCCTGCAGCCCGATCCCGAACCCCCTGGCCATCGGCGCCAGCTACACCTGCACCATCGGCCCCTTGCCCGCCCAGGCCGGCCAGCACTTCAACCGCGCCACCACCGGCGGCTACTACGGCAACACGCTGGTGCAGGACGCCGATGACGCCAACTACGAGACGATCACGGCCAACTCGTCCATCGGCGACACCGTCTGGCGCGACCTCGACCTGGACGGCATCCAGGATGCGGGCGAGCCGGGTATCGACGGCGTGCTGGTAGACTTGCTGGATGCCGGCGCCAACATCATCGCCACCGATGTCACCAGCGGCGGCGGGTTGTATCTGTTCGATGGCTTGCCCGCGGGCAGCTACCAGGTGCGCGTGGCTGCTGCCAACTTCGACGCCGGGCGGCCGCTGCACGGTTTTGTCTTCACCAGCGCCGCCTACGGCCCCAACCCCTACCCGGTCAACCTCGGCGCCGGCCAGAGCTTCCTCTTTGCCGACTTTGGCTATGCACGGGCCAGGGTTTCGATGGTCAAACGGGCCGGGGCGCCGCAGGTATTGCCGGGCGGCCCCGTTACCTACACCTACGAAGTAACCAACACCGGCGACGCCTGGCTGAGCAACGTGGCCGTCACCGACAGCGTGCTGGGCGCTATCTGCACCGTCGGGCCGCTGGGGCCAGGGCAGAAAGCCTGGTGCACCCGCACCGCCACGCTGTACCAGCGCACCTGCAACATCGGCTACGCCGCCGCCCAGGCCACGACCCCGGCCGGCAGCCCGCTCCAGGCTACGGTACAGGCCGCCTCGGCGCAGGTGTGCGTGGATGTGGTACCGACCCTGCCGCGCGACTATGGCGACGCCCCTGATCCCGCCCCCGGCGCCGCCGCCGGCAACTACCAGACCACGGCCGCCGACAATGGCCCCAGCCATGTCATCGTCCCCAACCTCTACCTGGGCCGGCAAGCCCCCGAAAGCGATAACGGCAGCTTGCAGAATGCCGGCGCCAGCGCCGACGACGCCACCGCCCTGGATGACGAAGACGGCGTCGTCGTCCTGCCAGTGATCACCACGGCCTCGGGCGCGGTGAACGTGATGATGACGGCGCTGAACGACACCGGCCAGACGGCCAGCCTGGCCTGCTGGATCGACTTCAACCGCGACGGCGACTTCGTGGACGGAGGCGAGCGCGCGGCGGCGGTGGTCAACAGCTCGGCCAGCCGCCAGTCGCTCAACCTCACCTTCAGCGGCTTTGCCGTACCCACGCCCGGCGTCAGCTATCTGCGCTGCCGGCTGGCCAACGACGCTGCCGAGGTGGCCGCCCCCACCGGCCCGGCCAGCAGCGGCGAAGTGGAAGACCACTGGCTGACGATCATCAATGTCGGCTCTTGCCGCGCCGCCGCCAGCGCCCTGGCCGCCGGCGAGGAACCTTGCCCCAGCGTCGTTGTCGACGGCCTGACTTGGCTGGACAACGACACCGATGGCGTCTACGCCGAAGAACCGGCCCTGAACGAAGTTGTTCTCAGCCTGACCAACAGCCAGGGCGAGCGCGTCGGCCTCGTCACCACCGGGCCGGACATGTTCCTGCCGGGCCAGTATGTGATGCAAGATCTGCCGCCCGATCTCTATCAGGTCACAGTCGAAAGCTGGCCGGCCGCCTACGAACCGGTCGGCCCGCGCAGCCGCCAGGTGAGTCTGCTGGCCAACGGCGAGCGGGCGACGATCAGCTTCCCCTTCGCCCCGCCACAGATCAGGGTCTATCTGCCTACGCTGCTGCGGGCGCATTGATCTCGCGCTTCGTGGCCATGGCGAGGCCGCAGGCTACGGCGTGAAACAGAAGTAATCCCCCAGCCACATCCCCACCCAACAGCCCCCGGACTGAACCGCCGGGGGCTGTTGTTTCAGGCGAAGGCTGTCAACTTTCCGAAAGTTGACAGCCTTGCAGTAGACTTCACACACCGGCCCATCGCCGGGCAAACTTCATTTTTTACGAGGTCTTCTCATGGAATACCGTCATCTTGGCTCCTCCGGTCTGCAAGTCTCGGCGCTTTCATTTGGCGCCTGGGTCACATTCGGCCAGCAGATCGGCGAGGACGCCGCTCTTGCGATTATGGAGGCGGCCTACAACGCTGGCGTCAACTTCTTCGACAACGCCGAGGGCTACGCCAATGGGCAGGCCGAGGTCGTCATGGGCAATGTGATCAAACGCGCCGGCTGGAAACGCTCCGACCTGGTCATCTCCACCAAAATCTTCTGGGGCGGCAAGGGGCCGAACGACACCGGTCTCTCGCGCAAACACATCATCGAAGGCGCCAACGCCGCCCTGGCCCGCCTTCAGCTTGATTATGTCGATTTGATCTTCTGCCACCGCCCCGACCGGCGCACCCCGGTCGAGGAGACCGTGCGGGCGATGACGCACCTCATCAACCAGGGCAAGGCCCTGTATTGGGGAACCAGCGAGTGGAGCGCCGCCCGCATCATGGAAGCCTACCAGATCGCCCGCCGCGAGCATCTGATCCCGCCGACGATGGAGCAGCCGCAGTACAACATGTTCGTGCGCCATCGTGTGGAAGAGGAATACGCCCGGCTGTACCGTGAGATCGGGCTGGGAACGACCATCTGGAGTCCCCTGGCCAGCGGCAAGCTGACGGGCAAGTACAACCATGGCATCCCCGAAGGCACACGCGTGACCCTGCCCGGCTACGAGTGGTTGCACAGGAATTTCGCGAGCGAGGAAACGCAGGCCCAATTGGCAAAGGTACGCGACCTGGCGCCCATCGCCGCCGAACTGGGTTGCACCCTGGCACAGATGGCCCTGGCCTGGTGTCTGAAGAACCCTCACGTCAGCTCGGTCATCACCGGCGCCAGCCGGCCAGGGCAAGTGACCGAGAACATGGCGGCGCTGGCAGTCGTCCCCAAACTGACGCCGGACGTGATGGCGCGCATCGAGGCCATCCTCGCCAACCAGCCGGAATCTGAACCCGATCATCGGTGAGGGATTTCGGGTTCCGAGTTCCGTGAAACGTGGGAACCTCCCTTCACGCCTCACTCATCACGCCTCACGCCCTTCATCCGCCGAACGCCAAAAGAGAGACCACTTGAGCGCCCAACTGCGACGCTATCCCTGGACCTACGGCATCGTTCTCGGCCTGGGCTATTTCGGCATCACGGTGTTGGGGCCGATCTTCAACACCTATGTACCCCTGCTACTGCACGATTTTGGCCTGAGTGCGACGGCGGTGGGGCTGGTGATGACGCTGGACAACTACCTGCAGATGTTCGTACCGGCGTGGGCGGGTGCGGCCTCGGACCGCACCTGGAACCGCCTGGGCCGGCGCAAGCCCTGGCTGCTGGCCGGGGCGCCGCCCGGCATCGTCACCTTCTTTCTCATCCCGATCATGGTCACGCTTCCGGCCCTGATGGTGGTGATCCTGCTCCACGACATCGCCGTGACGGTGATCCGGGCGCCAGGCCTGGCCCTGCTGGCCGACCTGTTTGCACCTGCCGACCGCAGCAAGGCCAACGGCATCATCAACCTGGTGGGCGGGTTGGGCGCGGTGGCGGCGCTGGCGGGCAGCGGCTGGGCCTACAGCCTGGGGTCGCAGATGCCGTTCTGGCTGGGCGGACTGCTGATGCTGGGCGGCTCGCTCGTCTTTCTTCTGGCGGTGCGCGAGCGCCCCGAGTGGGTGTCGGCGGCGGGCGACGGCGCCGGCCAGGTCTGGAGGCGGCTACGGGCCATCACCGTGGGCGCGTTCAAGGGTGATGGCGAGCGCCCCGTGGCCCTGCTGCTGCTCTCCACTCTCTGCGCCTTCACCGCCTACAGCATTCTGGAGACGTGGGTCAGCTCGTATGGAGCTTTCGTTCTGGGACTGGACGAGGGCCGGGTGCCGCTGATCCTGGCCATCTTTGCCGGCGCCCTGCTGATCGGCGCCATCCCCAGCGGTTTTGTGGGCACGAGGCTGGGGCACAAACGGGCGATGGCGATAGGCATGGTCGTACTGACCGTGGCCTTCACCATCGGGCTATTCATCAAGACGCCGCTGGCGGTGATGATCATGCTGGCGCCGGCGGGCGCGGCTTGGGCTTTGGTGATCATCAACCTCTTTCCCATGCTTTATGCCATCGGCGGCGACGGCAGCGCCGGGCTGTTCACGGGGCTGTATTACACCGTCACCTCGGTCTCGGCCATTGCCGGGCCGCAGGCTGTGGGCGCCCTGCTCGATGCGACCGGCCAGAATTACGCCGTGATGTGGGTCAGCGCCGCCCTTTTCATGGCGGCGGCGGTGGTGCTGCTGGCAAAAGTGCAAGACTAAACCGCTGTCGCGCAGTCCGACTGCTGGCGCTTGACAGGGCGCTGGCTGACAGTCTCGAACCAGCAAGACAAGGCCTAGCGCGCCATCACCCCCACTTCCTCGCCCAGCGGCCGGGCGGCTTCGACCATCCAGCGCGGGCGCACATGCCAGAAACGGGGCAGGGCCTCGTCCCAGTGCGCCAGCAGGTTGGCGGCCAGGGGGCTGTCGGTGGCGGCCAGGTGCTCGCTGACCAGGCGGTAGAGCGTGGCTCGCGCCTCAGGCGCGTCCACTCGCTCCAGATACACCAACTCGTGGTTCACGCGCTCGGGGAATTCGGGCGCGGTCACGCTGCCCGTATCGAGCACGAAGGCCTGGCCGCCCGTCATCCCGGCGGCAAAGTTGTTGCCGGTGCGACCCAACACTACCACCACACCGCCAGTCATATACTCGCAGCCGTGGTCGCCCACGCCCTCCACCACAGCCTGGGCGCGGCTGTTGCGCACGGCAAAACGCTCGCCGGCGCGCCCGGCCGCATACAGGACCCCGCCGGTCGCCCCATACAGTACCGTATTGCCCACCAGATAGTTCTCGGCCCAGACGAAACCGGCGTCATCGGGCGGCCGCGCCGCCAACTCGCCCCCGGCCAGGCCCTTGCCCACATAATCGTTGGCATCCCCGTACAGCCGGAAGCGCACGCCCGCCGGCAGAAAGGCCCCAAACGACTGCCCGGCGCTGCCTCGGAACGTGAGTTCGATGGCGCCTGGGGGGAGCGCCGTCAGCCCAGCCTGGGTCAACCGGCCGCTTAGCCGGGCGCCCACGGCGCGGTCGGTGTTGCGGATGGGCGACTCCAGCCGCACCTTGCGTTCGCCCGCGCGCAGCGCCGCCATCACCGTTTCGGCCAGGCGGTTGCCGAGGGCGTCAGGCTCATCGTAGTCGCGGCGGCCCAGGTGGTGGTAGGGGGTGGGGACATCGGGTTGGGCCAGGAGGGGGCTGAGATCGAGCGAATCCAGGGCCTGATCACCCGTCGCCCGCTGTTCGAGTAGCTCGGTGTGGCCGATGACCTCGTCCAGCCGCCGGAAACCGAGTTGGGCCAACCCCTCGCGCACCTCCTGGGCGATGAACGTGAACATGGCGATCACATGCTCCACCCGGCCGGCGAACTTGGCCCGCAGTTTGGGGTCTTGCGTGGCCACGCCCACCGGACAGGTATTGTTGTGGCAGACCCGCGCCAGGATGCAGCCTTCGGCGATCATGGCCAGGGTGCCAAATGAGAATTCATCGGCGCCGAGGATGGCGGCCAACAAGACGTCGCGACCGTTGCGCAGGCCGCCGTCGGCGCGCACGATGATGCGGTCGCGCAGGTTGTTGGCGCGCAGCACCTGCTGGGTTTCGGCCAGGCCGATCTCCCAGGGAATGCCGGCGTGTTTGATCGACGAGAGCGGCGATGCGCCTGTGCCGCCGGCATGCCCAGAAATGAGGATGCTGTTGGCCCGGCCCTTGGCCACCCCTGCCGCCACCGTCCCCACCCCGCTCTCGGCCACCAGCTTGACCGAAATATCGGCGGCGGGGTTGATCTGGCGCAGGTCGTAGATCAGTTGCGCCAGGTCTTCGATCGAGTAGATGTCGTGGTGGGGTGGGGGCGAGATCAGGGCTACGCCGGGGGTGGTCAGGCGGATGGCGGCGATCTTCTCGCTCACCTTGTGGCCGGGGAGATGGCCGCCCTCGCCCGGTTTGGAGCCTTGCGCCATCTTGATCTGCAACTCGTCGGCCGCGACGAGATAGGCCGGGGTGACGCCAAAGCGCCCAGAGGCCACCTGTTTGATGGCGCTGTTGCTTTCGCCGCCCAGCCGGGCCGGGTCTTCGCCGCCCTCGCCGCTATTCGATCTGCCACCAATGCGGTTCATGGCCACGGCCAGCACCTCGTGGGCCTCTTCGCTGAGCGCCCCCATCGACATCGCCGCCGTGCTGAAACGTCGCAAGATGGCCGCCGCCGGCTCCACCTGGGCCAGGGGGATGGGCGTGCGGCCGGGTTTGAAGGCCAGCAGGTCGCGCAGGTCGGTCGGCGGTTGGCCCGCGATCAGGGCGCTGTAGCGCTGATAGATGGCGTAGGCGGTCTCGAAGTTGCCGTCCAGGGCGCCCGGATGCCGCACTGCCTCGTGCAGGGCATCGATCACGGCCGGGTTGAGGGCGTGATGCTCGCCTGTCTTGCGGTATTTGAAAAAGCCCCAGTGTTCGAGTTTGTCGGCGGGGGTGTTGTAGGCCTGGTCGTAGCGGTACAAAAGGTCGTTGGCCAGCTTGACGAATCCCACCCCACCCAGGCGGCTGGCCGCGCCGGTAAAACATCGCTCCACGACATGATCGTGCAGACCGATGATCTCGAAGATCTGGGCGCCGCAGTAGCTGTCGACGGCGGCGATGCCCATTTTCGACATGATCTTGAGCAAACCGGACTCGAGGGCTTTGATGTAGTTCTTCTCTACCAGGTCAGCGTCGTTTGGCCCCTTCAACCGGCCTTCGGCGGCCAGGTCGCGTACGGTGTCGATGGCCAACCAGGGATGGACGGCGTTGGCCCCAAAGCCGATCAGCGTCGCCACCCGGTGGACATCGGTGGCGTCGCCGGCCTCGACGAGGATGCTGCCCTGCATCCGCAACCCGCGGCGAATGAGGTAATGGTGGACGGCGCCCACGGCCAGCAGGCTGGGCGCGGGCAGCCGGCTGGGGCCGGCGGCGCGGTCGCTGAGCAGGAGCAGGTTGTGGCCGTTGGCCAGGGCCTCGGCTGCCTGTTGGCAAAGTCGATCCAGCGCCGCTTCCAGGCCGCCGACGTCGTCCTGCACCGGGTAGGTCATGTCCAGCTCGACCAGCGAGAAGGGCAGGCCGTCGTGGTGGGAGTGGAAGGGGACGGCGGCGGGACGGCGCAGGCGGCGCAGGGTGGCGAAGGTCTTGCGGTCGAGGATCGGGCTGTCCAGTTCCAAGAGCCGGGCATGTTCGGGCGTCTCGTCCAGGATGCTGCGCCGACGGCCGACCAGGGTCGTCAACGACATGACCATCTGCTCGCGCAGGGGGTCGATGGGTGGGTTGGTGACCTCGGCGAAGCGTTGGCGGAAGTAGTGGAAGATCGGTCGCGGCAGGCGCGAGAGCACGGCCTGGGGAGTGTCGTCGCCCATCGACCCCACTGGCTCTTTGCCGGTGGTGGCCATTGGTTTGAGGACGATGGCCACCGATTCGGCGGTGTAGCCGAAAAGCTGTTGCAGGGGCAGCAGGCTGGCCGGGATTTCGTCCGCGGTGGGCGGTTCGACCAGGGCGCCTTCTTCGTAGACCGGTTCTTCGTCTTCGGCTACGGTCGCCTGGTTGCCGTTGGCGCGGCGGAAGGCAGCGGCGACGCGGTCGAGCCGGTGAAGATGGGTGTGCACCCATTGCTGGTATGGTTTGGCGGCGCAGACTTCGGCCTTGATTTCGTCGTTGAGCAGCAGACGCCCGCGACGGGTGTCGACGAGCAGCATCTGGCCGGGGCCGAGTTTGCCGCGGCGCACAACCTGGCTGGCGGGGATGTCGATCACGCCCGTCTCGGAGCCGGCGATGACCAGGCCATCCTTGCTGCGCAGATAGCGCGAGGGTCGCAGGCCATTGCGGTCGAGGGTGGCGCCGGCCACGCGGCCATCGCTGAAGACCAGGGCAGCGGGGCCATCCCACGGCTCGGAGAGACAGGCGTGATAGCGGTAGAAGGCCCGGCGTTCTTCGGGCAGGCCGGGGATGCGCTCCCAGGCTTCGGGCGCCAGCATCATCAACACATGCCGCAACTCGCGGCCGCTGCGCACCAGGGCTTCGACGGCGTTATCGAGCATGGCGCTGTCCGAGCCGTCGGGGTCGATGATGGGGCTGAGGGCGGCGCCCCAGGCGCTATCGCGCATGGCCATCTCGCGCGCTTTCATCCAGTTCACATTGCCGTCGAGGGTGTTGATCTCGCCGTTGTGGGCCAGCAGGCGGAAGGGTTGGGCGCGCTTCCAGTTGGGGAAGGTGTTGGTGGCGTAGCGCTGGTGGTAGACGGCGATGGCGCTGCGGAATTCGGGGTCGGCCAGGTCGGGGTAGAAGGCAGCCAGTTGCGAGCCGAGCATCAGGCCTTTGTAGACGATGGTGCGGCTGGATAGGGAGGGCGAGTAGAGGGCGATCTGCTCGGCGGCCGCGCCCGATTCGATCCCGCGGCGGGCCAGGTAGAGGACTTTCTCGAAGGCGTCGCCGCGGTCGAGGAAGTCCGGGCGCTCGATGAAGACCTGCCAGATCTCGGGCCGCGTCTCGGCGGCCACCCTGCCCAAGGCCGGCAGATGGCTGGGCACCTGCCGCCAGGTCGATGCCTGCAGCCCCACCACCTGCAGCTCGCGCTCGACCAGCCCCTGCCAGTCGGCGGGTGCAAGCTGGCGGTCGGCAAAAAACATGCCCACGGCCAGGTCGCCGTGTTTGATCTGTTCCAGCCCCAGCAGCCGGCCAAAGAAGCCGACCGGGATTTGGGTCAGGAGGCCAGCGCCATCGCCGGTGCCGGCATCGGCGGCGACGCCCCCGCGGTGTTCCAGGTTTGCCAGCGCCTCGATGGCCATGGCCACGATTTCGTGGCTGCGCCGGCCGTTGATGTCGGCTACCAGGCCGGCGCCGCAGGCGTCGTGCTCGGTGCGGGGGTGGTAGAGGCCGCCTCGGAGCGAGTCGGGCGAGGGGATGAAGGTCATGGCGGGATCAAGGAGGGGGGCGGGATCGAAGACCGTTGAGGTTTCCAAGACCGTAAAGGTCTGGATGCTAGGAACAAAAAAGCCCCTGCGCCGCAGGAAGTCGAGCGGCAGAGGGGCTTCGTCGCCAGATCGTCGGCGCCGGCGCCGGGTATGGAGGGAGATTATAGGCAAAGGGCGGGGGCTTGTCTAGTCCTGGCGCGGCCTGCCTGCCGTGATGCGTGATCGGTGGGCGATTTGATCGGCGCGGGACGCGCAGGCGATGGTTCTTTGGCGTCAGCGGATGCGCCCGGCGAGTTCGATGGCGGCCAGCAACAGGGCAGCGATGAAGATCAGGGTCATGGTTGTCCTCCGTGTCGGTGGTTGGGATAGGCTTTGGACGCCGAGGAAGGGCGATGAGTTCCCGATTTCGCTCAGGGTTGCGGCGGCGCGCCGGCGTCGGGCGGGATGGACCGGCCATCGGCCAGGGCGCGCAGGTCGGCGCAGGGGGCCATCTCCACATCGTCCCAGGTGTAGCCTTGCGCCTGGAAGGTGGGGATGTCCTTCACCCATCGCTTGGCGCCGTCTTCGAGCAGGTAGATGTGGGGGCTGCTGGCGCATTTCAGCAGGATGGGCGGGGCCTGTTCGTAGACGATTTCTCGGATCGAAGGCGGCAGCGATTCGATGACCTGGGCGTTGGGGCGAAACAGCCAGGGGAGGATGATGAGGACGGCAATCGCCCACACGGCATAGGGGATCATGGCCGTGGCAAACGTAGCGCGCAGGCGTTCCATCCAAGCGCCTTTCTCGGCCCGCGCCTGTCTGACCAGGAGTAGGGCGAGAATGCCGATGTTGATCAGGTTCCAGCCCATGAAGGCGATGCGGTTGGGCGTCCATTTGTCGATGGCGGTGCGGTAGGCGATGGCGGCAAAGGCATAGATGCCGACGACCAGGGCCAGGATGGCGGCGGCGACCACGCCCCGGCGCAGCCAATGCTGCACGCGTCCGCCCGGCTCGGCCCCGCGCACCGGCGTCGCTCCGGCCAGCAGGAGCATGACCGCAAACAGCATGATGTTGTAGGTGATCAGCACGTCGCGGTTCAGGAAGGGCTGGCGGAAGTTGAAGGGGATGAAGACCAGGTAGATGAGCAGCACCAGCACGGTGGGGGCCAGGAGGATGCGCATCAGCATGGCGATGAGCTTGCTCAATCCCTCGCCAAACGACTGTTGGCCGGGGGGCTGCT
>CAYWPZ010000156.1:0-11333 GCA_964460135.1 uncultured Caldilineales bacterium | reverse complement strand
ACCCTCCGCCCCCCCCCGCCGCCCCCTCAGCCCCCGGCGCCCCGCCAACCGCCCCCCGCCTTGCCTATGTCTCCGACCGCAGCGGCAGCCCACAGATCTACTTGCTCACCAGCGATGGCGCCTTCGACCAGCCGCTCACGCGTGAGGGCCGCAACGACCATCCTTTCTGGTCGCCTGACGGCAGTCTGATCTTCTTCAGCAGCGACCGCGACGGCCAGCCGGCCCTGTGGTCGATGCGCCCCGACGGCAGCGAGCAGACCCGAATCTTTGCCGCCCCCGACGCCGTCAACTACAGCCTCAGCCCCGACGGCCTCCACCTCGCCTATGCCCGCCAACTCGACGGTCAGTACGACATCTTCCTCGACGGCGCCCCCTGGCTAACCCTGCCCGGCGACCAGACCGCCTTCGGGTGGGCGCCAGACGGCAGCCGCATCCTCTATGAAGACAATCTCGACGGCGCCAAAACCCTGGCCGTCGCCGCCATCGGCAGAGCCGATCCCATCATCCTCACAGCGCCCGGCTACGAAAGCTGGAACCCCACCTGGGGGCCGGACGGCCGCTCCGTCGCCTATGCCTCCACCCTTGATGGCAACGCCGGCATCTACCGCCAGGAAATCGGGACGGGAGTGCAGGTGCGCCTGACCCCGCTCGAAGTCTGGAGCCAGGCCCCGGCCTGGTCGGGCGAGGGCGCCGCCATCGCCTACATCGCCGGCGAACCCGACCAGACCTGGACGCTCACCATGATCTGGGCCGACGGCAGCGGCCGCCGGCAACTCTACAACCCTGTCTTTCCCGAGGCCACGGCCTCGTGGTCGCACGATGGCAGTCAGTTGGCCTTTCTGCTGGACGATGGCGACCGGGAGATCGCCACCATCGGGCGCGACGGCGGGGGCTTTCGTCGGCTAACCAACAACAACGCCAGCGACTGGAACCCTGTGTGGGAACCACGGTAGGGGGTGTTCCGAGTTCCGTAGGGCCGATGCCAATTCTTGGTCGCCAGACGCCAGCTCACGAATCGAAAGCCAACGACACCAAACCAGGGCGATCAGTGATCATGATCCGCTTACGCCCGATCTCGATCAGGCCGCGCCCCTTCAGCTCGTTGAGCACCTGCGTCGCCGTCTCGCGATACGTGCCCACCATCTCGGCCAAGTCCTGATGTGTCAGGCCACTCACCTGGTCGGCCTCGCCGGCCAGTCGCACAAGAATCGAGGCCAGGCGGGCGGGAATACCCTTGAAGGCCAGATCTTCGAGACGGGATTCGGCCTCGCGCAGGCGCCGGCCAATGACCTCCAGCATGCGCACCGCCAGCTGCGGGCGTTGCAAGATCAGCCGTTCCAGATCGGCGCGGTTCACAAGACCTAGCGTGCAATCCTCCGTCGCCTCGGCAAAGGTGTTGTGCATCTGCTGGCCCAACAGCGCCATCTCGCCAAACAGCGAGCCCGCGCCCAGGGACGTAATCACCAACTTCTTGCCCTCAGGCGAGATGCGATACAACTGCACGGCGCCTTCCTTGAGCAGAAAGATCACATCACCGCTTTCTTCGGGCCGGTAAAACACCTTGCCTTTGCGCACCAAACTCGGTGTGCTGATCCGCTCCAATTCCTCTCGCTCCTTCTCCGAAAGGGCCTGGAACAAATCGATCGTCGAGAGATGCCGGATTCTATCGTCCATGACAGCAAACCTCTGGTCGTTGAGATTAGGATAGAGAACTACAATTGGCATTATAGTGCGGGGGGCGGGGAATAGCAAGAACCCCGCCGGACTTTGCTCAACAGCGGGCGGCGGGGCTAGAATGGTGGGCGATGCGCGTCGTCATGTTATCCAAAGCCTGCATCGTGGGCGCATACCAGCGCAAGCTGGAGGAATTGGCGCGGCTGCCAGGGATCGAGTTGGTGGCCCTGGTGCCGCCCAGCTGGCGCGACAGCCGCGGCGAACAAGTGTTGGAGCACGCCTTCACCCGCGGCTACGAACTGCGCCCCACCCCCCTGCTCTTCAACGGCCGCTTCCACCTCCACCACTACCCGCGGCTGGGCGCTGAACTGAAGACCCTGCGCCCCGACCTGCTCCACATCGACGAAGAACCCTACAACCTGGCCACCCGCCACGCCCTGGGATTGGCGGCCGGCCTCGGCATCCCCGCCTGCTTCTTCACCTGGCAAAACCTCAACCGTCGCTACCCGCCGCCCTTTGGCCGCTGGGAACGCTACTGCTTCCGCCGCGCCGCCCATGCCATCGCCGGCAACCACGCCGCCGCCGCCGTCCTGCGCGCCAAAGGCTACAGCGGCCCCCTCACCGTCATCCCCCAGTTCGGCATCGATCCGGCCCTCTTCGCCCCCGCCCCCCCGGCCTCCCGGCCCTTCACCATCGGCTATGCCGGCGGATTGCTGCCCGAAAAGGGCCTAGACACCCTGCTGGCCGCCTGCGCCCGGCTAGAAGGCGATTGGCGCTTGCGCCTGGTAGGCAGCGGCGCCCACCTCGGCCCCCTGCAAACCCTGGCCGCCCAGCTTGGCATCGCCGCCCGCCTGACCTGGCTGCCCAGGCTCCCCTCCACCCAGATGCCGTCCTTCTACCACTCGCTGGATGCCCTCGTCCTGCCCTCGCGCACGCGGCCAAACTGGATGGAGCAGTTCGGCCGGGTGCTGATCGAGGCCATGGCCTGCGAGGTTGCCGTCGTCGGTTCCAGCAGCGGCGAAATCCCCCATGTCATCGGCGACGCCGGCCTGGTCTTCCCCGAAGGCGAAGCCGAAGCCCTGGCCGCCCACCTGCGCCGGCTGCAAACCGACCCCAGCCTCTGCCGCGACCTCGGCCGCCGCGGCCGCGCTCGCGCCCTGGCCTGCTTCACCCAGGCCCATGTGGCTGGCGCCACCTACGACATTTATCGCCAGATGCTGGCCCCGGCCGCCCGCACCCTGGCCCTGGCCCCCGTGTGAGCGCGCCGCCCTCGTACCCGCACCCGCCCGACCCGCTGGCCCCGCCGCCCGCCGCGACCCGTCTGCGCCGCCGTTTGATGCGGACAATGGCGCTGCCGTGGCGCCGGGGCTGGGCGGGAAAGAAGGCGCATGGTTCTGGCGATACCGGCCCGCCTTCCGGCCCGCCTTCCGGCCCGCCTTCCGGCCCGCCTACTCGCCTGCTTCTCATCCGCCCCGACCACCTGGGCGACCTCATCTTCCTCGGCCCGGCGCTGCACTGGCTCCGTGCGCAAGCCCCCGCCGCCCATCTCACCCTGGCCATCGGCCCCTGGGCGCGGCCAGCCTTGCCCGCCCTGGCCGGGGCCTACGACGATCTGCTCATCGTCCCCTTTCCTGGCTTCGAGCGCGGGAAACGGGCGGGACTGGGGGCGCGTTGGGCGGGGCTGCTGCGGCTGGCCGGGCGATGGCGGCCGCTCGGCTTCGACGCCGCCCTCATCCTGCGCCCGGACCATTGGTGGGGGGCGATGGCGGCGGCGTTGGCGGGCATCCCGCAGCGCCTGGGCTACGCCGCCGCCGAAACCGCGCCCTGGCTGACGGCCGCCCTGCCGCTGGCCCGCCAACACGCCGTTGCCAACAACCTGGCCCTGGCCGCGGCCTGGCTCGGCCAACCGCCCCCCCCCGGCCCAGGGCAAGCGCCCCTGCGTTTTGCCCTCGCCGACCGCGACCGGCAGGCCGTCGCCGACCTCCTGGCCGGCCTTGGCATCGGAGGCGAGCGACGGCTGGCAGTCATCCATCCCGGCGCCGGCGCGGCCGTCAAGCTTTGGCGGGCCGAGGGGTGGGGCCAGGTGGCGCAGGCGTTGGCGGGTCAGGGTCTGGCCGTGGTCGTGACCGCCGGGCCGGGCGAGGAGACGCTGGCGGCGGCGGCGGCGATGGCGAGTCAGGGCGCCGCCATCGACCTGGCCGGCCGCACCAACTTTGGCCAGCTGGCGGCGCTGCTGGCCCACGCCAGCCTGGCGCTGGGGCCAGATAGCGGCCCCCTCCACCTGGCCGTGGCAGTGGGGACGCCAACCGTCCATCTCTTTGGCCCTGCCGACCCGCGGCTCTACGGGCCGTGGGGCCACCCCGACCGCCATCTCGTCCTGCGCTCGGTCTGGGGCTGCATCCCTTGCGGCCGGCTAGACTGGCCCGATCTGCCCGCGCACGGCTGCGTGGAGGCGATCACAACGGCGCAGGTGCTGGCCGCGGCAGAGAAAGTGCTGCTGGGGGAGCAGAGCACAAACCGGGGCCAAGACGGGCGGGAAGGGTAGGGGCGACGCGTGAGCCATGCCGCCGTACTCGCCATCCAGACAGAAAGATACATTTGACGAAACCCGTCTGCCCGGCTACCATTGCTCCACATCTTCACCGTGGGGGTGGATGTGTCCCGGTGGGCGCCCCGGTCTTCAAAACCGGCGGCGGGCGCTGCGTAGGCGTCCGCGGTGGGTTCGACTCCCATCCATCCTCGTGAGTTGGTTATTGGTTATTGGAGATTGGAGATTGGTTACTGATCGCCAATAACCAATCTCCAATCTCCAATCTCCAACCTCCAATATCCAATCTCCACCGTGACCATTCAAGACATCCAACTCCGCGTCGATGCCGGGCCTTTGCGCATCGAGCGCATGGCCGTACACCCTTACCCTGATCTGACTCGGCTGTGGGTGCGCGTCCAACTCAGTCCCTTCGCGCAGCCACCCAATGTGCGCCTGCTCTGCCTGGATGCCGATGGCCAGGAAGCCGCCGAAATGCTGCTGGTGGAATGGCGAGAGCCGTACATCTCGCTGACCATGCACCTGAAAAAGCCACAGACTGGGGCCGAATACATCATGCGGGCCGAAGTCGCCCGCGACGGCCAACTCCTCGATAGCCGCGACTTCCCCTTTGCGCTGGTCTTCAGCGATGAAAACGAAGCCTAGCGCCCCGGCCATCCTCAGATGCCCACCCCCTACCGGATCGACTACGACCGCATCGCCCACCTCTACGACGAAGCGGCCCGCGACCACGATGCCGACGCCAACCTGAGACAATTTCTCGACGAGCGGCCCTGGCTCGAACCGGCCCGGCTTGCGATCCTGGACATGGGCTGCGGCACCGGCAAACAGCTGGCGGCGAACCAGCCGCAGTTCCCCGGTGCCCTCCTCGTCGGCCTGGACTACTTCGGCGGCATGCTCCGCCAAGCGCAGCGCCGCGGCCCCGACATCCTCTGGGTGCAGGGCGATAGCGCCGCCCCTCCCTTCTGCACCGCCGGCTTCCACTACATCACCAACCAGTTCTCCTATCCCCACGTGCGCGACAAGCCCGCCATGATGGCGGCAACCTTTCGCTTGCTCAAGCCGGGCGGTCGCTTCGTCATGACCAATATCGACCCCTGGTCGATGCCCGGCTGGATCCTCTACCGCTACTTCCCGGCTGCTCAAGCGCGCGACCACCGCGACTTCCTGCCGGTAGATAGCTTCGTCGCCCTCATGCAGCGCGTGGGCTTCAGCTTGATTAAGGTCGAGCGCCGCCGCCAGGGCGCCGAGGTCGACCTGGGCGAGTTCCTGGGCTACGCCGCGGCCCGCTTCCGCACCTCGCAGCTCCTGGCCATCCCCGACGCCGACTACGAAGCAGGCTTGCGCCAGATCAGGCTGGAGCTGGCCCAGGCCGAAGGGCGCGCCCCCACCATCCACTCCGAGATCTCGCTGGTGACCATTCGCGGGGACAAAGCTGCCTAAGCAGGCTCTATCCTCGTTCAGGGTTAACGAGGCGACGGCCCTGATTTCGGCGCGGACGGCGCCTCGGCGAGCAGCTGCCGGCGCAGAAACTCCCGCGCCCGAGCCAGCGGCATCTGGCTGAACTCGTGGCCCACACCCGGCACGATAAAGCTCTCGACCTCCACGCCCGCCGCCCGCAGCGCCGCCGCCAGCCGGGCGCTCTGATCGGGCGGCACCAGCAAATCGGCGGCGCCGTGAGCGATGAAGACGGGCGGATCGGCAGCATCGACATGATGCACCGGCCCAGCCGCTAACATCCGGCCCACCAACTCCGGCCAGGGCGGGCTTGGATCGTTCATATGCGCCTTGATCTGGCCCAGAGGCGCGCCGATCAACGCTGCTTCCGGCGCGCCCGGCAGATCATGGACGCCGCCCTGGGTCTCCAGTTGCGTCGGCCCAAAGAAATCGACCACGGCCGCAACCCGGCTCGACTGTTCCAGGTGGCCGCCCACCGTCCCCTCCAACGCCGGATCGCCGCCCGAAAGCCCAAGCAAGGCCGCCAAATGCCCACCTGCCGATGCGCCCCAGACCCCGAACCGCTCGGCATCCAGCCGGTAGGTGGGGGCATGGGCGCGCAAAAAGCGGACGGCGCCCTTGAGATCGTGGATCTGGGCCGGAAAAATGCGATGCTGAAAGCGCGTGTCTGTGGTCAAACGATAATCGACGCTGGCAACGGCGATGCCATCCTCCACCAGCTGCAACACCGCCGCTGGTGCGGGGGCCTTGTCGCCGCCTCTCCAGCCGCCGCCATGCAACCATAGCACCAGTGGCGCAGGGGCGGACCGGCGTCGCGGCAGGTAAAGGTCGAGCTTGAGCGACTGGCCTTCGACTTCGGCGTACACCAGATCGCGCCACACCCTGGCCGCGGTGCTGTCGTAATTGATCAGCGGCAGATAGACCACGCCGCTCTTGGCGAGGGAGGCCGGAGGCAGCGGGGCAGCCAGGGCGCCGGCCGGCGCCGCGGCCAGCACCGCGCAAGCCAGGAAGCAGAGCGCCAGGCCGCAAGTCCGGCGCGGCGGCCGTTTCGCCATCTGCCCTCAGTCGCCCGTACGCCGCGCCGACAACCCGGCGCCCACCGCCAATCCGCTGGCCAAGCCAACGACCAGGCCGGCGCCGATCCAGAACGACCATTCACCGGTCGCCCCGCCCAGCACAGCCCCCAGCACGGCCCCGACCACCGCCCCCACTGCCATCCCCATACCTACCCATTGCGATTTGCCTTGCATGATCGCCTCCTATCTCGGATTCGAAGTTCAGATGCCCGGTCTCCCGAGCGCCGCCTCAGACCGCACGTAGCCGTATCTGCTGAGGCCCCAACCCAGGCGCTCGCTCGATCTCCCCGCGCGCTTCCAGATCGAGCTTGACCGTGGTGACATACCACGAGACCGAACCATCGAAGCCGCCCGCCAGCCTGGTTTCGACCGCGCGGGTAAGACCATCGAAACCGAGCGCCCCCTCGGTGTGCAGCGCATCCAGGATAGCGGCGCGCACGACATCATACTTGGCGCGGCTGATGCGCACGCCCTGCTTGCCGGGATCGGGGTGTTGCGCCAAAATGCGTTCTTCCATCGTCTGACCTCTTGCTTGAAATGTGAAAAAGGAACGTTGCCGGCGGCGCTGGCTGCGCCCACCTGAGCAGACTCTAAACTGAAGTCACTGTGAAAACATGAGTTTCGTTTCTGGTGTGACGATGGACGGTAGACGATGGTAGATTCTCCCCACTCAGGCAGGCTGATCGTCCATCGTCTATGGTCTATCGTCATTGCCAAAACTTCTGATCCCGAAGTGACTTTAGTTTAGCAGAACACCACGGCGCCGACAAGTCCATGCGGTCACACCCTCACCCGCCATTTTGCACCATCGCCGATGACAAATGTCACTTGGCAAAGCAGAGCAGCACCCCTACAATGCACCTATGCATGCAACGAAGATCGAACCGGGATTGTTGCCGGCGTTCCGCTGGTATGCCGGCCTGCGACTGGCCATTGCCCTGGGCCTGCTGGCTCTGCGCGGCTTGGGCATCGAGCCGCCGCAGATCCGGCTCCTCTATCCCGGCTTGCTGGAAGCCATCTTTCTCCTGTGCTATCTTTCCTGGCCCTGGCTGGCCGCGCACACAGGCCGCGCCTATTTGCCCCTGGCGCTCATGGTCGCCTCGGCGGCGCCCATCCTCAACCAGGCTGCCAACATTCGCCTGCGCCTGGCGATGGGCCTACCCCCCAACCAGGCTACCAGCGACGGCATCCTGTGGGCGCTGGCCCTCGTGGCGCCGCTGGTCTTGGTGGCCTGGCAATACGATATGACCGGCGTCGTGGCTTTCTGCCTGGGCACTGCCACCCTGGAGGCAGGCATCCTGTTGGCGATGGCCGCCCGCCCGGTCGCCTTCCCCGCTGCCTGGAGTCTGATCGTGGTGCGCAGCCTTATCTACCTGCTGGCCGGCTACCTGGTGGCGCGGCTGATGCGCGGCCAACGGGCGCAACGGGCGGCGCTGGCGCAGGCCAACGCCCAACTGGCCCGCCTGGCTGCCACCGCCGAACAACTCGCCGTTGCCCGCGAGCGCAACCGCCTGGCCCGTGAGCTACACGATACCCTGGCCCACTCGCTCAGCGCCGTAGCCGTGCAACTCGAAGGCGCCAGGGCACAGTGGGATGAAAACCCCGTCGCCGCCCGCGACCTGCAAACAAAGGCGCTGGCGACCACCCGTCAGGGCCTGGTCGAGGCGCGGCGGGCCATCCAGTCGCTTCGCGCTCGCCCGCTAGATGACCTGGGCCTGTGCCTGGCGCTGCAAACGCTGGCCGAAACAACGGCCGAACGCGCCGGCCTGGCTCTCAACCTTGACCTGCCCGAACGACTGCCAGGCCTGGACGCAAGCGTCGAGCAGGGCGTCTACCGCATTGCCGGCGAGGCCATGACCAACGCCGCCCAACACGCCGGCGCCCGGCGCCTGGAACTGGCGCTCAGACGCGACGGCGCCCACCTGACCCTCACCGTCGCCGATGACGGCCGGGGGTTTGAGCCTACGCTCGCCGCCGCCAACGGTCACTTCGGTCTGGTGGGCATGGCCGAGCACAGCAGGCTGATCGGCGGCCATTTGCACATCGACAGCCGGCCAGGCCGCGGGACGGTTGTTCGTTTGAGCGTCGAGGTGGGGCCGTGATCCGCGTCTTGGTGGTGGATGATCAGGCCCTGGTACGCGAGGGCATCCGCGCCATCCTCGGCCCTGCGTCCGGCGTCGAGATCGTGGGCGAGGCAGGCGACGGCGAGGAGGCCCTCGTCCAGGCAGCCCGCCTGGCCCCGGATGTCGTGCTGATGGACCTGAAGATGCCGCGCATGAACGGCGTCCAGGCCACGCGCGCGCTGCGGCAGCAGCAGCCAGAGCTGCGCGTGCTGGCGCTGACCACCTACGACGCCGACGAATGGGTATTCGACGCCATCCGCGCCGGCGCGGCCGGCTACCTGCTAAAAGACCCGCCGGGCGAAGACTTGGTGCAAGCTATCCGCGAGACGGCGGCAGGGCAGACGTCGGTCGCTCCGGCGGTGGCAGGAAAACTGTTCGCGCAGGTGGCGCAGCGCCCGGCGCCGCCTGCACCCGCGCTGCTGGCCGGGTTGAGTCCGCGCGACCTCGAAGTCCTGGCCTTGATCGCGCGCGGCTTCAGCAACGCCGCTATTGCCCAACAACTCTCGCTTTCTGAGGGCACGGTGCGCAACTATGTCAGCCGCATCCTTGCCCACTTGGGCGTCGCCGATCGCACACAGGCAGCGATCTTGGCGCTGCAATACAACCTCTGACCTGCGCGCACCGCCCTTTGGCGCGCCGTCCATTTATAGTATGATTGCTCGCCACGGCCCGCCTTTCACGCCTCCCTCCCACCAGCACCCACCCGAGGCATCCCATGTCGCGCAAACCACCCTCCCTCACCCTGGGCGTCGAAGAAGAATACCAGATCATCGACCCGGATAGCCGGGAACTGAAGTCCTACATCACCCACTTCCTGGACGAGGGCGTGATGGTCGAGCGGGAACTGAAGCCCGAGTTGCACCAATCGCAGGTCGAGCTGGGCACCAAGGTCTGCCATACGCCAGGCGAACTGTACGAGGAACTGGCGCGGCAACGGGGTACGATCTGCCATCTGGCCGAACGGCAGGGGCTGAAAATCGCTTCGGCGGGCACGCACCCCTTTTCGCACTGGATGAAGCAGGAGGTGACGCCCAAAGAGCGCTACTACGGCGTGATGGAGGAAATGCAGATGCTGGCGCAACGGCTGCTCATTTTCGGCATGCACGTCCATGTCGGCATCGAAGACCGCGATTTTGCCATCGACTGCATGAACGTCATGCGCTACATGGTGCCGCATGTCGCCTCGCTTTCGTTCTCGTCGCCGTTCTGGAATGGCCGCAATACCGGGCTGAAGTCCTACCGTTCGGTGATCTTCTCTGATTTCCCCCGCACCGGGCTGCCCGACTATTTCCCCGACTGGATCGCCTTCGAGCGTTTTGTGGGCACACTGGTCAGCACCGGCTGCATCCCCGATGGCAGCAAAATCTGGTGGGACCTGCGCCCGCACTTCTCTTTCCCCACGCTCGAATTCCGTATGTGCGACGCCTGCACCACCATCGACGAGGCCGTAGCCATCGCCTCGTTATTACAGGCAGTGGTGGCGTGGCTGTGGGATTTGCGCCAGCGCAACATGACCTTCCGCATCTACCGCCGCGACCTGATCGAGGAGAACCGCTGGCGGGCCATCCGCTACGGCTTGGACGGCAAATTCATCGACTGGGGCAAAGAAGAGGAACGCCCTGCCCGCTGGCTGATCCGCGAGCTGCTGCGCCTGGTCGATCCTTATGTCGAGACGCTGGGCAGCCGCCCCTATATCGAGAAGATCTACAACATCCTCGAACACGGCTCCAGCGCCGAGCGGCAGTTGCGCGTCTATCAGGAATCGGGCGGCGATGTCAAGGCCGTGGTCGATCACCTGCTGAAGGAGACGGAGCGGAATGTGATCCGGCCGGGGGGATGAAGCCCAATTCCTTATCGCATAAGTAGCGGCAGCCACTGCAACAGAGGAGGTGTGCGCTGGTAGGAATACACATCCCACTCGTCGTTGCGGTCAAAGGCGGCCAGCTTGTGCGCCAATGAAGGTTATTATCGTAGCGGCTTCATGGCACCGACGCCGCCAGCATGGGCAGCCAGAGGCGCCAGATCGCCGGCCGGTGCACGAAACTCACCCGTTGGTTGCCTGACTCGCCCACGGCCAGATCGCCATCAGGGCCAAAGGCCAGGGCTGCGGGTTGGCGGAAGGGGCCGGGGCTGCCGTCATTGGGCGCAGACCAGGTAGAGATGATGGGGTCGGTTCGTTCCGGGTCGAGGATCAGCACCTGGTCGCCCGCGGCCACAGCCAGCAAGCCATCGGCGCGGGCGGCCAGGGCCTTGGGCGGGCCGGACACCAAGCCGCCCAGCGCGCCCATCTGCTGCCAGGTCTCGCCGTCGAAGCGCAGCCGCAGCAGGCGTGCGGGCTGTTCATCCGCCAGCCAGAGCGAACCATCCGCGGCCAGGGCCAGGGCGCCGAATTTGTGGATGGCGTCGTCATCGGGCGTCCAGAAGGAAATCAGATTGCCCAGCAGGTCGAGCGCC
>CAYWPZ010000155.1:1450-11422 GCA_964460135.1 uncultured Caldilineales bacterium | reverse complement strand
GAACGGTGATTCTTTCTAGCAGCGGCCAGCCGCGCCAGCGCATGAGGTTGTTGGTCATCATGCGTTTGAAGGCGATGACCTCGGCGTTCCAACGGGGGCGATACTGCCACCACAGCCGGAAGAAGGCGGCCGGCAGGCGATAGATGAGCGAGAGCAGGCGGGGCAGGGGGTATTCGCCAGCGGTGGCGATGAGGACGAGGCGTTCCAATTGTTCGGGGTGGGCGATGGCGTATTCGGTGCAGATCGAGCCGCCGAACGAATGCCCCACCAGCACGAATTTCTCTGGCAGCTTGAGTTGTTTGCTGATGCTGTGCAGGTCGGCCACCAGCTCGGGCATGGTGTATTGCGTCGAGGGGGCGTCGCTTTGGCCGTGGCCGCGCAGGTCGGGCGCAACCACGCGGTAGCGGTTGGCGAAGTGGTTGATCTGGTGCTCCCAGGTATCGGCGCAGCCCAGATAGCCGTGGACGAACAGGATCGTGCGATCGACGCCGTCCGGCCAGATGTCGATGACGCTCAGTTGGTCGCCGACGACGCCAGGGATCGCGGCTTCGACCCGGTAGAGGTCGTAGTCGAGGGTGATGGCGCTGCGCTTGAAACCTCGCAATTTGTGCTTCATGCCGGCTGCTCCTTCATAGACGTGTGGTCGCACGTGGGCGTGCTCGCTCCTCCACGGGGGACGTTGGCGGCGAATGCTACCACGAACCAGATTGCCGGACAAACGAATGCTCGAAAAGGGAGATTGAGCCGTGTCTCCACCGCCCATGTGAGATGAAGGTGACGTTGTCGCCATCGTCGCGCTTGCCGAGTCGGTCGGTATTGTCTACAATACTGCCATGGCGACGCCCCAAATTGTCTTGGATAGCAATGTCCTCATTCCCGCACAGCGTTCCCGTCGCGGCGCTTCCGCGAAATTGCTTTCCCTGTTCGGCACAGACAGCTTTGAGGTGCATATTTCCGTAGCGTTGGCGTTGGAATATGAGGAAGTGCTGATGCGATATCGCCTTGAATTAAACTGAAGTCACTGTGAAAACATGAGTTTCGTTTCTGGTGTGACGATGGACGATGGACGGTAGACGATAGTAGATTCCCCCCACTCAGGCGGGCTGATCGTCCATCGTCTATGGTCTATCGTCATTGCCAAAACTTCTGATCCCGAAGTGACTTTAGTTTAATTGGAGAGGCTCGATGAGCGTCTTGAGTTTGCGTTTGCCTACTTCCGTCCATGAGCAACTGCGCCTTTATGCCGAGCAAGAAGGGATTTCGATCAATCAGTTCATCACCCTGGCCGTCGCCGAAAAGATGGCTGCGATCAATACGAAAACCTACTTGCAAGAACGCGCCCAGCGGGGAAGTCGCGCCAAATTACTGGCCGTCCTGGCCAAAGCGCCTGATGTGGAGCCGGAGGCGGCGGATAGCTTGCCGGTCATGACCGCAAAGCGCGATTGAAATCGCAACCCCAAACCTGTTCTAGATCATATCGCCGCGCCTCGAACTATGCCAGAATGATGATGTGAATCGACTCGCATCAATGGCGATGCAAGCGCTGACCCCGTTCGCACTGCTCTCCGATCTCGACCTTCCTTTCCGGCGGTCGCGGTTGGGCGGGCTATTCACAGATCACCGCGGACGGGGTCTTATTTTTCTGCACGAGGTAAGCCAATGCCAGCAAGAGGCACTGTTCTAATCGACCGCAATCGCTGTAAGGGCTGCGAACTGTGCGTCCATCACTGCCCGCAGGGGGTGTTGCAGATGGAGGATGCCTATAACGCCCGCGGCTACCGGCCGGTGTCACTGATCGAGCGCGACCACCACTGCACGGGCTGCGCTGTCTGCGCGGTGGTCTGTCCGGATGTGGTCTTCACCGTCTTTCGCTTTCCCCAGCCCGCGCGCGGCCCAGCCGCCGCCCGCGCCGCCTGACCCTGCCAGGAAGGAGAATCAATATGGCCAAGGAACTTTGGAAAGGGAACGAGGCCCTGGCCGAGGCGGCCTTGCGCGCCGGCTGCGAGGCCTTCTTCGGCTATCCCATCACCCCACAAACCGAATTGCTCGAGTACATGGCGCGGCGGATGCCGGCGCTGGATCGGGCCTTCTTGCAGGCCGAAAGCGAGATCGGCGCCATCAACATGGTTTATGGCGCGGCCTGCACCGGCGCCCGGGCCATGACTTCATCCTCCTCGCCGGGCGTCAGCCTGATGCAAGAGGGGCTGAGCTACATCGCCGCCAGCGAAGTCCCCGCCGTCATCGTCGACATCATGCGCGGCGGCCCCGGCCTGGGCAATATCCAGCCCAGCCAGGGCGACTACTTCCAGATGGTGAAATCGGCCGGCCACGGCGACTACCACGCCATCGTCCTCGCCCCCGCCACCGTCCAGGAAGCCGTAGACCTGATCTACGAATCCTTCGACCTGGCCTTCAAGTATCGCCACATCGTCACCCTGTTGGGCGATGGCAGCCTGGGCCAGATGATGGAGCCGGTGGAAATGCCGCCGTTCAAGCCGCTCGGCGGCGAGCGACCCGACTGGGCGCTCAGCGGCGCCGCCGGGCGCAGCAACCGGGTCATTACCTCGCTCTATCTCAGCGAGGCCAAACTGGAGGCGCTGAACCTGAAATTGCAAGAGAAGTTGGCCATCATCGCCGCCAACGAGACCCGCTACGCCCAATACCAGGCCGACGACGCCGAGTTGCTGATCGTCGCCTTTGGCACGGTCGGGCGCATTGCCCAGTCGGCCGTGCGCCAGGCGCGGGCCACCGGCATGAAGGTCGGGCTGTTCCGCCCGATCTCGCTCTGGCCCTTCCCCCAGGCCCAACTCGACGCCCTGGCCGGTCGCGTCAAGGGGGTGCTGGTGGTGGAGATGAACGCCGGGCAGATGCTGGAGGATGTGCGGGCCATCGTCAAAGACCGGGCGCCGGTGCACTTTCTGGGCCGGATGGGGGGCGTCATCCCCCTGCCCGACGACATCCTGCCGGCCCTGAACACCCTCAGCGGCCTGGCGCGGGGCCGCAACGGCCACCAGCCCGAACGCATCGTGATCTGAAAGGAGAAAAACCCATGACGCTTGCCACCCTTCCCGCCCCCGCCGCCATCGCCCCGCCCCGGCTTGATCTGGAGGCGCTGCAGGTAGTGTATCGGCGCCCGGAAGCGCTGAAAGACACCCAGACGCATTACTGCCCCGGTTGCACGCACGGCATCATCCACCGCCTGGTGGCCGAGGTGATCGACGAGCTGGGGCTGCGCCAGCGCACCATTGGCGTTTCGCCGGTGGGCTGCGCCGTGTTTGCCTACGAATATTTCAACATCGATGGCTGCGAGGCCGCGCACGGTCGCGCCCCGGCCATGGCCACGGGCGTCAAGCGCGCCCTGCCCGACAAGATCGTGTTTACCTACCAGGGCGACGGCGACCTGGCCTCGATCGGCACCAACGAGATCCTGCACGCCTGCGCCCGCGGCGAAAATCTGACCGTCATCTTCGTCAACAACGGCGTCTATGGCATGACCGGCGGCCAGATGGCCCCCACCACCCTGGCCGGCCAGGTGACGACCTCCTCGCCCTTTGGCCGCGACATCCGGCTGCAAGGCTCGCCCCTGCACATCACCGAGATGCTGGCGATGATGCCGGGCGTGGCCTTTGCCGCCCGCCGCTCGATGCACGCCGTGGCCGACATCCGCAAGACCAAGAAGGCCATCGAACTGGCCTTCCAGGCCCAGATCCAGGGCTTGGGCCTGGGCATCGTCGAAATCCTCAGCAGTTGCCCCACCAACTGGGGTGTGGACCCGCTCACGGCCATGGACTGGATCCGCGAGCACATGGTCCCGGCCTATCCGCTGGGCGATTTCAAAGTGCATGAGGCGTTGGCAAGGTAGGCAAGGAAACATGGAAAAATCAATCATCATCTCCGGTTTTGGCGGGCAAGGCGCCCTGTTTGCCGGGCAGTTGCTCACCTACGCCGCCAACGATGAGGGGCTGCATGTCACCTGGATACCCTCCTACGGCCCCGAAATGCGCGGGGGCACGGCCCACTGCACGGTGGTGCTCGGCGACGAGCCGATCGGCTCGCCCCTGGTGCGGAACCCCGACCTGGCCCTGGCCATGAACCTGCCCTCGGCCGACAAATACGAGCCCGTGGTCAGGCCCAACGGCCTGCTGGTGGCCAACAGTTCCTTTGTCAAGCGTCCCATCCAGCGCCATGACATCGATGTCATCCTCATCCCGGCCAACGACATTGCCGAACAGCACGGCCATCTGCGCCTGACCAATGCCGTCATGCTGGGGGCCATGCTGGCCGCGACCGAGTTGCTGCCCTTGGCGGCCATCGAGCGGGCGCTGGAGGCGCACTTGCCAGAGCGGCATCGGGCGCTGCTGCCTGCCAACAAAGCGGCGCTGCAAGCTGGCGCTGCCTTCGTCATGGCCCTGTTCCCGGCCGGCGAGCTGGCCCCGGCCTGAGCCGAGGTGGGGGAGCGGGTGAGGGGTGTCAAGTGTCATGTGTCATGTGGTGGGGGTGTAACTTGACACCTGACACTTGACACTTGCGATCCTTCGTTTCACTCAGGACAAGCGACAAGCTCTGACACTTGACACCTGACACCTGACACTTACAATAAGGCCGGGTGAGGCGTCTCCTCATCCCCATCCCATCGTCCCGCTTGATCCCCAAACCATGACCAAACAAAACACCAGGCCCGCAAGCAAGCCCAAATCCGCCCAGCCCTCCCCCCCTGCCGCCGCTGCCTCCACGCCATCGGTCGCTGCCAGCCGCCGCACAGCCCGGCAGCAGCGCGAGGCCCAGCGCAAACGCAATCGCATCATCGCCTACGGCGTCATCGCCGCCGGCGTCATCCTTGTCATCGCCCTCATCTTCTGGGTCAACCGGCCGCAGCCGCTCGAGCTCAAGGATGTCAGCACCGAGAACCCGCCCAACGCCAGCGGCCTGGCCTGGGGCGGGCCAGAAGGGGCGGCGGTGGTGATCAAGGAATACAGCGACTTCCAGTGCCCGTTCTGCGGCCGCCATGCCATCAACACCATGCCGTTGCTGATCGAGCGCTACGCCACTAATGCCAACGTGCGCTACGAGTTCCACCCCTACGCCTTCATCGGCCAGGAGTCGACCGATGCCGCCGCCGCCGCCCTTTGCGCCAGCGACCAGAACAAATTCTGGCCCTTCCACGACACCGTCTACGCCAACCAGAACGGCGAGAACCTGGGAACCTTTAGCAAAGCCAACCTGAAGACCATCGCCCAGGCCGTGGGGCTGGACATGGCGCAGTTCAATCAGTGCTTCGACGGCGGCGAGAAATTGCCGGAAGTGAACCGCTACAAGACAGAAGCCGTCCAGTTGGGCGTGAACTCGACCCCGACCTTCTTCATCAACGGCCAGGAAGTCAAGGGCGCCCAGCCGGCCAGCAGCTTCGACGCCATCATCGACCAGGCCCTCGCCGGCCTGTAATCAACCCGTCGTTACTACGAACTCCCTCCCTCCGTCTCCCAATGAACCCCACCGACGCCAAAGCCAAAGTCACCGCCCGCGTCTGGCAGTCCATCGCCCAGAGCGGCGTCTCCGTCTCCGCCATCCCCAATGACCAGCTCAACGCCCTGGTGGATGCCATCGCCGATGGCGTGTTGCTGGCCATCGACGACACCCTGAGCGAGGCCGGGCTGCCCGATCGCCAGGTGGCTGCCTCGACCCTGCCGCTGCACGACGAGGAGCGGGTGTTGTGGGAGGGGCGGCCCTTCCTCTCGCTGAACACCCTCTACCAGATCACCAGCGAGCGGGTGCGGGTGATCCGCGGCCTGCTGGCCAAGGATCGGGATGACATCGAGCTAATCCGCATCCAGGATATCGACCACGACCAGAGCCTGAGCGAGCGCGCCCTCAACATCGGCGACATCACCCTGCGCAGTTCTGACCCCACCCTGCCCGAGACCGTGCTGCGCAATGTGACCAATGTGCAGGAAGTGCACGAGATCCTGCGCCGGGCGATGCTGGAGGCGCGCAAGAAGTTCCGCTACAGCGTGCAGGAGGAGATGTAGAGCCAGCGGTCGGAGCGCTGCGAGCGCACCGACCGCTCACGGTGCTGTTATCTTGGCCGAGATGTCGCCCTTTGGAGACTTATTGGTCTGTGCAATCAGTACACAGTTGCGCCAACAAGTTCTCGGCTTCGATGAAATCATCGAACGAGGGGATGACGATTTCGAGCAAAGCGGTTTGTTGGCGACGTCACTTATTCGTCTTGGTTTTCTTGGCGTCGTCGCCGATCACGATGTCGCCGGGGGGGATTGGTGCATTCGCCTCTCAGCGACATCGCCGGTTGATTCGCACGTTGTGCGCGTATCTTGAGCAGGGTTTGCTCTAACCTTCGGGTCAGCGCGCTTCGACCCCTTCTTCTACTGCCGTCTCCAGGCGCGCAGGCGAGACAATGCCTCGGCCAGGCCGGGCAGATGGCCGTGCTCGCTCTGGAGTTGTTCCATCTCGTAGATGGCGTCGCGCACATCCTGGGCTTCGTAAGTGAGGGCAAGAGCCTGGTCAAGGGCCGCAAGAGCGGCAGCAGAGTCGCCGCGCAGCAGGTGAGCGCGGGTCTTGGAGAAATAGCCGCCGTTGTTGCTGGGGAAAGCGGCCACAAAAGCAGCAAACTCGGCCAGCGCCCGGTCGTAGTCGCCTTGTAGGATCGCCAGGTCGCCGCGGCGCAGGTGCAGGTAGGGGTGGTCGGGCTGCAGGCGGGCGGCGGTCTCGATATCAGCGGCGGCGCCGGCTGGGTCCTTCAGGTTGAGATAGGCACTGGCGCGGTTGCGATACCACATTGGGTTATCAGGGGCTAATTCAACGGCGCGCACGTACAGTGGCAGCGCTGCCTCATAGTCATACTGTCGTTCGTATATGCCGGCCTGACTGACGAGCACACCGACTGCATCATTGGGGAGACCCAGATCAAGAAAACGGTCGAACGCTTGCTCGTAGCGGCGGCGGGCCTCGGCGTACTCGGCCAGCATCCGATGCACGTCGCCCAGGCTTTTGATGCAGTTGGCTTCGCCCAGTCTGGCGCCGATGTCCCGGTACACGGGCAGGGCTTGCTCGTAGCGGCGGCGGGCCTCGGCGTACTCGGCCAGACTGAGATGCACGTCGCCCAGGCTTTGGATGCAGTTGGCTTCGCCCAGTCTGTCGCCGATGTCCCGGTACACGGGCAGGGCTTGCTCGTAGCGGCGGCGGGCCTCGGCGTACTCGGCCAGACGGAGATGCACGTCGCCCAGGCGTTGGATGCAGTTGGCTTCGAGCTGCCGGTCGCCGCCGGTGTAAGCAGCGGCGATTTCCAGGGCCTCGCGTGCTGCCCGGTATTCGTTGTAGATGGTCTGCAAAAGCCCGTGAAGATAATACACCCAGCCCTTGGCCCGTCCCGCCAGCCGGCCGGCGCGGTCGTGCTCCAATCCGGCCTGGATCAGGCTGTGCAGCAGCGCATATTGAAAGGTGTTGTGCCATTCGGCGCCCCAACTCCATACCTCGTCCGCGCCCTGTTCGGGGTCGGCCAGCAGGCGGTGGTAGATGCTTTCGATGCGAGCCTGGGGATTGGCGCTTTGCTTGGCCTTCTGCACCTCAGCTTTCGCCGGGTCAAGTCGTCGAAGCAGATCGTTGAGTATGGCCAATGGATCGCCGGCATCGAGCGCCGCAAAATGGTCGGCGGCGCGGCGGCTCCACAGGCGGTAGGTGTCGCGCTCGTTCGTCCACAGCTCATCCAGGATGGGGCCGCGCGTCAGCTCGTGCACGGTGAGGCCGTTGTCGCCAAAGCGCCGCAGCATGGGCAGGGTTTGCAGGCTTTCGCAGCGCCGGACGGCGGTATCTTGGTCGATGTCCAATATCGCCGCCAGCACGCCGGCGTCGAACCAGTGGGGGACGCTGGCTGCGCGCAGCGCCGTGGCCAGGTCAGGGGGCAGGCCGGCCAGGAAGCGACGGGTAAGGTCGGCCATGCCTTCGGCAGGCAGGGGGGCGTCGTTCATGTCTGACTCTCCCATCCCGCCAAACCCTGCAACATCATCGCCATCTGCAGGGGATGGCCGCGCGTGCTGTGACAGAAGGCGCTGACAACCTCGTGGCTGATCCTCCAGCCAACGGCGCCCACCCATTCCATCCAATCAACAGGGTTGGAGATGGGCGCCAATGTGTGGCGAAAACAGTAACGCTCCCAGCTCCCGTGCGGCGGCGGGACTTGCTGGCCGGCCAGCACCAAGCGTAGACCCGGCGTGCGGCGCACCTGCAAAAGAAAAGTCGCTTCAAGCCAGTCGCGCAATTCAGGATCGACCGTGACCAAACGCTCGCTTGCTGCCTCGACATTGTAGGCATCGACGATGATAACGGCTGGCGGCTTGTCCTGTAACCAACTCTGGCAGTCCTGAAGCCAAATTTCGCTCAGCTTCCCGATCCGCTCCCGCCGCTCTGCCGGGCTGGCGCCAGCGGTAAACTGCTCCATCGCACTCATACAACGCCCGAAATCTGTACGACCCCACTCATCGCACAGATAGCGCAGGAAATCCAGCACACCAAAACCTTGCTTACTCAAATCCAGGCGGGCATAGGGAATTTGCCGTTCCAGCAGCCGTTCTTCGTACTGATCAAGCAACAGGCTTTTGCCAAAGCCGGGCGGCGCTTGCAACAGCAAGATTCGCCGACGCGCTTGCGGATCGAGAATCTTGTCCAGCAAGATCAACTCGTGGGTGCGATCGACATGGAACTGTCCAGGCCCGGCAGGTCTTGGGGATGGCCTCTCTTTGTCGCCTGGCCCGATGAAATCTCATCCCTGGTCGTTTCCGCGGCCCGTAGTGCGTCGATTTCGGCCTCAACTCTTTCGATGTCCCGTTTGAGTTCCTCGAGCTGGAGAACCTTCTCCGGCGGCTCGCCGCCCGGTGGGAAGCGACTCAATTGCCCCGCAACGATGTCGCGCAAGCGCTGTTTGCTGGCACGCTGCTCTTCCAGAGCCGCAAGGGAGGCGTGGGGGTGGTCAAGCGATCCGGACATAGCTGTATCTTATCACACGATAGGACTTGTAGTAGCGACTTCAGTCGCTATGCATAGGCAGAACGACTCAAGTCGTTACTACGAGGCGCTTTCAAGGCTTCTTTCTCCTCATCGCTCAAAAACGCAATCGCCAACGCATTCGCCTGCGCCTGGCGGATGTGGGCGGGGGTCAGGCCGGCGGCGGGCGCGGCCACCCGGTATTCGTAGGGCAGGTCGATGGCGCTGATGCCGGGGTCGTCGGTGTTGATCGTGGCCAGCAGGCCGCGGTCGAGCCAGGAACGGAGCGGGTGCGAGGCATAGTCGGCCACGGTGCTGGTCTGCACATTGCTGGTCAGGTTGGCCTCGATGCCGATGCCGTGCTCGGCCAGATAGTCGAGCAGGGCCGGGTCCTCGCCGGCGCGGGTGGCGTGGCCGATGCGCGTGGCGCCCAGCCCGTGCAGCGCCTGCCAGATACTCTCCGGCCCGGCCGCCTCGCCGGCATGGACGGTGATCCCCCAGCCGGCCTCGCCGGCGCGGCGGAAGTGTTCGACGAACAACTCGCCCGGCCAGTTGGCCTCGTCCCCGGCCAGATCCAGCGCCGCCAGCCGGTCGCGCTGGCTCAGCAGCGCCTCAAGCTCTCGCCAGCCGCTTTCCGGCCCAAAGTGCCGGCTGATGATGCCGATCAGCTTGGCGCGCACGCCCATATCCTGCGCCCCGGCCTCCACCCCGTCGCACACCGCCGCCACCACCCCGGCCGGGTCGAGCCCGTGCGCCTGGGCCATGAAAACCGGGCTGAAACGCAGCTCGATATAAGCGATGCCCTCGTCCCTGGCATCCTCCACGTTCTCATAGGCAACCCGCCAGCAGGCGTCGTAGTCGGCCAGCACACCGGTCATCCACCTGAACTTCTCCAGGAAGGCCATCACGCCCGGTTGCGGCGTCGTCACTTGCACAAAAGGCCGCAGGGTTTCGATCTCCCAGGCGGGCAGGGGCAGA
>CAYWPZ010000155.1:0-1440 GCA_964460135.1 uncultured Caldilineales bacterium | reverse complement strand
GTCCCGTTGGCCGCGGCTGGCCGCCAGCCCGTGGGCGGGGGTGGTCGATGCGGGGCCGGGGGGGGGGGAGCATGGTTATTGGAGATTGGAGATTGGAGATTGGAGATTGGTTATTGGTAATTGGAGATTGCGACCTGCGACCTGCGACCTGCGACCTGCCAAAGTATAGCCGAAGGCCGGGGATATGTTAAGATCACCCCGCGCCTGCCCTTCGTGGCCGCGCCAGGGAGAAGCAAATGCTCGAACAGATCACAGCCATCACCCAGACCGGCCCCCGCTACTGGCAGCCGTTCGCCGTCGCCTCGCCGGGCGGCATCCCCTTTGCCGGCTACATCTGTCGTCACGAGAGCGAGAAGCTGGGCATGCTGGCCATCACCGAGCTGGCCGGGCAAGAGCGGCTGGAATTCGTCTATGCCATGCCCAAAATCCACTATCCCTACGAATTCGACCGCGACGGCCGGGCCATCGTCTCGATCAGCGTCCCCCAGAACACCGTCGATGCCCGCTTCACCCTCAAACTCGATGGCACCGCCATCATCTTCTACCCGCTCAAGGATGCAGCCGGCAACCTGCTGGAGGTGATCCCTCGCACCCGGCTGCAACCGGTGCTGGCGGCCAGCCGTTGGGGCGACTGGTGGGGCCTGTTGGACGAAGCCATGCCCGACCGGGCGCCGGTCGAGGAGGCTGTGCGGGTGCAGGACGCCGTCCTCATCTTCGAGCTGTGGGGCTATCGCAACCCCCACCTCGTCCGCTACGACACCCCCCTGGCCCTGACCCTGCACACCGCCGTCCGCCATCGCAAAGTCGCCAGCTTTCGCCGTCTGGCCGACATCGCCGCCCGCTACGGCTTCGACCTTATCCCTACCCTCGAAGTGGCCGCGCCCAACGCCGCCGGTCTGGCCGAGGCCTATCGCCGCTGGCAGGAACGCATGGAAGCCGCCAACCAGTCGGCCGGCGAGGGCGTCTTCACCCAAGAAGGCGCCATCATCGTCCTCTCATCCACCGAGATCGCCGCCTATTGGAAGTGCAAACCGCCCTCGATCGAGGAAATCCACTGGGCCAGCGGCGCCACGATCAGCAAAGAGACCATCCTGCAAGCCCTGCACAAGATGCTGGAAAACGGCTACGACTTCTCGCTGGGCCGGGTGGAAGACCTGCAGGCCATGCTGGAGGCCGACTATGACCCGCGCGAAATCGAAGGCGCAGCCGACCTGATCCAGCGCGAGTTCCTCGATTTCACGGTCGAGATGCAGCGCCGCGCCTGGCTGCGGCAGGCGGTGGAAGAATCCGGCCTGGATGTGCGCGACCTCCCCAACCTGATGCGCCACCTCTCGCAGCGCTACCCCAAGCGCGAGATGAGTTGGGTCTACGCCGCGGTGAAGTCGTTGTATGGGCTGAGTTAGTCCGAGGGCGGAGGGCGGGGCTTGTCGTCCTTCGCCT
>CAYWPZ010000154.1:0-11447 GCA_964460135.1 uncultured Caldilineales bacterium | reverse complement strand
CTGCTGTGCCATTCCCTGGTTATTGCCCCGCGCTGCCGCCCTCGCGTATAATTCCCCGCGTGGCTCACGGCTTAGCGGATATGTCTGGTCATGATTAACGACAACTCCCCTACCTTCGATGATGTGCTCACACAGGCGCTGCGCCTGCCGCCAGATGAGCGCATCGCCATGATCGAGGCGCTGGCAGCGTCGTTCAGGCGCGATCAGCCGCCACCCGGCACCAGTGCCGCCTTCACCGACGAGGAGATCGCAGTGTTTATGACCGCTGCGCCTCTTTCGCCTGCGGAAATGATCGCGCAGGGGCTGACCGGCACCTGGGCTGACGACGCGATCAGCAGCGGGAGCGAGTGGGTGAATGAGCAGAAGAGCAGGCGGCGCGAGCGTCGCCAATGGTAAATGCAACCCTGGATACGTCGGTTGTTGTTGACTTGCTGCGCGGCTATGTCCCTGCGCTCGCGTGGTTCGAGGGCCAGTCTGCGCCTGGCGTCAGCCGTATCGTCTGGATGGAAATTCATCGAAGGCGCGCGGGATCGCAGCGCACAGCGGCAGGCTCTCAATCTGCTGAAGCGTTTCGAAACGCTCGAGTTGACGCCTGAGGATACCGTTTGGGCAACTGAGAAGCTGATTGCTTTCAACCTGAGTCACAATATTGACTCTTTTGACTGTCTAATTGCTGCGGTGAATTATCGCCTGCAAATCCCTCTCTACACCGCTAATCTGAAACACTTCCAGCCTATCCTGGGCGATCTGTGCCGCAGGCCGTACTGAATTCGCTGGTTTTTGCCCCCCGCCGCCGCCCTCGCGTATAATTCCCCGCGTGGCTGACAATCTATTCTTACGCTGCGGCACACCCTGAACAGCGGTTGTTTCTACCCTCAAGGAGTGAGTTTTCATGTCCGACGATACGTTTACGCCGGCGACCGGGGAGTGGTACTACCCGTCTGACGACATCGTGGAAGCTGCCCACGTGCGCGATTACGACGCCGTCTACCGCGAGGCGATGGGCGACATCGAAGCCTTCTGGGCCAGACGCGCCGAAACGCTGGAGTGGTATCAGCGCTGGGACAAGGTGCTGGACCGCAGCAAGGCGCCGTTCTTCAAGTGGTTTGTGGGCGGCAAGATCAACATCGCCCACAACGCGCTCGACCGTCACGTCAAGACCTGGCGCAAGAACAAGCTGGCGCTCATCTGGGAGGGCGAGCCGGGCGACAAGCGCACTTTCTCCTACTGGCGGCTGTGGCAGGAGACCAACAAGTTCGCCAACGTGCTGCGCAGCATGGGCGTGAAGAAAGGCGACCGCGTCACCATCTACATGGGCCGCATCCCCGAACTGCCCATCGCCATGCTGGCCTGCGCCAAAGTGGGCGCGGTGCATTCAGTGGTGTATGGCGGCTTCAGCGAGCAGGCCCTGGCCGACCGTATCGAAGACGCTCAGAGCAGAGTGGTGATTACAACGGACGGAGCCTGGCTGCGCGGCAAGGTTGTCGAACTGAAGAAAATGGCCGATGAAGCCATTCACCGCTCGCCGGTGGTCGAGCACGTCATCGTCGTCCGGCGCACCGGGCAGGAAGTGTACATGGAGCCGGGCCGGGACTACTGGTACCACGACCTCATGGCCTTGCCCATCGCCTCCACACAATGCCAGACCGAGGTCATGGACGCCGAAGACCCGCTCTTCATCCTCTACACCTCGGGCACCACCGGCAAACCCAAGGGCCTGCTGCACACACACGGCGGTTACCAGGTCTTCACCTCCACCACCCTGCAATGGGTCTTCGACCTCAAGGAAGAAGACCGCTACTGGTGCGCAGCCGATCCAGGCTGGATCACCGGCCACAGCTACATCGTCTATGCGCCGCTCATTGCTGGCGCCACCAGCTTCATGTACGAGGGCGCGCCCAACCACCCCTACCCCAACCGCTGGTGGAAGATGATCGAACAGTACGGGATCACCATCCTCTACACCGCCCCCACCGCCATCCGCGGCCTCATGCGCTTTGGCGACGCCTGGCCCAACCGCCATGACCTTTCCTCGCTGCGACTGCTGGGCACGGTGGGCGAGCCGATCAACCCCGAAGCCTGGCGCTGGTATTACAACGTCATCGGCAAACGCCGCTGCCCGATCATGGACACCTGGTGGCAGACCGAGACCGGCGGCTTCATGATCACGCCCGTGCCCTCGCTCGCGCTCAAACCCGGCTCGGCCACCCAGCCCTTCCCCGGCGTCGAGGCCGAAATCGTGGACGAGGACGGCAACCCCGTGGCTGCGGACGAAGACGGCTACCTGGTGATCAAACGCCCCTGGCCGGGCATGGCCCGCACCGTCTATGGCGACCCCGACCGCTATGTGACCCAATATTTCGAGCGCTTCCGCAACCGCGGCTACTATCTCACCGGCGACTCGGCCCGCAAAGACGAGGACGGCTACTTCTGGATCATCGGCCGCATCGACGACGTGATCAAAGTCAGCGGCTATCGCTTGGGCACAGCCGAAATCGAGAGCGCCCTGGTCAGCCACCCGGCCGTAGCCGAGGCGGCCGCCATCGGCATGCCCGACGAGATCCGGGGCAATGTCATCTGGTCTTATTGCATCCTGCGCAGCGGCTATGAGGCCTCGGACAAGCTGGTGGACGAGCTAAAAGAACACGTCCGCCATGAAACCGGCCCCATCGCCGTCCCTGCCAAAATCGAATTCGTGGACACCCTGCCCAAGACGCGCTCCGGCAAAATCATGCGCCGGGTGCTCAAGGCCCGCGCCCTGGGCAAGGAGGTCGGCGACATCTCCACGCTCGAAGCCTAGTCCGGCGGCCTTTGTCCAGCGACCGTTTGACAAAGCCCCATCTCGTTCCTATAATCGCCCTACCCTTGCAGGTGACGCCCGCTTGTGACGATAGCGGCCACCACTCATCGTTCTCACCCCGTTTTCTCACTTAGGAGGAGAAAAACATGTCCAAGCATCGAATCTGGGCCTTGTTCGCCGGCCTCGTGCTGGTTGCCCTGTTGGCGGCAGCCTGCGGAGGCGGCGCTGCCGCACCTACGGCGGCGCCAGCCCCCACCGAAGCGCCTGCCGAGCCGACGCCCGTTCCGCCCACGCCCGAACCCGAACCGACCAAAGCGCCCGAACCCACCGCCACACCCGAACCGGAGCCAACCGAAGCCCCGGCGATGGATCTCATGTCGAGTTCGGTCGACAGCTGCGACTATGGCGGCGAGATCAAATCGATCGAGGCCATCGACCCCCTGACCGTCAAGTTCACCCTCTGCTTCCCCGACCCGGCCTTCCCGGCCAAAGCCGCCGACACCGCCCTGCAGATCCACCCGTCCGAATACCTCGAAGCCACCGGCGGCACCGGCGACCTGCTGGAGAAAGCCATCGGCACCGGCCCCTATGTGCTGAAGGAATGGCGCAAGGGCGACCAGCTGATCATGGAAGCCAACCCCAACTACTGGGGCGACAAGGCGAAGGCGCAGACACTGGTCTTCCGCTGGAGCGCCGAGGCCGCCCAACGCCTGCTCGAACTCCAATCGGGCAACGTCAACGGCATCGACAACCCCGGCCCCGATGATTTCGCCGTCATCGAAGGCGACTCCAACCTCACGCTCTACCCGCGCGCCGGCACCAACATCTTCTACGTTGGCATGAACAACAGCTATCCGCCGTTCGACAACGAGCGCGTGCGCCAGGCATTCGCCATGGGCATCGACCGCGAACGCATCGTCAACACCTTCTACCCGGTTGGCTCCATTGTCGCCACCCAGTTCATGCCCTCCAGCATCTTTGGCTACAGCAAAGATGTGACCTGGTACGAGTACAACCCCGATGAAGCCAAGAAGATCCTGACCGAAGAAGGCGTCTACGATGCCAGCGGCGTCTTCAAGACCACCATCACCTACCGCGACGTGGTGCGCGGCTACCTACCCGAACCCGGCGTCGTCGCCCAAGACATCCAGGCGCAGCTCAAGGAAATCGGCGTCGAAGCCGAGATCGTGGTCATGGAATCCGGCTCGTACCTCGATGCCGCCGACGCCGGCCAACTCAATGGCTTCCACCTGCTGGGCTGGGGCGCCGACTACCCCGACGCCACCAACTTCCTCGACTATCACTTCGGCGCCGGCTCCAGCAAGCAGTTCGGCAACAAGCACGACGACATCATCGCCGCGCTCCAGCAGGCCGCCGCCCTGGCCGACCAGGACGAACGCCAGCCGATCTACGACCAGGCCAATGAGCTGATCAAGCAGCATGTGCCCATGATCCCGGTCGCGCACGGCGGCAGCGCCGACGCCTTCCTGGCTGCCTGCACCGGCGCCCACTCCAGCCCCCTGACGCGCGAAAAGATGGCCGTCATCGACTGCGGCGGCGACACCCTGGTGTGGATGCAGAACGCCGAGCCGGTCAGCCTTTACTGCGCCGACGAGACCGACGGCGAGACCTTCCGCGCTTGCGAGCAGATGAACGAGGCCCTGCTCTCGTACGAAGTCGGCACCACCAACGTCGAACCGGCCCTGGCCGAATCGTACGATGCCAACGACGACCTCACCGAGTGGACCTTCCACCTGCGGCCCGGCGTCACCTTCCACGACGGCAGCGAGTTCGACGCCAACGATGTCGTGGCCACGTGGGATGCCCAATGGGATGCGGCCAGCCCGCTGCACACGGGTCGCGTGGGTGACTTCACCTACTTCCAGGCCTACTTCACCAAGTTCAAGAACGCACCCGCCGAATGAGACCGCTGACCTCGCTTCTCACCTCCGCCAACTGATTCACCACCGACTGATGGGGCGCAGGGTTCTGCGCCCCATCATGTCATCTCGGCTCGATAGCCGTCGCGAGCGCGCCCCGGCCATGTCCAAGTACATCATTCAGCGCCTCATCTCCTCCATCCCCGTCCTCATCGGCATCGTCTTCGTCACCTTCACCCTGGCTCGCCTCTTGCCGGGCGACCCTTGCGTGGCGATGCTGGGCGAGAAAGCCAACGAAGTGACATGCGCCGCCTTCAATGCCCGCTATGGCCTGGACAAACCGATCCTGACCCAATTCAGCATCTACTTCCGCGATGTCCTGAGCGGCGATTTGGGCCAGTCATTTCGCTACGGCCGGCCCGTCACCGACCTGATCATCGAACGTCTGCCTGTCACCGTCGAGCTGGCCTTTGCCGCCATGGTCTTGTCGATCATAGTGGGCGTCACCCTGGGCATCATCTCGGCCCGCAAACAGAATTCCATCGTCGATGTGGCGACGATGATGGGGGCGACGCTGGGCTTTTCCGTGCCGGTTTTCGTGCTGGGGCTGTTTCTGGCCTACGTCTTCGCCATCATCCTCAAAGACACACCCTTTGCTTTGCCGCCGTCGGGCCGTCTCTCGGCCGGGATGAGTGTATCCTCGCTGCCCGACACCCTCGGCCTGGAAAAAGGCAGCGCCTTCTTCGGTCTGGCAAGTTTCCTCGGCAACATGTACATCTTCAACGCCATCGTCCACACCGATCTCGACCTCTTGGGCGACGCCGTCAAACACCTCATCCTCCCGGCCATCGCTCTTTGCACCATCCCGATGTCAATCATCGCCCGCATGACCCGCTCCAGCCTGCTGGAAGTGACATCCCAGGACTACGTGCGCACAGCCCGCGCCAAAGGACTCAACGAACGCGTCGTCCTCTTTCGCCACGCCCTGCGCAACGCCCTCTTGCCGGTCGTCACCATCATCGGCCTTTCCCTGGGACTCTTGCTCAGCGGCGCCGTCCTCACCGAGACCATCTTCGGCTTTTCGGGCGTGGGCCGCATCCTGTTCGACTCGATCACCTCGCGCGATTATGCCCCCATCCAGGGCTTCACCCTCATCACCGCCGTGGGCTTCCTGCTCCTCAACCTCATCGTCGACATCCTCTACGGCTTTCTCGACCCGCGCATCCGCCTGAAATAGAAGGCCCGCCGTTTTCTTGACCCCGACCGATTCGAACCTGGAGCGCATGCATGGCCTCGTCGTCAGACGTTGTCACCCCACCGGTTGACCTCAAATTCAAACCCTCCCGACGCAGCCATAGCCTGTGGTACGAGGCCGTCCGCGACCTCTTGCGACGGCGTTCGGGCCAGGTCGGGTTGGTCATCATCGCCTTCCTGGTCCTCATCGCCATCTTCGCCCCCCAACTCTCGACCCATGACCCCCTCCAGGTGCTGATCGGCGTCGAGGACAACGTCAAACGTCGCACGCCGCCTTGCATCTACACCGCCAATGGGCTGCCGCCGCTACCCATCGTGCGCAACTTTCAGTGCGACGCCTCCTTGCCCGAACATTATTTTGGGGTCGATGGCAATGTGCGCGACCTCTACAGCCGGGTACTCTACGGCGCGCGCGTTTCGCTGCGGGTCGGCTTCTATGTCGTCTTCGTCGCCCTCATTGCCGGGACGCTGATCGGCGCCGTCTCGGGCTATCTTGGCGGCCGCATCGACAACATCCTCATGCGCTTGATGGACATCGTATTGGCTTTTCCGGCCCTCATCCTGGCCATTGCCATCAACTCCGCCCTCCTTCAGGCCCTGGACACCAGCCTCCTCACCACCATCATCGACGGACTGAAGCGACTTCTGGGCTTCGAAGATGTGGGCCTGTTGACGGCGCTGATGGCTGTTTCGCTGGTCTCGATCCCCACCTTCGCCCGCCTGGCTCGCGCCAGCGTACTCTCGATCAAGGAACAGGAATACGTCACGGCGGCGCGGGCGATCGGCGCTCCCCCCAACCGCATCCTGTTGCGCGGCATCTTGCCCAACGCCATGGCCCCCCTGATCGTCGCCGCCACCCTGGGCGTGGCCTCGGCCATCCTCGACACCGCCGCCCTTTCGTTTCTGGGCCTGGGCGCGCAGCCGCCCACGCCCGAATGGGGCGCCATGATCGGCGCTGAACGTAACCAGATGTTCACCGCCCCCTACCTGATCATCTTCCCCGGCCTGGCCATCGCCCTCACCGTCCTCGGCTTCAACCTCCTGGGCGATGGCCTGCGCGACGCCCTTGACCCCCGGATGAAAAACCGCTAAACCCCGCCCTTCCCATGCCCGAACGCATCATCACCCTTGCCGGTCGCCCCATCTCCCCCGTTCTGGGCGACCCCATCCCGGTGGGCCAGCCCGCCCCGGCCGCAGCCGGCCGCACCAACGTCTTCGGCCTCGAGCAATTCGATGTCATCGCCGACACCGCCGGCAAAGTGCGGGTACTCAATTTCGTCCCCAGCCTCAACACCAGCATCTGCTCGACCCAAGCCAAACGCTTCCACGAGGCCCTGGCTGGCCACGACGACGTGGCGGTGGTCACGATCAGCGCCGACCTCCCGGCTATGCAACGCAACTGGTGTGCCGCCGCCGGCCTGGACGCCGCCCTCATGGTCTCCGATGCCTTCGATATGGCCATCGGCAACGCCTACGGCGCCCACATGCGCGACCTCCGCCTGGACCAGCGCGCCGTACTGGTGGTCGATCGCACAGGCATCGTCCGTCACAGCGAGTACTGCCCCGACATCGACATGCACCCCAACTACAATGCCGCCCTGGCGGCGGTGAAAGCGCTGCTGTGACGGTTGTTGGCCAGGGGTGATCAGGCCCCAATAACCAATAACCACTCGACCCCATGAAACAACCGGTGGGCGTCCTCGTTGGGCGGGAACTGACAAAATTCTTGCTCCTGGCCATCGTCGTGCGGCTGGTGCGCGACACTGGCGTGCGGATGATGTACCCCTTCTTGCCCGCCTATGCCGCCGGCCTGGGCGTGACCCTGACGGCAATGGGCCTCTTGCTCTCGCTGCGCAATGGCGCCATCCTCCTGGCCCCCTACTTCGGCCATCTTTCCGACCGCGGCGGCCCCCGCCGGCTGTTATTGTTCGGTTTCGGCCTGCTGGCCCTGGGGATGACGGTGATGGGGTGGGCCAACGGCATGGCCATGGCGGCGGCGGCGTTCCTGCTTCTGGGGCTATCCGACGCCATCAACACCGCCTTGATGCAGGCCTATGTCAGCGAACACTCGCCGGCCCCCATGCGCGGCCGGGCGCTGGCCATCGTCGAATACGCCTGGGCGATCACCGGCATCGCCCTCCTGCCCCTGGTCGGCTGGCTGATCGCCGCCGTCAGTTGGCAAACGCCGTTCCGGCTGATGGGGCTGGCGGCGGCGGCGGCCCTGTTGCTCCTGGCCTTCGTCATGCCCGGCGACCCCCCGCGCAGCAGCCGCCACCCTCTGACCCTGCGCACACAGCTGGCTGGCATCGTCCGCGACCGCAGCGCCGTGGCCGCAGTGCTGGCCAGCGGCCTGGTGTTCATCGCCGTCGAGACCGTCTTCGTCGTCTGGGGCGCGCACCTGGAGCGGCGTTTTGGCTTCGACCCGGCGCAGATCGGCGGCATTGCCGTCATCATCGGCCTGGCCGAGCTGGCCGGATCGGTGCTCTCGAGCCTGATCATCGACAAAACCGGCAAACGCCGGGGGACGACGGCCGGGGTGCTGGCTTTCATCTTTATCCTGGTCCTGATGCCCTGGCTCGACCGCTCGTTGGCGCTGGTGGTGACGGGGTTGGCGCTGGCCTCGATGTGCCTGGAATACACGGTCGTGAGCAGCATCCCGCTGCTGGGCCAACAGCGCCCCGGCAGCCGCGCCAGCGTGTTTGCCATGGGGGTGATGGTGGCAGCCATGACCCGCGGCGCCACCGACGCCGTGGCCACCTGGTTGTTCGAGAACATCGCCTTCCTGGCGGCCATGGGCTACGCCCTCATCGCCCTGGCGGCGTCGGCCTGGCTGCTGTGGCGGCGGGTGGAGGAGCGGGCGGAAGCATAGGAAACGGGGGAATGTGATAAAATCTACAGCCGTCGCCGGCATCTCCGGCCTATGATCGCCAGCATCCCACCTGGCCTCCAACACTGCCATGAACACCACCGACCTCCTCCACAAAGCCGCCGCCGGGGAGCGCCTGACCCCGGACGAGGGTCTGCACCTCTACACCCAGGCCGACCCCGAAGCCGTGATGGCCATCGCCCATGACCTCCGCCTGCAGCGCACGACGCCCGGCCTGGTCACTTATCTCGTCGACCGCAACATCAACTACACCAACGCCTGCACCACCGACTGCCAATTCTGCTCGTTCTACCGCGTGCCCGGCCACCCCGAGGTCTATGTCCTGGGCAAGCAGCAGATCGGCGAGAAGGTGGAAGAACTGCTGGCTTGGGGCGGGACGCGCATCCTCATGCAGGGCGGCCACAACCCCGCTCTGCGCATCGAATGGTACGAGGACATGCTGCGCTGGCTGAAAGCCACCTATCCCGAGATCGAACTGGACTGCTTCAGCCCCTCGGAGATCGAGAACATCGCCCGGCTAGAAGGGCTGACGATGGCGCAGGTGCTGGCCCGGCTCAATCGGGCGGGGCTGGATGGACTGCCCGGCGGCGGGGCTGAGATCCTGGACGACGATGTGCGCGACCGCATCTCGCCCAAGAAAACCAAGACGGCCGCATGGATCGAGGCCATGCGCATCGCCCAGGGACTGGGCATGGTCACCAGCGCCACCATGGTCATTGGCTTCGACGAAACCATGCCGCAGCGCCTCAACAGTCTGACACGGCTGCGCGAATTGCAAGACGAATCGCTGGCCGGCCACGGCAACGGTTTCACCGCCTTCATCATGTGGACGGCGCAACTCAGCTACACCAACAGCCTGGGCCGCAGCCGCCACCGCCACAAATACGGCGCCGGCTACGATGAGTATCTGCACACCAATGCCGTGGCCCGCATCTACCTGGACAATTTCACCAACTTCCAGGCCAGCTGGCCCACCCAGGGCCTGGATACCGCCCGCCGCGCCCTTTGCGCCGGGGCCAACGATTTCGGCAGCACCATGCTGGAGGAAAATGTGGTCAGCCAGGCCGCGGCCTACACCCAGCAGGAACAGCGCATGACCGTCCATCGCCTGCACGAGCAAATCCGCCAGGCTGGCTTCACGCCCGCCCAGCGCGACAGCCGCTACCGCCTTGTCCGCACCTTCGAGCGGGCGATGACGGCGGCCGAGCTGGCGCCGGCGGCGATACCGACGCGGTTGCAGGGCCCTGAAACGGCGATTCATCTGGAGTTCGTATCGATCTAGGACTGCGAAGAATGCCAAAACTTGTTTGGCATGAGGAAAAAGCGAATGCGAATCTGAGAAAGCATGGCATCGGCTTCGACGAGGCCGGCACTGTTTTTGCGGATTCTTTCGCGATAACGATTTCTGATCCTCAACATTCTGTTCTCGAAGACCGCTTCATCCAAATCGGCGTTTCACCGGCAGGACGATTGCTCGTTGTTGTATACACAGAGCGAGACCTAACACTCCGGATCATTAGCGCCCGTAGAGCTACAAAAAAGGTGAGAGTCATCTATGAACAAGATAGTATTTTACAAGATGACATGTTGCAAGAATACGATCTTTCTGGCGGCGTGCGCGGCAAGTACTATCACTTGTTTCAAGAGGGCTATTCTGTCACTATCTATCATGCTGATGGATCAAGTACAACAAGAAATTATGCCCCGGAACAAGATATGATCAAACTGGAACCTGATGTGAAGGCTTACTTCCCCGATTCTGAATCTGTCAATCGCGCGTTGCGTGGCTTGATCGCACTGTTTCCACCACAAGTACAAGCCACCAAATAGAATAGGAAATGCCCCGCCTCCGCACCTTCCTCGAAATGATCAAATTCGAGCACACGGTCTTCGCCCTGCCGTTTGCTTATCTGGGCATGGCCCTGGCCTGGGTGCAGATGGGCGCGTTCGTCGCCCCGATCGCTGGGGCCACGCTTGCCCGGCAGTTCGTCTGGATCAGCGTCGCCATGGCCGCGGCCCGCACCGCCGCTATGGCCTTCAACCGCGCCATCGACGCCGAAATCGACGCCCGCAATCCCCGCACCGCCGGCCGCCCCATCCAAAGCGGGCGCATCAGCAAGCAGGCGGTGTGGCTGGCGGGCTTCGTCAGCCTGGGGGTGATGCTGTTTGCGGCCTGGCAGCTGAATACGTTTGTCCTTCTGCTCTCGCCTCTGGCCGTGTTGGGTCTGCTGGGCTATGCCTACACCAAACGCTTCACCTGGCTGTGCCACCTGTGGTTGGGGCTGGTGGATGGCGCGGCGGCGGCCGGGGCCTGGGCGGCCGTGGCTGGGAATCTGGCCGGCCCCATCCCCTGGCTGCTGTGGGCGGCGGTGGCGGTTTGGATCGGCGGCTTCGACCTTATCTACGCCTGCCAGGATGCGGAGATCGACCGTCGCCAGGGCCTGTACAGCATCCCGGCCCGCTTCGGCATCCCGGCTGCCCTGCGCCTGGCCCAGATTGCGCATGTGTTCACCGTCGTTCTGCTGGCGGCGCTCGGTTTCGTGGCCGGTCTGGGCTGGCCCTACTGGCTGGGGCTGGTGGTGGTATCTGGGCTGCTGGTCTACGAGCACTTGATTGTCAAGCCGGA
>CAYWPZ010000153.1:0-11464 GCA_964460135.1 uncultured Caldilineales bacterium | reverse complement strand
CAGGGTGAAGGTGGGGCTGGTGACGGGGGCCGTGATCCCCAGGCCGGCGGCCATGCCCTGAGCGACCTGTGTCTTGCCTGCCCCCAAATTGCCCACCAGGGCGACGACAAGCGGGGGGTGCAGGCCGACCGCCAGGTCTCTGGCCCAGGTATGCGTGGCTTCAGGGCTATCGCTCTCGATCATGACGGGTGTCGGGCCGGACATGCCGCGATTGTAACGGATGGACGCTACCCAAGACAAGCTGCACCCCCTCCTTCCGTCCTCGCCTCCAATTGCAGTCATCCGCCCCATCGACTACACTCAGGGGGTAATACCGGCCTTCTATCCACCGACCACCGACCACTGAATACTGACCTCTGACTTCCGCCCCATGCGCCTCGCCCTCATCTCCGACATCCACGGCAACCTCATTGCCCTGCAGACGGTGCTCAAGGCCATCGAAACGCTCAAGCCCGACGCCATCTGGTTTCTGGGCGATGTGGTGGGCTATGGGCCAGAGCCACAGGCCTGCGTCGAGTTGGTGCAGCAGTCGGCGGCGGTGATCCTGGCCGGGAACCACGACCTGGCTGTGGCCGGGCGCGTCGATCTCGATGACTTCACCGAGACGGCGCAGGCGGCGCTCCGTTGGCACCAACGCCTCCTGCCCGCCGAAACGCTTGTCTGGCTGGCCGGGCTGCCCAGTCTGCTGGTTCAGGATGGCATCACCCTGGCCCACGGCAGCCCTCGCTCGCCGGTGTGGGAATACGTGGTCGACGACGGCTCGGCCTCCGAGAACGCCGACTATTTCGACACACAGCTTTGTCTGATCGGACACAGCCACGGCGCCATCGCCTGGCGGCTGAGCAAGGGCCGCTGGTGGGGCCAGGCCAGCCTGCAGCGTCGCCCCTCCGGCGAGGCGTTGAGCGTGGCCGAGGACCGCTGGCTGCTCAACCCTGGCAGCGTCGGCCAGCCGCGCGACCACGACCCGCGCGCCAGTTTTGCCATCCTGGACACCGAAGCGCAGACCTGGACCTGGCATCGCCATGCCTACGACATTGCACCCGTGGCCGCGGCCATCCTGGCGGCTGGGATGCCGCCCAAGCTGGCGCATCGGCTGTTCGATGGCGCCTGAGAGGTGGGCGGGCGGAGCCGACGGCGGAACCGATGGCCGTCCGGCTGCGTCCTGAGCGAAGAAAGCAAGCCCTTTTTGTCGGCGGCCGGCCCTGCGCCGGCCCGACTCCCTACCCTCACCCATGTGCTGACTTCCTGAAGGAGGAGAACCTATGAAACGCGTCATCATCTTGCCCATCATTCTGATCCTGGCGCTCGTCGCCGGCTGCGGTAGCGGCGGCGCCCAGTCGGAGGCCGGCTTTGCCCCTGCCCCGTCCGCCACCATGGCCCCCGCCGTCGAAGCCCCGGCCAAGGATGCGGCTGCCAACCGCGGAGGCGAGGCTGCCACCGACGCTATCCAAGAGGGGCGCAAGGTCATCTATAACGCCAACATGGCGCTGATCGTCAAGGACACCGAGGCCACGGCCCAGCAGATCGATGGCCTGGCGCAGTCGTTGGGCGGCTATGTGGCCAACATGAACGCCTATCGCGACTACAACAACCTGCTCGTCTACGACATCACCCTGCGCATCCCGGCCGAACAGTTCGAGGCGGCGCGCACAGCGCTGCGGGCGTTGGCCGTGCGGGTGGAAAACGAGAATATCAATACCGACGATGTAACCGACCAGTACTACGACATCGAGGCCCGCCTGACCAGCCTGCGCGCCACCGAAGCTGAGTTGCTGAAGCTGCTGGCCGAGACGCGCGAACGCGGGGGTAAGGTCGAGGATATCATGTCCATCTACCGAGAGTTGACGACCATCCAGGCCGAGATCGAATCGCTGCAAGGCCAACTCAACCGGCTGGATAAGCTCGTTGCTCTCTCTACCATCAACATCAACGTCCGGCCCGATGAACTGGCTACGCCCATTGTCGAAAACACCTGGCGCCCGTTGGAAACGCTGCGCAACAGCGTCGGCACGCTTGTAGACGTGCTGCGCGGTCTGGTGGATCTGCTGATCTACCTGGTCATCGTCGTCCTGCCGGTCTTGGCGCTGCTCGCCATCCCGCTTATCCTCATCGTTCTGTTTTTGCGCTGGTTGATCCGCCGCTTGCAGGCGCAGAAGCGGGCCTAAACCGACTGCGTGGTGCGTGTAGGCCGCCTGCATTGGCCGCCGAGCACGCACCACGCATCCTGAACCAACTTTCACGGACTTTCCATGTTCCAATCCCTCGGCCTGACCAGTCTGGCCGTCATCCCCGTCCTGGGTTTCCTCATCTTCGTTCATGAGCTGGGGCACTTCTTGGCCGCCCGTTGGATGGGCGTCAAGGTGCTCGAATTTGGCTTCGGCTATCCCCCGCGCCTGGTCAAGCTGTTCGAGCGCAACGGTGTGGAGTACACGCTCAACTGGCTGCCGTTCGGCGGTTTCGTGCGCATGGCCGGCGAAGATGGCAGTTTCGATAGCGAAGGCAGCCTGGCCGCCGCCGCGCCCTGGCGACGGATCGTTGTTCTATTTGCCGGGCCGTTTATGAACCTGCTGACGGCGGCCATCCTCTTCGCCGTGTTGCTGTGGGCGGGCACACCGCAGTTTGTGGGCGACGCCGCCACCCTGCCGGTCGAGATTCTGGCCGTCTCGCCCGGCAGCCCGGCCGAACAGACTGGCCTGCGCGTGGGCGATGTGATCGAAGCCATGAACGGGCAGGTAGTGCGCGGGGCCGAGGCCGTCAGCGCCGCCATCCGGGCCAACGCCGGGCAAGAAGTGACGATCGTCGTTCATCGTCAGGACGAGACCCTCACGCTTGTGCTCATCCCCCGCCGCCCGGAGGAAACCCCCGCAGGTCAGGGCGCCGCCGGGATTCAGATCGGCCCCGTCATCCCGCCCGAAGCGATCGAGACGGTGCGAGCCAATCCCATTGCTGCCATCGTTGGCGGCGTCCAGCGCACGGTTTTCCTCATCGGCCAGATGCTTGGCGGCCTGGGCATGCTGTTGCGCAGCGCCGTCTCGCCCAGCGTGGACATGCCCGAAGGCGGCGTCGGCGGCCTGGTGGCCATTGGGCGCATCACTGCCGAGGTGGCGCGCGAGGGCTGGAAGGATTTGCTGAGCCTGACCGCGTTCCTAAGCGTCAACCTGGCCATCCTAAACTTGTTGCCCATCCCCGCCCTCGATGGCGGTCGCATCATGTTCGCCCTGCTGGAGATGGCGCGCCGCAAGCGCATCCCGCCCGAAAAGGAAGCGATGGTGCATCTGGCCGGTTTCGCTGTGCTCATCGCCTTGATGGTGCTCATCACCTTTGTGGATGTGAGCAACTGGCTGGCAGGACGGCCGGCCTTGCCGGGTGGTTGAGCGACACCCTCAGCATGCAGATCCCGCAGACCTGGATGTTGGGGCTTGCGGGGATCAGGCGAAGTTGATCAATTTGTCGTGCGGATGCAACATCCTTGAGTAGCTGCTTGTTGGGCGCGGCGGCTATCGCAGCCGATAATATCTCACCCCCACCCGCGCAAACTCCGCCTCCTCCTGCCGCCGGCCGTGCGCCTCCAGCCAGGCGCGCACCAGGCCCTGCCGGTCGTAGAATTCCGGCTCGCTTTCCACCAGCCATACGCCGGGAGAAGCGCCGGTCAGGTCGGTCATGCGCTGGTCGAGGGCGGCGGCGTCGACCGCACGATTGGTGTAAGGCGCATCGACCCAGGCAAAGTCGGCCTGGTCGTAGTATTGGTAAGTGTAGCGGATGTAGGGGATCAGGAAGATGGTGAGGTCTTCAGGCTGGCGGTGGGCCGCAACAAGGGCGGCGGCGCTGCGAAAATCGGACTTGATGGTGTGGGTGCCCTGCTGCCAGCCGTTCCAAAGTTGAAAACCGATCAGCGCCGCCACCAGCGCCGCCGCCACCCGGCGATCTTGTTTGGCCACCGCCACTGCCCCCGCCGCCAGGAGCAGCACCAGCGCCGGCATGACCCAGATCAGATAGCGGTCGAGAAAGATGGGGACGGCCAGGGAGAGGAAGAAGACGCCCACCACCGGCAGAAACCACCAGACCAGGGCCAGACGGCGGGGGGAGGGCGTCTCGTGCGGCAGGACAAGGGCGGCCAAGAGCAGGAAGACGGGTGCGGCCAACAGCCAGGGCGAGGGGGCGAGGACGATGCCCTGGACCTGCGCCTGCCAGAGCGTTTGCAGGATGCGTCCTAAGGGGGCGAAGGCATGACCGGTGGCGAAGGTGGGATCGACCAGGAGCTTCCATTGCCACCACACCAGCGGGATGTAGGGCAGCACCAGCACGGCCAGGGCGAGGGCAAAGCCCTGCCATCGCCGCCGCCAGGCCGGGACGAGTAGAAACCAGGCGATTTGCAGGGGGATGACGAAGACGCCGAGGACGTGGATGTAGAAGCAGGCCGAGCTAAGCCCCAGCCAGATGGCCCACCGCCACCAGCGCCCCCGCTCGACCGCCGAGGTGAAGGCCATCAGCGAGAGCATGACGACAACCACCAACAGGGCGTACATCTTTGCTTCCTGGCTGTACCACAAGTGGTAGGGATTGGCCGCCAGGAGCAGGGCCGCTATCAGGCCGGCGGCCAGGCCAAACCAACGCCGGCCCCACACGAACACAAGCGGGATCGCCAACACACCTGGCAGCACGCTGGAGAAGCGAAGGGCAAATTCGCTGTGGCCGGCCACCATCAGCCAGGGCCGCAGCAGCAGGAAGTAGAGTGGGCCGTTTTCGCCTGGCCGCGTGAACATGGTCAGGGCTTCGGCCAGGGGGCGGGTGGCAAAGCGCAGGCTGTCGGTCTCATCCCGCCACAGGGACTGCCCGTCCAAGCCATGCAGCCGCCAGGCCCAGGCCAGCAGGATGATGACGAGCAAAAGGGGGCGGCAAAGTCGCCGCAGCTGATCCGCCCCTCCCCTCCCATCCCCCCAGTTCCGGTCGAGGAGCCGGCGGTTGAGTCGTTGCATCCGCGCCTCAGTCTGGCCCCCGGCCACGGCGCTGGAGATAGTAGAACCCCACCGCCAGGGCGATGAAGACGATGATGCCGCAGCCGAGCAGGAAATAGGCGCTGTAGAGAACGAAGGCGTCGATCAGTTCGACCAGGGCATCGGCGTTTTGCGCCGGCGGCGCGGCGGCTTCGGTTTGGGTGATGACATGGGTGGCGCTCTGGGCCTCGGCCGGGGTGGGGAGGGGCGGCGGGGTGACCGAGGCGGGGATGACGGGCGGGGAGGGGGTGTCGATGGGTGGAAGCGTCGCCGCCGGCGCAGCCAGGGGCGTCTCGGTGGACAAAGGGGTGGCTGTTTCGGCGATTGGGGTGGCAATTTCGGCGACTGGGGTGGCCGTGTCGGGGATGGGGAAGGTGGCCGTTGGCGGGGGCGCTGTGGCCGCGGCTGAGGGGGTGTCGGTGAGGGGCGGGGTGTTGGTAGGGACGGCGGTGGTGGGCGCCAGGGTGGCCGTGGGCGGCGGCGAGTTTGTTGCCGTGGGCGGTTCGCTGGTCTGGAAGGCGCGCAGGGCCTCGATCTGCGGCGCGCCGAGGAAGAGGGTGATGAGGAGTGAGGCAAGCGCTAGCCAGGCCAGCGGGTGGCGCAGGAGGGCGAGGGTGAGGCGCGAACGAGAAGGGGGCATACTCAGTGAACCACTTCGACCCTGAAAGTAGGCGCAGGTGTAGAGACGGCCGGCAAATCCTGTGGGCAAGGGGAGAAAGCAGGCATGGGCGGGATTATACACCAGCGATCAGGCTCGCCACGCAATTGTCTGCTTCGGCTGCTATCTCCGCGTGCGACCGGCTGTGAACGATCGCTTCGGTTGGGGCGGTGGGGCATCCAGGCGAACAGCAGCATCCCGGCAGGCCACTGTTCCAGGCGGCTGCCGCCCTTCTCCCTGCCCGATTCGCCACTCACACCACTTGCAGGATCACACTCTGGAGGAATTTCACTCATGGCTCGCGTGAGCACCTATCTCAACTTCCCACGTTCGACCGAAGAAGCGTTCATGTTCTACCGCTCCGTTTTTGGCGGTGATTTCGAGGGGCCGATCATGCGCTTCCAGGACATCCCCGCAGGCCCCGACACCGCTCCCCTGTCCGACGCCGACAAGCATCTCGTCATGCATGTCGTGTTGCCGATCCTCGGCGGGCACGTCCTCATGGGCACCGACGCCCCGGAATCCATGGGTTTCACGGTTACGCCGGGCAACAATGTCTACATCAATCTGGAGCCGGACACCCGCGCCGAAACCGAACGGCTGTTCAACGCCCTGGCCGAGGGCGGCAAGGTGGAAATGCCACTCCAAGACATGTTCTGGGGCGGCTACTACGGCAGTCTGAGCGACCGTTTTGGCATCCAGTGGATGTTCAACTGCGCCAGCGCCAGCTGATTTTGGCGACGCGGCCAGGGCAGGCGCCGGGACCTGTCCTGACCGCGCCGCCAACTTTAGGCCGATGCCAGCGCAGCCCGGCCAACATAACGGGCGCGCGGGCGGATCAGTTGGCCGCCGGCGTATTGCTCGCCGGCATGGCCGATCCAGCCGATGGTGCGGCCGAGGGCAAAGAGCGCCAGGGCGGCATGGGCGGGCAGGCCCAGGCTGCGGGCGGTGGTCTCCAGGGCAAAATCGATCGTGGGCCGCAGTCCCAGCGTCTCGAACACGGTCTGGCTGAGGGAGTGGGCCAGGGCAATCGCCGGCGCATCGGGGCTGTAGGCTGCCGTCAGCTCCAGCAGCAGGTGGGCGCGCGGGTCGCCGTCGGGATAGAGAGGGTGGCCGAAGCCCGGCAAGGGGTCGCCGGCCCTGAGATAGCCGGCCACGGCATCGAGGACGCCATCCTGCGCCGCGCGTAGCAGCGCCGCCACACGGTGGTTGTGACCGCCGTGCCGATGCCCCTGCAGGGCCGACAGGCCGGCGATGACAACGGCGTAAGGCGTCGATCCGGCCGAAGCGACGCAACGAGCGGTGAAGGCCGAGACATTGAGTTCGTGGTCGGCGCACAGGATCAGGGCGGCCGTGATCAGGCCGGCGGCAGCAGGGTGATCGGGCACCCAGGCGGTTTGCAGCCCGCGGGCCAAAGGCAGCGAGACAGGTCGGTCGACGGTGACGGCTGCCAGTAGCTGGAGGATGCGGGCGCCGGCGGCGGCCAGGGCGGGCGGATCGGTGTTGTGGGCCAGGAGGTCGCCCGTTCCTGCCTGTGCCAGCACGGCCTGGTAGCGTTCGATGGGATGGCGGCTGCCGATCTCCGGCCGCGCCTGAACCCGCATGGTTTCGGCTCTGTCGCTTTGGGATGCGAACAGGCCGCCATCGTCGAAGCGGTCGAGCCAGATGAGGGCAGCGACTTCTTCGACCGTCCGTTCTTGCGCCAGCGTCAGGGCGTCGTAGCCGCGGTAGTACAGGCGACCCTCATGGATGGATGTGATCGCTGAATCGAGCACGGGCAGGCCGTAGTCGAGGACGCTCTGCGCCGCCTGAAGTGGGTTGCGGCGGCTTTCCCGACGGGCCAGCAGCGCCTCGACATCGGCGGCATGGTAGCGCCGCCTGCGCGCGGCCGCATCGGCTGTTTCTGAGCGGATCAACCCGCGACTGACATAGGAATAGAGGGTGGGCAGGCGGATGCCCAGGCGGGCGGCTGCTTCTTGGGCGCTGAGATAGCGGTCGGGGACAGTCATGAACGGGTGCGTTGCTGGCGATAGTTGATCGATAAATCAAGATTGACAATGTTGATTGTATGCGCTATTCTGGGCCAAGTCAAACGTCAACCGTGCTCAGCAGGCAAACAAGGAGTTGTTATGGCAAGTGAATCCACGACCGGTTTTGTTTCCGGTCTCGAGGGCGTCGTGGCGGCGCAAACCCGCATCAGCCATGTCGATGGCCTGGCCGGTGAATTGATTCTGGCCGGGTATCGGCTGGAGGAGATAGCAGACCAGGTCTCGTTCGAGGAGATGGCCTTTTTGCTGTGGCATGATCGCCTGCCCACAGCCGCCGAATTGGCGCAGATGGGCGGCGATCTGGCGCGGTGGCGGCGTTTGCCGCCGCCTACGCTCGATCTGCTGGCTGCGGCGGCGCAGGTTGGCTACCCGGTGATGGATGCGTTGCGAATGGCGGTCGGGGCCTGCGATCTCGACCTGACGGCCGCCGAACGCCAGCAGACGACCCTGGGCCAGGTCTTGTTGGCGCGCACGCCCACTGCCGTCGCCGCTTATTGGCGGTTGCGCCAGGGTCAGGCGCCCATCGCCCCCGATCCTGACTTGGGTCAGGCGGCGAATTATCTCTACATGCTCAGCGGCGTCCGGCCCAGCCCGGCCCGTGTGCGCGGGTTGGAGACCTACCTGAACACGGTCATCGACCACGGGCTGAACGCCTCCACCTTCACAGCCCGCGTGATCATCGCCACCCGTTCGGACATGGTCTCGGCCATCACCGGGGCCATCGGCGCCCTCAAGGGGCCGCTGCACGGCGGCGCGCCGGGGCCGGCGCTGGCGATGGTCTTCGAGATCGGCGTGGCCGAGCGGGCGGAGGCGTATCTGCGGGCCAAGCTGGAGCAGGGCGAGCGCCTGATGGGTTTTGGCCATCGCATCTACAAAGTGCGCGACCCGCGCGCCCAGGTTTTGGCCACCGCTGCCAGGTCGATGTACGCCGCCGACGGGGACATGGCGCTTTACATGCTGGCCAGTCAGGTCGAGGAGACGGCCGTGCGGCTTCTGGCCGAATACAAACCGGGGCGAAACCTGCAAACCAATGTCGAGTTCTACACGGCCCTGCTCTTGCATGGCCTGGGCCTGGAGGTCGAACTCTTCACGCCGACCTTTGCCGTGGGACGGGTGGCGGGTTGGATTGCACATGCCTGGGAGCAACTGGCCACCGGCCGGCTGATTCGCCCGGCTTCAGAGTACATCGGCGCGCGCGGGCGCAGGATAGCGGGGGACAAGGAGATTGGCAGGCAAGGTGGGTGAAAACACGGGCCGGCGGCAACTTTGACAGGCGGCAAGAGCGCGTGTAGGCTGTGGGCGATTGCCTTTTCTCATCCCCTTCTGTGTCAGGAGCAAACCATGAACAAACCGTTGACGGCGGCCACCTCGCCGGACTTGAAAAAAGATGATCTGATCGTCATCACCGGGGCCGGCGGTTTCATTGCTGGCACGCTCACCCGCTATTTTCACAACCAGGGCTTCACCCGCATCCGGGCGGTGGACAAGAAGCCGCTGCCACAATGGTATCAGCGTGTGCCGGGCGTCGAATGCCTTTCGTTGGATGTGAGCGAAAAAGAAAATGCCATTCGCGCCGTCGAAGGCGCCACCGAAGTCTACAACCTGGCCGCGGATATGGGCGGCATGGGCTTCATCGAGAAATTCCGGGTCGAGTGCCTGCGCAGCGTGTTGATCAACACGCACATGATCGAGGCCGCCTATCGCGCCGGCGCGCAGCGTTACTTCTATTCGTCGTCGGCCTGCGCCTACAACACCACCCTGCAACAGGACCCCAACGTGCGGGCGCTGAAGGAATCCGACGCTTATCCGGCCATGGCCGAGCGCGGCTATGGCTGGGAGAAGCTGATTAGCGAGATGTTCTGCCAGGAATACTGGGCCGAGCGCGGGATGAAGACCGCCATCGCCCGCTTCCACAATGCCTACGGCCCCAACGGCACCTGGTATGGCGGTCGCGAGAAGGCCCCCGCCGCCCTCTGCCGCAAAGTGATCGAAGCCAAGGACACCGGCCGGCGCGAGATCGAAATCTGGGGCGATGGCACACAGACGCGCAGCTTCATCTATGTCGATGACCTGGTCTATGGCATCGACATGATCATGCACTGCGACGCCCTCATCGCCACCCCCATCAACCTGGGTTCCTCGGAACTGGTCTCGATCAACGAATTGGTGAGCATGATCGAGGAGATCGCCGGGGTCACACTCAAGCGAAACTACAACCTCAGCGCGCCGCGGGGCGTGGCCGGCCGCAACAGCGACAACACCTTTATCAAGTCGGTGCTGGGCTGGGAAGCAAATACGCCCCTGCGCAACGGTCTGGCAACCACCTATGCCTGGATCGAGAGCCAGTACTTCGACCGCAAGGCCGGCAAACAGGTTGTCACTGACCGCATCTAAACGCAAGTCACTGCAAGATCAGTCGTTTTGACATGGACGATAGGCCATAGACGATGGGCGATCAGCCTGCCCTATCGTCTACCGACCATCGTCCATCGTCTACCTTTCCTACAAAAAAAGCCCCGACCGGGATGCTCGGTCGGGGCAGGTAGATGGCCCATACGGGGTTCGAACCCGTGTCTCAGCCTTGAGAGGGCTGCATCCTGGGCCTCTAGACGAATGGGCCACACTGGTCGGGCATTATAGCGGCCCCGGATGCCCGTGTCAAAACGGGGCGCGCTTCGTCACGGCTGGCGGCGCCGGTGTCTACCTCTCCCTTCCTTTTTCTCCGTTCCGAGCGCATTCCCTCGCCCTACCTGGTGGTGTACGCGGCGTTGGGGCTGGCGGCTGGGGTGGCGCTGGGCGAGACGATGGTGCGGTCGGGCTGGTTTGGTTGCGTAGGCGGGGCGCTGGCCCCCAATCCGCTGTGGTTGCTGGCGCCGCTGCCGGCGCTGGCCGGGTTCATCGCCTGGGGCCGCGAACGACGACGGCTGGTCATCCCCCTGGCGGCCGGCGGTTGTCTGCTGCTGGGCGTCTGGCGCTTTGCCTCGCATCCGTTCGAGCCGTGCCTGGGGCCGGGCGACCTGGCTTTCTATCACCGCTCCGACCCCTATGACCGCCCCACCGTTTTCGAGGGTGTGATCGGCGGCTACCCGGATGAACGCGCCGCCTACAACCAGTACCGGGTGCAGGTGGATACGCTGTGGCAGGGAAACGAGCGCCTGTCGGTGGCGGGGGTGGCGCTGGTGCGAACCGGCAAGGATACGCTACTGGCCTATGGGGATCGGGTGCGGGTGGATGGCGCGCCGACAAGCCCTCCCACCTTCCCTGGTTTCGACTACCGGCGTTTTCTGGCCCGCAAGGGCATCCATACCCTGGTGCGCCGGGCCGAGGTGATGACGCTGGCGCCGGGCCAGGGCAATCCGCTGCTGGCGGCCCTCTATGCCTTCCGTGCTGGCGCCGCCGACATTCTGGCGGCCCTCCTGCCCGAACCCTACGCCGCCCTGGCCAGCGGCATGATCCTGGGCATCGAAAGCGGCATCCCCAGCGATCTATACACACAGTTCAACCTCACCGGCTCCAGCCATGTCATCGTCATCAGCGGCAGCAACATCGCCCTGGTGTCGGCCATCTTTCTGGCCATTTTCAGGCGCGGGTTGGGTGGGCGCAAGCGCCTGGCCGCGGCCTGCACACTGGTCGGCATCGTCGCCTACACCCTGCTGGTGGGCGCCGACTCGGCCGTGACGCGCGCCGCCATCATGGGCGGGCTGTTCGTCCTGGCCACAGCCTTCGGCCAGAGCAGCGTCGCCTTGATCTCGCTCTTCCTGGCC
>CAYWPZ010000152.1:0-11464 GCA_964460135.1 uncultured Caldilineales bacterium | reverse complement strand
GACTTTTAGCGCCAGTGTTGGCGATGTGGCCGTCAGCAGGGGCATCGTCATCGCCTGCGCGGCGGTGATGGCTACATGGAAGCCGCGGCTATCGCTGCGGGCCAGATGCAACGGCTCGGACCAGGCGATGGGTGTGCTGTCGGCCCACAGCTTGAGCGACGAGGGCGCCTGCCACACGACCATGCCCTGGCTGCGCCGTACTGTGTCTGGCCAGGCGGCGGACTGCACGCCGTCGATGGCGAGGGCGGGCAGGGTGTGGGTCGGCGTAGAAAACAACAACGCCAACAGCGTCGCCACCCCGACCAGCCCGACGAGGACGAAGCGCGGCAGCGACGCCGCTCGCGGGCGGTTCACAGGGTCATGCTCGCTGTGGGAACCGAGCCAGGCTCGATCAGCGCCAGCCCCTGGTCGCGCCCAGCTACGAGAAGGGTCTCAAGCAGGTAGGCAGCCAGCGAGCGCGGCCCGATGATGGCAAACGAGGGCAGGCCGTCCTCGTCGCGGCGGATGAGGAGCTGCCGTGTCTTGGCCAGGCTGGTGAAGCGCGCCGTCAGATGTGGGAAGGCGGCGGGGCTGAGGTCGAGGGCGCAGAGTTGGCTGAGCACAGCGCCGGCGGCCGGCCCGGCCAGTCGAAACTCGGCCCGCCCGTGTGTCACATCCGTCACCGTAAGCGGCGATGTCGTCTCGCGGCCCGCGACCGTGAGCAAGCGAGCCGTCTCGGTCTGTGCGCCGGGCGCCGTGTGTACGAAGAAGTAGTCGGAGCGGAGGCGATACACCTGGCCCGGCCCGGCCTCGGCCCCGGCCCCAATGGCAAGCTCCGGCGTCCCCCAGGCAGCGCGCAGCACGTGATCGGCGCCGGCGCCCTCGATCATGATCTGGCCGCGATTGGAGGCAACGAGCAGAGCCAAAGCCGGTTGGGATGAGGATAAGGATGAGGGAGTTGAATCAGAAATCATTGGCGGAGGGATGAGAATCGGTGACAAGGCAGATGGTATTCTACACAAAACATCGCCGGAGGCGGCAGACAATTTGCCGTCGAATTTGTTACACGAGCCACCTGCTGACCATCCGCGCTGATTAGCAAGACGCACGGGCTGGCGTGCGGTGACGGCCATCGGCAACCGGCACCGGATCGAGGGGCGTCAGCAACGGCCCGGTTGACGCTTGATCGCTTTCGGGCTAAGATCAGCCCATGCAATCACCTTTCCCCGGCATGGACCCTTATCTCGAACACCCGTCGCTGTGGCCGGACGTGCACAACAGCCTCATCGCGGCCATCCGCGACGCTCTCGTTCCGCTGGTCGCGCCCCGCTACTTCGTCGCCCTGGAGCGCCGCGCCTATCTGCGCCAGCCCGACGACCTGGCGTTCATCGGTCGCCCTGACCTCTCGGTGATCAAACCCCAGCCGTGGCCGTCGCTATCCGAGCCGCGGCCAGTAGTTGGCGGCGTGCTAGAGGTGGAGGTGCCGATGATGGACGAGGTGCGGGAAGATTTTCTGGAAGTCCATGAGGTGAAGTCGGGCAAGCTCATCACCCTCCTGGAGCTGCTCTCTCCGACCAATAAGCTCGACGCCGATGGTCGCTGGCACTACGAACGCAAGCGAACGCAGATTCTAAGCTCCTACACCAGCCTGGTGGAGATCGATTTGCTGCGCGCAGGCGAAGCGATGCCCACGTTCGGACGTCCGGTGGAATGCGACTATCGTATTCTGATCAGCCGCGGCTGGCAACGCCCGCGCTCCCACCTCTATCCCTTCGATCTGCGCCAACCCATCCCCTCGATCCCCATCCCCTTGCAGCAAGGCGAGCCTGAGCCTTTGCTCGACCTGAATGAGGTGCTACACGCGCTCTACACCCGCGCTCGCTTTGATTTGCGCCTGGATTACTCGCAAGCACCCGTCCCGCCGTTGGGCGATGAGGATACAGCTTGGGCGCAGGGCTTAGGGGGGCAGAGTGATGCGTTGTAGGCGCTATTTTGTCATTGCCATGATGGTTTCTCGTGCGAGGATGAAGAGATAGGGGTCGGGGGCGAGGCCCTGTATGGAAGCGAAACCCGCCGTCGGCGAAGATTTCCCGTCCCCAGGGGTTGAGGATGAGGGCGTCGGAGGATCTCGGGCGCGTAGCCGGCCACGGCCCAGGCCAGCCCCTTGCACAGGCCGTGGAAATCATGCCACGAGACCGGCAACACGCCGCGACGAGTCGAAAAATCATAGGAAGATACCACCTACATCCTCAGTCGCTCGCCGCCGGGGTCGTAGAACGGCCCAAGATGGACGCGGGCCTCGATCAGGCTCCCGTCCCGCCAAATGGTGAACGCGGCGCCGGGTTGGGCGGCCAGGTCGGCGGGGAGCCAGCAGAGGCCGATGGCTTGGCTGAGGGTGGGGCTGAAGCGGCTGGATGTGACCCAGCCGATGATCTGCAGGCGGCCATCGTCCGACCTCCTGACAATCTGCAATCCCTCCTCCGGGACGACGCCCGGCCTCTGGAGCCAGAACCCCACCAGCCGCTGCTTGGGGCCAGAGGCGCCGACTTGAATCAACGAACGCTTGCCGAGAAAATCGGCCTTTTCCACTTTGACAAGACCGCCCATGCCGGCGGCCAGCGGGTCGCTCGTGGCGTCGGTGTCCTGGCCGATGATGATGTGCGCCTTCTCCAGCCGCAACACCCGTTGGGCTTCGAGGCCGAACGGTCGGATGCCAAACTCGCGCCCGGCCTCCAGGATGGTCTGCCAAAGCTCCAGCCCAAACCCGGCCGGACAATGGATCTCATAGCTCAACTCGCCTGTGAAGCCAATCCGCAATACACGGCACGCCACACCCCCCACCTGGATCTGCCGCGCCCGCATGTAGGGGAAGGCCAGATTCGAGACATCGCTGGGGGTCAATTGGTGCAGGACGGCGCGGGCATAGGGGCCGGCCAGGTTGAAGGCGGCGAAATCCTCGGTCACGTCGGTGATGTGGACGCCCTCGCCCCAGCCCGATTGACGCCACCACTGCATCCACTCGTAGATGGCGCCGGCCCCCGATGAGGTCGTGGTCGTGTACCATTCGATCTCGCCCAGCCGGGCGCTGACGCCATCATCCAGTACGACGCCCTCATCGTTACACATCAGGCCATAGCGGGCGCGGCCGTTGGGCAGGTCGCCCAGCCGGTTGACGTACAGCCGGTCGAGCAGGGCCGGGACGCCGGGTCCGGTCAGCCGCAGCTTGCCCAGGGTGCTGACATCGATCAGCCCCACCGCCTCGCGCACGGCCCTGACTTCGGCAAGGGGGTCGCCGTAGTGCTCGGGCCGCATCCACAACCCCGCCACCATCATTTTGGCGCCGTGCGCCCGGTGCCAGGCATCGAGCGGCGTCCGTTGCACCGGCTCCATGTGTTGCCCGGCCAGTACGCCCAGGGCAACGGGCGCGACGGGTGGACGGGCGGTGGTGACGCCGGTGGCAGGCATGCTTCTGGCGGTCAAACGGGCGCAGAGATGAACGGCGTGTTGCGAGCACATCTTGCCCTGACATGGCCCCATCGAGATAGTGCTGTAGCGCTTGATCAGCTCCAGGCTGTCGTAACCTTCGGCCACGGCGGTCTCGACATCGTGGACGCTGATGTCTTCGCAGAGGCAGAGGAGGGAGTGGGGGGAAGGAGCAGGAAGTAGGGGGGAGTAAGGAGGAGGGAGGGGAGAGTAAGGAGTGGGGAGGGGGGAGGCGGGAGGCGGGGTGGTGGAGAGGGGCCGGGTTTGGGCGAAGGCGGCGGCTTGGATCCCGACCGTGCGGGCGTCGTCGTTCAGGCGTCCGGCCACGCGCCCGGTAGCAAAGATGCCGGGCGGCAGCGAGGCAAGCACGAACTGACCGGCTTGTTCATCCCACCTGATTTTGGCCCCCGCCTGATAGAGCAGACCATTGGCCGGGGCATAACCGGCGCTGACGGCCACGAGATCACAATCGATGCGGCGCGTGATGATGCCGCTCGCGCCGCCGTCTTCCCTCAGGGGCGCCAAAGCCGCCCGCCGCACCCGGTCCGAGCCTTCGGCGCGGACGATGGTGTGCCGCCAGAAGATGGGGATGCCGTTGGTCTTCAGCTCGGCCACCGCTTCGTTATCCTGCGGCCAGCGCGCATCGACCATCGCCGCCACCTGCACGCCCGCGGCCAGCAGATCGGCGGCCACGGCCCAGCCATCGTCGTTGGTGGTCACAACCACCGCCCGTCTGCCCAGCGCCTCGTAAGTCAAGCCGTGCAATTTGATCAGGCGCTGCACCCCGCCGCCGAGCATGATCCCCGGCAGGTCGTTGTTCTCGAACAGCAGCGGTTGCTCATAGGCGCCGGTGGCGAAGACAACCGCCTGCGCTCGGATTTTGTGCAAACGTTTGCCCTCATGCGCGGCCAGCCAGTTGTCCTCCCACCAGCCGATGACCAAGGCGCCGGTGAGGACTTGCAGGCGGGGGTGGGAGGCGGCTTGGGAGAGGAGGCCGGCGGAGTGTGGGTGGCGGGATGCGTAGCGGAGGCGGCCGCCGAGGGCGGGGTTTTCGTCTAGGAGAAGGACGCCGGCCCCGGCTTCGGCGGCGGCAAGGGCGGCTTGCAGGCCCGACCGCCCGCCGCCAACCACGACGACATCAGCATGGTGGTATTGCTTATCATAACCCGTGGTAGGGGCGAGCTCGCCTCGCCCCGGCGCCCGCCCCAGCCCGGCAGCTGAGCGCAGCACCTTCTCGTACAGCGGCCAGAGGAAGCGCGGGCGGATGAAGGTTTTGTAGTAGAAGCCCACCGGCAGGAAGCGCCTGATCAGCCGTGTGAACGACAGTGCATCCAGCCGCAACGACGGCCAGGCATTTTGCGAGCACACGACCATGTCCGGCTCGACCGGCCGCATACACGCCCGCACGTTCGGCTCGTCTTCCACCTGCACCAGGCAGTTGGGGCAATGTCCGGCGCAGCACATCAGCCCGCGCCGGCGGTGGTATTTGAATGAGCGGCTGAGGACACTGACGCCGCTGCGGAGCAGGGCCGCGCCGATGGTATCGCCCGGCTGAGCGATGTAGGGCCGGCCGTCGAAGGTGAAGGCGTGCGTTTGGTTCTCGCTGTGCATTTCGGAATGGGTTTGGGTCTGTTTGGCAAAGACGACGAATAGGCGGTATACTGAATACGTTTTACAACCCATCTAGTTGGAGTGTGTTGTGATGTCTGCTACCGAAAAAGTAACCTTGACCCTGCCTCAGAACTTGATGCAGGAGGTGCGGGCCAGAACCTCTGCCCGCGGCCAGAGCAAATTCGTCGCCGAGGCTGTGCAGTATTACATCGAGCGGAAACGCCTGATCGAACTGCGTGAGGAGCTCATCGCTGGTTACCAGGCTACTGCTGACAAAGCTGCCGCTGTCGCCGTCGAATGGGAGCCGCTTGGTCGTGAGGCTTGGGAGCGCTATGTGCCCGCATTCGAGGACGAGGAGTCGGATGATGACGCCATACAATGACAAGCTTGATGTGCGGCGCGGTGACATCTTCTCGGTCGATTTCGAACCGGCCCGGGGATCGGAGCAAGGAAAAGTGCGCCCAGCCCTCGTCATTCAGAACGATTTCGGCAACAGGTCGGGCCGGAGCATCATCGTCGCCGCCATCACAGCCGGTGAAACAGCCCCCTTCCGTGTCAATGTCGAAGTCAAAGCGCCCGAAGGTGGGCTGAGGAACAACTCGCTGGTTCTTCTGCATCAGCTGCTGACGATTGACAAGTCACGATTACGGCATTATTGGGGCCACTTGTCGCCTTCGACGATGCGGAAAGTGGACGAAGCGATCAAGATCAGCCTCGGCCTTGTCCCGCTCGACCCCTACGCCGCCGACCAGCAGTAGGTGCGCACCACCGCGTTCGTCTTGGTGTCGCGCTCGGCCAGGAACCACAGCCCGCAGCCGGCGCGGTGATACCACCACTCAGTCTGCAGGCCGGCCTTATTGGCCCGCATGTAGATGAAGTCGGCCCAGGCTTCGTCGCTGACTTCGAGCGGTTGGCGGGGCCGGGCGTTGCTCTCGCCGCCGTGGCGGAATTCGGCCACATTGCGCGGGCCGCAGTTGGGGCAGGGGAGAAGGAGCATGGGAGGGAGAGAGGGGGGAGAGACGCAGCGAGGGGGAGAGGGAGAAACGCAGGCAGGGGGAAACAATCAACAAACAACAGTCAACGACTAACTAGACACCTGGCACATCCCACTTGCGAGCTGCCACCTGCCCCACAATGCCCAACCGAAGCGGCGCCTTTTTCGCCGACAAGGTCGCGCTCGTAGAAGCGGGAGAGACGGAAGGGGTGGAGGATGGCGGGGGTGCGCTGGGTGGCGATCAGTTCGGCCATGCGTTTGCCGCTGACAGGGCTGGCTTTGAAGCCGTAGGTGCCCCAGCCGACATCGACCAGGAAGCCCTCGACCGGGGTGAAGCCCATCACCGGGCTGTAGTCGGGCGTCATGTCGCACAGCCCCGCCCATTGGCGCATGACCCTGACCTGATGCAGCGCCGGGAAAAGCTCCAAGATGTGCCCGGCCAGCGCCTCGACGAACGACAGCGAACCGGCCATCGAGTAAGAGGTGTAGGGATCCACCGCCGCGCCCATCACCAGTTCGCCCCGATCCGACTGGCTGACATAGACGTGCAGGCTGCCAGAGACGATGATCACGTCCAGGAAGGGCTTGAGCGGTTCGGTCACGCATGCTTGCAAGGGATAGGTGGTGATCGGCAAGCGCACGCCAGCCATGTCGGCGATGGTGGTGGCCCAACCGGCGGTGGCGTTGAGGACGACGCCCGTGCGGAGGAAGCCGGCCGTCGTTTCCACCCCCGCCACCCGATTGCTCTCCACCCTGATGTCCGTGACCTCGACCCCCTGATGAATGTGCACGCCCCGCCGGTCGGCCTGGCTGGCGTAGCCCCACACCACGGCGTCGTGGCGGATGACGCCGCCGGGCGGGTGATAGAGCGCGGCCAGGATGGGGTAGCGCGGGTGCTCGGAGATGTCGATGGCCGGGCACAGCCGCTTGATCTCGTCCGGCCAGATCAGCCGCGAATCGACGCCCTGAAGCTGGTTGACCTCGGCCCGGCGGCGCATGGTGCGCACCGAGGCGTCGGTGTGGGCCAGGGTCAGGTGGCCGCGCTGGCTGAACATGACGTTGAAGCCAAGCTCGACCGACATCTGCTCGTACAACTTGACGCTTTCATCGTAGAAGATCACGCCTTCGGGTGTGAGGTAGTTGCTGCGGATGATGGTGGTGTTGCGGCCGCTGCCCCCGGCCCCGATGTAACTTTTCTCCAGCACAGCCACGTTGCTGATGCCGTGGTCGCGGGCCAGGTAGTAGGCGCAGGCCAGGCCGTGGGCGCCGCCGCCGATGATGACGACATCGTAGCTGGGGCGAATGTCGTGGCGACGCCACATGGGCGGCGGCGGCTTGCCGAGGCCCTGGCGGATGAGTTGGATGGGCATGGGCGGTTGTCCGGGCTTAGGGCGCGGTGGAAATGGCCGGGAGGAAGAGGGTGAGGCCGCCGTGCGCCTGGCCCAAGGCGCGGGTCGGGCTGGCCCGGCGCGTGGGGGTGGGCGTAGGGGTGCGCGTGGGACGGCGGGTGGCGGTTGCAGCCGGCGAAGGTGTGGGCGTGCGGGTGCGGGCGGGGCGACGGGTGGCGGTGGGCGTCGGCGAGGCGGTTGGGGTACGGGTGCGGGTGGGGCGGCGAGTGGCGGTCGGCGTCGCCGTGGGTGTGGCGCGGCGGGTGGCGGTGAGGGTGGGCGACGGCGTGGCCGAGGGCCGGGCGGTGGGGGTGGCGGTGACGCCGCCATCTGCCACCGAGAAGCGGCGCTGCACGCGGGTGATGTTGCCCTGGTGGTCGGCAACGGCGATGTCCAGGCTGGCATTGGCGACGGCTGCCAACGGCGGCGAGAGGGGGATGGTGTAGATGCCATCGCCCGCCGGCTGGGCAAGCCCGGCCAGCTCGGTTCCGGCCGGCCGCCCGGCAAGGGGGATGCTGGCCTTCACCGAAAGGCTGGCGAGGTCGATGCCTGAGGCGGCGTCGGCAAGGCCGAAGCGGAGACTGTCGAGGGGGCCAGGGTTGGAGCCGGGGCGGGGCAGGCTGAGGGCCAGAGTGGGGCGCAGGTCGTCCAGGAACCAGCCGAAGTCGCGGTTCTCGCCCTGGCCGGTGTTGATCGGGCAGCCCAGATCCACCCACCTGGCGAAGGTCAGCTTCTCGTCCCAACTGAGGGCGGGGACCGTGCTGCCGGGCGGGGGCATGGCGGCGCCGGTGTAGTCGAGGTCGGCGGCGTTAGGGTCGGCGCCGGCCGGGAGGGTGGCGGGATTGCCGGGGGTGGATTCGGTGGGATGGTCGGCGTTGCTCCAGCCATCCAGCCGGGCGCCGAAGATCTTCCAGATCAATAGGCTGCGGCGACTCTGGAAGGGGCGGATGTAGCGGCTGGCGTTGGTCTGCCGCCAGGCGCCCACCAGCGGCGCATAGCCCCAGCGGGCGTCCTGGTCGTAGCACAAGCGGCTGTAGTCGCCGGGCAGTTGGATGCCGGTGTAGGGCGGGCCGTCGTAGAGGGCCAGGTCGTCGAGCCGGAGGGCGCCGGCGGGGGCGGCCTGCGTGTGGCAGCTCACGCAACTGCGCTGCAAGAGTGGCCGGATGTCGCGGTAGAACTCGACATCGACGACGCCGCTGTTCACCTGGCGCAAGGCGGGCTGGCCGTTGCCATCTTTGGTCAACAGCGGCGTCTGGTGAACGAGATCCCAGACCGGATAGCCGGGCCGGGCGGCGGCCGTCTGCGCGAAGGCCAGCGGCTGCTGGCTGTGGGCGTGGCAGCCGCCGCAGTCGGCCCGCAGCTCGCCAGGACGCACCTGGTGCCAGGTCTGCGCCATCGCCAGCACCATGCCGTTGCGGTCGAGCATCTGGAAGGTGAAGGGGGTATCGGCGGGGATGCGGGCGAGGAAGCTGGTGTCGGGGTTGCCTTCGGGGTCGAGGATGGGCTGGCCCTGGCCGTCGAATTTGCGCAGGGGGATTTCGCCCAGCACCCGCATCTTCTCATTGACGTGATTGAAGAAGTGCTGGCCCTCGTGCGGGCCGTAGGAGCGATGGCTGTTCGGTTCCAAGGCGAGGATGCGCACGGCCCAGATGTCGGCGTTGCTGTATTTGCCCGCATCCGAACCCTGCCAAAACCAGTTGCTGCTCTGCTCGTTTTGGGCGGTGTTGAAGGCGTCGAGGCCGTCGAAGCTGTTGGCCCAGGGCGAGACCACGCCGGGGAAGCTCTCGCGCTTGTAGAAAGAGCTGGTTCCCACCAAGCCGTAGGGCGCGCCGGCCGGCAGATGGGCATGAACCGAGCCGTCGTTGGGCAGCCAGGGCAGTTGCACCGGTTCGGCCCGGCCATGGATGGCGCTGTAGGGGACGAGCGCCCGCGGCCAGGCTTCGTTGTAGGCCGGGTCGTTCTTGATCAGAACCAGGTCGGCGGGGCTGCTGGCGGGGCCGCCGTTGGGCAGCAAGTAGAGGCCGGAATCGACGGCGGGGAGGTCGGTGGGGCGCTGCAAGGCGTTGACAGGGCCGGCCGAGTAGGCGACGAGGAGATGGTTGCCGGGCGCAGCCGAAGGCTGGCTGAACTTGCCCAGGCGCTGGCCGTTGCTCCCCACCGGCGCCGCTTCGTCCTCGCCGTGGGTGAAGGGAGTGATCGAATAGATGCCGCGCGGGCTAAAAGGGATGCGCAGCGGCCAAACGAAACCGGCGCCGATGGTCTGGATGATCTCCGGGTTCTGGTCGGGGAAGGCGGGATGGAAGGCCGGCGCCGGCGGGTTGACGGGAAAGCGATAGAGGGCGCCGAAGCCGAAGTTGTTGAGGTTGTAGTAGTCCTCGACCACGATGTCGCCGTTGCCCAGCTGCGTGGCGAAGTGGAAGGCGCTGGGCAGACGGAAGGCGCTGATCAGCGGTTGCCAGTAGCGGCCGTCGGGGTAGATGGTCCAGATGCCCCACAGCCGCTGGTCGCGCATGCCCTGGGCCTCGTAGCTGGAGAACATGATGCGGCCATCGGCCAGGGGGGTGGGGTGGAGGGCGCTGCCGATGGTCATGGGGGCGATGGCGGTGATGTTGCCGCCGTCTTCGTCCATGACGAAAAGCTGGAGGTTGGGGGCGGTGTAGCTTTTGTTGGGTGCGAAGCCGTTGCGGTTGCTGACGAAGACGACTTTGCCCCCGGCCGCCGGCGCCGGCCCCAGGTTGAGGATGCCGTAGCCCAAACGGTCGTAGTCCCAGCCCGGATCGACCGGGTTCGCCTCGTCCCAGCGCCCGGCGCCGGTGTTGGGCGTGAATTCGCCATGGGTGAGCTGCTGAATCTGGCGCGAAGCGACGTGAAGGCGGAAGATGTCGGCGCCGGCATAGGGCAGGTTGTCGCGCTGGTTGTTCAGTTGCTCCGGGCGCAGGTCATAGAAGTAGGCGTAGTAGACCCATTGGCCGTCGAAAGAGACAGAGGGATCGGTGACGGCGCCGTTGCCGCCTCGCACCAGCACCTCCTCGCTGCCGTTGGGGTGCAGCAGCATCAGGTCGGCGCCAGCCTCCAGCCGGGCGGGGTGGAAGACCTCCGGCCAGACGATGTGCTCGCTATCCCCGCGCCGCGGCTGGCGGATGTAGACGATGTCGTAGGCGACGGCGGCCGTCTGATCGGAGTCGGGGGACTGGGCGTGGGAGGCAGAGGGGAGGAGGAAGGCGAAGATGGTGAAGGATAGGTAAGTGGCGAGTACAACCCGGACGGTGCTGCGGTAGCGAAGCATGACCATTCTACCTGAACAGGAAAAAAATAGGACGGTCAAAAAGGAATATCGTCATCGAGCAGACGGCGTTGACGCACCACCTGCGCCGCCAATTCCTGGTCATCTGCGCCCACGAACGGAAGCTCTTGGGCCTCGGCTTTCATTTGGGCCAGGTGCGCTTCCATGCGCTCACCCTCGATACGCCAACGTTCGTCCCATCCCTCGGGATCATACTCGTCGAGCAGGGTCATGTCCGGAGCCAGGCCGAATCCCCATTCGTCGCCGTTCCCGTCGCCCAGCCCTTCTTCTTCCAGATCGCGCATCTCAAGGCACACTGGACAATCGTCGAAGAAGATCTCGTGCTTGTGCCCGGCAGAGATGGTATTGCGCAGACCCAACTCTTCATTGCGGATGACGCGCTGGGGTGTATAGCCATACAGATCATCTTGCGGAGCGAAGAACCAATCCCGAATGAGGTCGTCGAGGTTCTGGCGCTCGGCCTCCAGCGATGTCCCTTTCAGCTCGGCTATGCGAGTAGCGCAAGCATCACGCAGATAGCGAACCAAATCGCCGTAGAGGGTTGCTTCGTGGATAGACATGGTTCACCTCGGAGAATGCCGTGAGGATGTGGAAGGAAGAAGCGATAAGAGAGGCGGGGACGCATGCACAGTATGGTACAATCGATCCATCCATGCCGACAAAAGCGCCTTCATCGACTCACTCACCCACAGTCTTCGTTGCGTC
>CAYWPZ010000151.1:0-11526 GCA_964460135.1 uncultured Caldilineales bacterium | reverse complement strand
CGCATAGTCGCCGGGAGATGACAGCTGAGGCGGCGGGTCGAACACCCTGCGCACCTTCGCCTTCACCTCCTTTCATGTCAGGCCGTTTCGGTCAATGGAAGTTTTCACCGCTCGGCACCGCACGTTGCTCAAGCTCCTGCTCGGCACAGAGCAGCCTGTGGGCGTTGCCAAACTGGCAGATACGCTCGGTCTCACGCCGCGTCAGGTGAGTTACTGCCTCAAGCAACTTGCCCCTTGGTTGGCTGTTCACGGCGGCAGTCTCAGCCTGATTCCGGGCGTGGGCGTCAGCCTGGTGTGTGCACCCAAGCAGAGGCAGTTGCTTGCCGGTGAGCTAGAGGATAAGGTCGGTCATCGCTATGTCCACAGCCCCGACCAACGTCAACATCTCCTGGCCTTGCTGCTGGCGATCAGCGACGAACCCTACATTTTGTATCAATTGCAGCAAATGATGGCGGTTTCGCGATCGACTGTCCTTGCCGATCTGGAGACCGTGGAAGCATGGTTCGAGACACAGCGTCTGGTTCTGGAACGACGTCGGAACTACGGCATCGCGGTGAGAGGGACGGAGTTTGATCGGCGACAGGCGCTGGCGGCATGGTTCTGGGGCAACACGCCGTGGGCTTCAGCGGTCGTGCGAGTGACACACCGAGAAGGGTTGGTCCTGCTGTTAGACGAAGGCGCCGATGCGCCGGCGGTGGTCAGGCACAGTCGCGCCATCTTACGCCGCTGCGACCTCAGCCGGACTCTCCGCAATGTGGCCGAGATCGAAGCCGGACTGGGCGGCCGCTTCACCGATGACGGCGCACTCTTCTTGGCCTTGGTCATGGCCATTCAAGGCGATCGCGTTGCCGCCAAGCACTATCTCAAGTTCTCAGCGGAGCAGTTGCGGCCCTTGCAGCAGACGGCGCTCTGGCCGCTGCTGGAAAAGGTTGGTCGGCGCACAGGCTGGCAGTTTGGCGGGGAGTGGCCCGAATCTGAAACCGGATACTTGGCAATGTATGTCCTGGCTACGCCGCGCAACGAGCTTTGGCCGGGCGATCCGGAGTCGCTGACCTTGTTCGATCCCCTGGTGCAGCAGCTCATGCAGCGCGTAGCCGGCGCCTTTGGCATTGCCAGCCTGGCGCACGACGCCACACTTCGTGACGGATTGATCCTGCACATCATCCCCGCGTTATATCGTCAGCGATTTCATCTCTGGTTGCCGCCAACGTCGCCGCCAAGCGCAGATGCGACCATGCAACAGCATCGCCTGGCCAGTGACTTGGCGCTTGCAATCCGTGACTACACCGGCGTGATGTTGCCCAATGATGAGATTCATAACCTCGCCATGCTGCTGGAGGCGGCCTACATCCGCGAACGCCCCACTGTTATCCGCCAGGTCCTGATCGTTTGCCCAAGCGGTATGGCCACGGCGCAACTGTTGGTGGCCCGCTTGAAAGCGCGCTTTCCCCACCTGGGCGCGTTCATCGTTCGTTCCCAGCGCAGCGTCAGCCAACACGATCTGGCAAGCGCTGATCTGGTGATCACCACCGTTCCCTTGCTCGACGCCGTGATCCCCGGCATGGAAGTTCTCCAAGTCCATCCCTTGCTTCTACCCGAAGACATCAACCGGATCACGCGCTGGTTGAATAGTCGTGACCGCAAGTAGCAAGCCGGCTGCTACGGGCGATACGAAGACGGTGCGGCAGGTCCGCACTGATTTGCGGTGACAGCACCGCTCCGTTCATCCATTACTCTCCACTCTTCACCCCACACTCACTTTCCACCCACTTTCATTTCTAAGGAGGCACTCCAATGCGCGAACGTCTTCAACGAGTTGGCGGCTTCATGGCGGGGATGGTGATCCCCAATATCGGAGCGATCATCGCCTGGGGCCTGATCACGGCCCTTTTCATTCCCACCGGCTGGTTGCCCAATGAGAAGTTTGCTTCGCTGGTAGGTCCCATGATCACCTACTTGCTGCCGCTGCTCATCGGCTACACTGGCGGCGCCCTTGTAAATGGCCAGCGCGGGGGCGTTGTTGGCGCTGCGGCCACCATGGGCGTCATCGTCGGGGCCACAGTGCCCATGTTCCTGGGCGCCATGATCATGGGACCCTTGGGCGGCTGGTTGATCAAGAAGATCGATGAACGGCTGGGAGATCGCATCCCGGTGGGTTTCGAGATGCTGATCAACAACTTTAGCGCCGGCATCTTGGTAGTGGTGTTGGCGTTGTTCGGCTATCTGGCGGTTGGGCCTGTGGTGCAGGCTCTGAGCAACGTCCTGGGGGCCGGGGTGCAGTTCCTGGTCGATCGCAACCTCATCGCCCTGGCCGCCATCATCATCGAACCGGCCAAGATCCTCTTCCTGAACAACGCCATCAACCACGGCGTTCTGTCGCCTTTGGGTGTGGCCCAGGCCCAAGAAACAGGCAAGTCCCTGCTCTTCCTGCTGGAAACCAACCCAGGCCCCGGTCTGGGCCTCTTGGTTGCCTACTGGGTGGCGGGCAAGGCCCTTCTGCGGCAGTCGGCGCCCGGAGCGATCATCATCCATTTTCTCGGCGGCATTCACGAGATCTACTTCCCCTACGTGTTGGCGCATCCGATCATGCTTCTGTCGGTGATCGCCGGTGGTCTGGCGGCCGATTTCTGGTTCTCGCTCACGGGGGCGGGCCTTGTGGCCACGCCTTCACCAGGTTCCATCTTCGCCTACCTGGCCGTCACGCCACGCGGCGGCCATTTCGCGGTTCTGACCGGCGTCGCCATCGGCGCGATCGTCGCCTTCCTGGTCGGCGCAGCCATTCTGCGCGTGCGCCCAGTGAAAGAGCTGAGCGAGTAGGCGAGCGCGGTGAGTGATGGCCCCTGTCGTCGTCTAAAGATCGACCCCACTTTCCATATCTTGCAGGCGGCCACGACCGGCAACGGGCGTGGTCGCCTGTAAGGCAACCGACACGGAGCGTATCATGGCCGAATCTGTCAATGCTACCAACGTCAATACCATCGTACTCGCGTGTGAAGCCGGCATGGGATCGAGCTTGATGAGCGTCAACGCCCTCAAGAAGAAACTCAAACAGGCCGGGATCGAGCGGGTCTCTGTGCTCCACAAGCCGGCGCGGGCGATTCCTGCCGATGCCCAGGTGGTCATCGTCCACAAGAGCCTGGCCCAAGTGGCGCGCCGCGCCGCGCCTCAGGCCGTAGTCGTCACCTTCAATCACTTCCTCAACGATCCAGCCTTCGATCAGGTTGTGGATGCCTTTGCCAAGGGCGCCAACATTGCCGGCGCCAAGGAGTAGTAACCTATGTCCATTCTGGCAAGCGATCGCATTCGTTTGCAGGCTCGCGCCGCCGGCAAAGTCGATGCCATTCGCCAGGCGGGCGAATTGCTGGTGCACAGCGGTTGTGTGACGCCTGCCTATGTCGATGGTATGCTTGCACGCGAAGCAATCATGTCCACCTATCTGGGCAACGGCATTGCCATCCCGCACGGCCAGAACGAGAATCGCGCCGACATCCGACAGACGGGCATCTCTGTCCTGCAGGTGCCCGGCGGCGTTGATTGGGACGAAGATGAACCGGTCTATCTGGTCATCGGCATCGCCGCCAGCTTGGACGAGCATATCGGCGTTCTCGCCAATTTGGCCGAGGTGATCGAGGATGAAGAAACGGTCGCCATGCTGGTGCAGACAGACAACCCAGCCACTATCTTAGATTCGTTGGGCCGGCCACGTCATGACTCGTAAGCGAGCGAGCACCTGCGCGCCTGAGCACCGTTCACCACAAAGCACCGAAGCGCTTCCAGCAAGGTCTGGAAACACGCCATGAGACAAGCCACGTTTACCATACGCAATGCCACGGGCCTGCACGCTCGGCCGGCCAAGAATTTTGTCAATGCGGCCAAACAGTTCAAGGCAGACATTCGCGTTCATCACGGTGAGAAGATCGCCAATGCCAAGAGTCTGATCTCAATGCTGACCCTAGGCGTCGAACGAGGCCAAGACATCCTCATCGTCGTCGATGGCGAAGACGAGACCACGGCCCTCGATGTTTTGGCGGCTGCGATCGAACGCGGTTTGGGTGAGGGCGAGGCCGAAGCCCCCACCTCTCCGCTTCCGTCTGCGCCCGCCGCCGCTGCGGCTGTCGCGCCGTCTGCGGGCGACGGTGTCTTGCACGGCATTGCCGGCGCCCCCGGCATCGCCATCGGGCCAGCTTTCCAACTGCGCCAAGACGCCCTGGAAGTGACCGATGCCTTGGGCACAGCGCCTGAAGAGGAAGCCCGTTTGGCCGCTGCGTTGGTGCAAGCGCGCAAGCAACTGGCAAGCCTGCACGAGAGGATGCTGCAAGGAGCCGCGGCCAAAGAGGCTGCCATTGTCGAAGTTCATCTCGAACTCTTGGAGGACAGCGACCTGCTGGACGCCGTGCTGGTCGGCATCCGCCAGGGCGCCGGCGCCGCCCGCGCTTGGCAATCGACCATCGAGAGCCGCGCTCAGGCAGTGGCGGCGCTGGGCGATCCCTTGCTTGCCGGCCGCGCAGCCGATCTGCACGACATCGGCTATCGGGTGTTGCGGCTGCTGGTTGGGACGGACGAAGCGGGGACGCGCTGGCCCGACCACCCGGTGATCGTGATCGCACATGACCTCTCCCCCTCGCAGACAGCAGCCCTGGACCCCAAGCGGGTCCTCGGCATCTGCACGGCTGTGGGGGGGCCGACCGCCCATGCGGCCATCATCGCCCGTGCGCTGCTGCTGCCGGCCGTGCTCTCGGCCGGCAGCAGCGTATTGGACGTGGCCAACGGCGCCTGGGTCGTGGTGGATGGCAACGCCGGCGTGGTGACCGTGGCGCCGGACGCAAAAAGACTGGCCGAGGCCGAGCAAGCTCAGGCACGCTGGCGTTCGCAACGCGCGGCCTCAGAGGGCGCTGCTGCCCGGCCGGCGCTCACGCTCGATGGTCGCCGCGTGGAGGTCGTTGCCAATATCGGTGGTCTCAAGGATGCCCAAAAGGCTGTTGCGGCCGGCGCCGAGGGCATTGGCCTGCTGCGCACTGAGTTCCTCTTCCTTGAGCGCAGCGACCCACCCAGCGAAGACGTGCAATTCATAGCCTATCGTGACATTGTCCTTGCCATGCAGGGCCAGCCGGTGATCGTACGCACCCTGGATATTGGCGGCGACAAGCCCCTGCCCTATATCCAGGTCGCGCCAGAGTCCAATCCCTTTCTGGGCGAGCGTGGCATCCGTCTCTGTCTGGCCCGCCCGCAGCTCCTGCGCCAGCAACTACGCGCCATCCTCAGGGCCTCGGTCTTTGGGCCGCTGCGCATCATGTTCCCGATGGTTGCCGATCTTGCCGAATGGCGGCAGGCGCAGTGTATGGTCGAGGAAGTGCGCGCCGAGCTTGATCTACCGGCTGTGCCCCTGGGCATCATGATCGAGGTGCCCTCGGCTGCGCTGCTGGCCGACGCCTTCGCGCGTGAGGTTGATTTCTTCTCGATCGGCACCAACGATCTCACCCAATACACCGTGGCAGTAGACCGCCAGCACCCCTCCCTGGCAGCCATGACCGACGGTCTCCACCCGGCCGTGTTGCGCCTCATTGCCGAAACCGTGGCGGCGGCGCATCGCTACGGCAAGTGGGTGGGGGTTTGTGGCGAGCTCGCCGCAGACCCGCAGGCCACGCCCATCCTGGTGGGGATGGGCGTCGATGAGTTGAGTGTTGGGGTGCCTGCCATCCCCACCGTCAAAGCGCAGATCCGCAGCTTCAGCAACGCAGCCGCCCAAGCCCAGGCGCAGCGGGCCTTAGCATGCACCACTGCCTCCGAGGTTAGGGCGTTGTCGTTCGCTTAAGTCAAGGGGCGTGGATCACTCAAAACGACTTCAGTTTGGCTCGTTGAAAGGAGGACCTGGTATGTCATCGAACTATGAACGCTACGTTGCCGCTGCCGACCCCATTCCTACGCACACCTGGGCGTGGAACATGTATGGCGCCGGACTGGAAAATATCGGCCGCGAGGGACTGCCCGAGCACCTGCCAGTGCCCGAGCCGGCGGCTGATCAGCTCTTGGCGCGGATTGACGCCGTGGGCATGTGCTTTTCGGATGTCAAGATCATTCGCCAGGGTGGGCATCATCCCAAACTCTATGGTCGCGATCTCAGCCGCGAACCGACGCGCCTAGGCCACGAAGTTGCGATCACCGTCATCAAAGTAGGGGAGACGCTGACCGGTCGCTATCACCCCGGCCAGCGGCTGGCCATTCAGCCGGATCTTTACCAAGACGGCAAGAGCACTGCCTACGGCTACACCATTCCTGGTGGTCTGATTCAGTATCAAATCATCGGCCCGGAGGTGTTGCAGACCGACACCGGGCCAGGCCTGCTGCCGTTGGCGCAAGAGGTGGGTTATGCCGAAGCGGCGCTGCTGGAGCCGTGGGGCTGCGTCCTGGCCGCCTACACCCAGCGACGACGCCTCCACCCCCGACAGGGCGGTAAGTTGTGGATCATCGGCCGGCCGGGCGACGGGACAGTGTATCGGTTCACGACCGGGCTGGAGGCGCCCGGCATGATTGTGCTCACCAATGCCCCCCCCTCGATCGGCAGGCTGGTGAGTAGGGTAGCAGACCGGGTGATCGTGCGCGACGGGGTGGAGCCCGGGGCCTATGCCCATCTCGTGGCCGAACTGACCGGTGGGCAAGGTTTCGATGACATTATCATCCTCGATCCGCGTTCTGCAACACAGATCGGCGCCGCCGCGCCGCACCTCGCCCGCCGCGGCACCCTCAACCTCGTGGGACCTGAAGCGCTCGATGGCCCGGTCGCGACCGACCTGGGGCGTTTGCACTACGACTATCTCGCCTTCATCGGCAATCCTGGCCCTGATATTGCCGCCTCCTACGGCGAAGCCCGCAATCGCTGCGAGTTGCGTCCGGGGGGGACGGCGGTGATTGTGGGCGCCGGCGGGCCGATGGGCCAAATGCACCTCCAGCGCGCTATCGAACTACGAGAAGGCCCACGCACCGTCATCGCCACCGAAGTGAGCGACGACCGCTTGGCGACGCTCGACCAGCGTTTCGCGGCCCTGGCTGCCGAGCACGACCGCAACTTGCTGTTTTTCAACCCCACCGGCTCGAAGCAATCGCTATCTCAGTTTGTGATGCAGGCGACGGCCGGCCGCGGGGCCGACGATGTTGTGGTCTGCGTGCCGTCGGCGGCGCTGATGGCCGAAGCCGCCGCCCTGCTGAATCCCGATGGCATGCTCGTCCTTTTTGCCGGCGTGCCCAATGGCACCCTGGCCCCCCTGGATCTGAGCGCCGTCTATTTACACAACGCCCAGTTCACCGGCACATCGGGGTTGACCATCGCCAACCAGGCGGAGGTGATGCAGCGCGCGTTGGCGAATACGCTCTCACCCGAACGCATGGTTGCGGCGGTGGGCGGCCTGGCGACGGCGGTGGAAGCGCTGGGGGCGCTGATGCAGGGACGCTATCCAGGAAAGATCATCATTTTCCCGCATCTGGAGGAGATGCCCCTTCTGGGCCTAGATGAACTGCCGGCAAGACTACCACAGGTGGCTGCCAGGCTGGGGCCAGGAGCCGTCTGGACGAACGAGGCTGAAGCAGCGTTGATCGAGAGTGTTTGGCGGCCGGTCGAGTCAATACCAGAGCCGCCGCCGCTAAACGGGCGCACATGATCTACACCGTTACCCTCAACCCGGCCGTCGACCGCGAACTGACCGTGCCGGACATCGTCTTCGACACCGTGCTACGCGCCACGGCCTGGCGAGTTGATTGCGGCGGCAAGGGTTTCAACGTCTCGCGCATGTTGCAGGCCCTGGGCGAGCACAGCGTTGCCCTGGCCATTGCCGCCGGCCGCAGCGGGCAGATGCTGCACGACAGCCTGGCCGCGCTGGGGATTGCCGCCGATTTCGTCTGGGTGGAGGGGGAGACGCGCACCAACATCAGCATCGTCACCCAGGACAAGAACACCCTTGCCGCCGGTCGCTACCTCAAGGTCAACGAGCCAGGCCCCCTCGTCGCCCCGGCGGCGCTGGCTGCCCTGGTAGACAAGGTCACCCAGCTGGCCCGGCCCGGCGATTGGTGGGTGCTGGCGGGCAGCCTGCCGCCCGGTCTGCCCGAAGATGCCTACGCCGCCCTCATCACCGCCGTGCAGACCACCGGCGCTGGCGCCGTCCTCGATACCAGCGGCCCGGCCCTCCGCCGCGGCTGCATGGCGCGACCCGTTCTGGTCAAACCGAACGTAGTCGAACTGGGTCAGCTGACGGGGCGGCCGGTGAGCACAACGGCGGAGGCGCTGGCGGCCGCAAGGACAGTGCTGCAAACCGGCGTCGCCAATGTGGTGGTGTCGCTGGGAAAAGCTGGCGCCCTGGCTGTCGCTGCCGATGGCGCCTGGCTGGTGCAAAGCCCGGCGGTCGTGGAGCAGAATCCCATCGGCGCCGGCGACTCGATGGTGGCCGGTCTGGTGTGGGGTTTGAGCCGCGGCCTCAGTCTGATCGAGTCATTGCGGTGGGGAGTCGCCTGCGGCGCCGCCACTGCCAGCCTCGGCGGCACGGCCGTGGGGTCGCGCTCGCTGGTCGAATCGCTTCTATCTCAGGCGGCGGTGCAGCCGCTGCCCACATGAAGGGTAAAGCAATTATGCCTTTCGAAGTTCAGGAAACACGCACCTACACTTGTGAGGCCGAAGCCGCCTACCGGGCGGCGCTGGCTGCGATTGCCGGCCTCCACGGCCAGACCTTGCACACCGACCCCGGCCAACGTCGCATCGAGGCGCGCTTCGACAAGAAACTCCGCGGGAAAGTGTTGGGCGACCGCACGCAGATCGAAATCCGGGTCACTGAACCGGCGGCGGGACAGGGGGCCGTGGACGTACTTGTCTATCCCCTCGACGCCCTGAATCGCAAGCTCATGTTCGGCGCCCGCAAGGGCGTGCCGGAGACGGTGTTGAGCTGGTTCTTTGAAGAACTGGAGCAACACATGCGCCAACCGTGACTTTGGTGTACACTTCCGCCATCGTCACCCTCCCTGCCCCCACCCCCCATGACCTCCAGCAAACTCAACGTCGCCATCATCGGTTGCGGCAATATCGCCGACGGCTACGCCCGCAACCTGATCACCTTCCCCCATCTCCGTCTCGCCGGCGCCACCGACATCGACATCGCCCGCGCCCAGGCCCTGACCGCCAAATTCGGCGGCAAGACCTATCCCACGCTCGACGCCGTGCTCGCCGACCCCGGCATCGACCTCGTCATCGACCTGGCCGTGCACCACGCCCACTACGCCATCAACAAGCAGAGCCTGGAGGCGGGCAAACACGTCTTTAGCGAAAAGCCCATGGCCCTGACCTACGCCGAGGCGGCCGAGTTGGTGAAGCTGGCCGAGGCCCAGGGCTTGCGCCTGGGCAGCGCGCCCTACACCTACATGGGCGAGGCGGCGCAGACGGCCTGGAAACTCATCCGCGCCGGCAAGCTGGGAACCGTGCGCGTGGCCTATGCCGAAGTGAACTGGAACCGCATCGAAGTCTGGCACCCCGCACCTGAGCCGTTCTATGATGTCGGCGCCCTCTACGATGTCGGCGTCTATCCCCTGACGATGCTCACCGCCATGTTCGGCCCGGCCCGACGCATCCACGCCGCCAGCGCCCTGCTCCTGCCCGACCGCCAGACAAAGGCCGGCCGGCCCTTCCGCATCACCAGCCCCGACTGGATGGTGACGGTGGTCGAGTTCACGGGCGGCCTCGTCGCCCGCCTGACGACCAGTTTCTACGTCACCAACCACACCAAGCAAACCGGCCTGGAACTCCACGGTGACGAAGGTTCGCTCTATCTGCAAAGCTGGCACGATTTCGACAGCAGCATCGAGTTCGCCCCCTTCGGCCACCCCTACGAGCTTGTGCCGCCGGTCAAAGAGCCATTTCGCGGCGTGCAGTGGGGCCGCAGCGTGGCCGAGATCGCCGACGCCATCCGCGCCGGCCGCCCTCACCGTGCCAGCGGCGAACATGCCGCCCACGTGATCGAGATCCTGAACGCCGCCGCCCAAGCCGCCGCCGTACAGCGCCCTGTCGATCTCGTCTCTACCTTCACGCCGCCCGCGCCCATGCCCTGGGCGCTGTAGCCACCCTCCTCGTCAGTAAAGCCGCAGGAAGCAATCCCCCCGCCACACGGATCATCGGGGATTGCCTCCTGCCATTGCCTCCTGCCAAAGGCCGCCGACCTCAGCCGGCTGGCGTCGCAACCCGGCTACGCCTGGCGTGGGATCACGATCCAAAGAATGATATAGGGCAGCAGGCCGGGTAGGCCGCCGGGGAGCAGCAGAAGAAGGAAGAGCAGGCGAAACCAGATGGCGCCGATGCCGAAGAATTCGCCCAGCCCGCCGCAAACGCCGGCGATGACGGCCTTCTGGCGGCGTAGTTGTTTGTAAGTGGGGGTGGTCATGATCCCTCCGCTCATTTCGCGTATTCCACCGCCCGCGTCTCGCGGATGACGGTGATCTTGATCTGGCCGGGGTATTGCAGGCTGTCCTCGATCTTCTTGGCAATGTCGCGCGCCAGTTCCATCGAGCCGTAGTCGTCCACCGATTCCGGCCTGACAATGATCCGCACCTCGCGCCCGGCCTGGATGGCGAAAGCCTGTTGCACGCCGCTGAAACCGGTGGCAATCTCTTCGAGGGCCGTCAGGCGTTTGACATAATTCTCGAGTGATTCGCGTCGCGCCCCCGGCCGGGCGCCGGAAATGGCGTCGGCCGAGGCCACCAGGATGGCTTCGAGCGATTGCGGCTCCACTTCGCCGTGGTGCGAGGCGATGATGTTGACCACTTTTTCGGGCACGCCGTAGCGCCGGGCAATGTCGGCCCCGACAATGGCGTGCGGGCCTTCGACTTCGTGGCTGACGGCTTTGCCCAAATCGTGCAGCAGCCCGCCCATCTTGGCGGCGCGCACATCGCCGTGCAATTCGGCCGCCAACAGACCCGAGAGGTGGCTGGTCTCGATGGCGTGGTAATACTGGTTCTGGCCGTAGCTGGTGCGGAATTTCAATCGCCCCACCAGCTTCAGAATCTCAGGATGCAACCCCTGGAAGCCGGTCTGATAGGCCGCCTCTTCGCCGGCCTCGCGAATCACCCGCTCGACCTCTTCCTGCGCTTTCTCGACCTCTTTCTCCACCCGAGCCGGGTGAATGCGGCCATCCTGCACCAGCTTGGTCAGGGTCAGGCGGGCCACCTCGCGGCGGACGGGGTCGTGGCTGGAGATGATGATGGCTTCGGGGGTGTCGTCCACCACCAGATCGACGCCGGTGACGTTCTCGATGGTGCGGATGTTGCGCCCCGTGTCGCCCACGGCTTCCATGAATTCCTTCACGTCGTCAACCCTCTCGGCAACCCCTTCGGTGACGACCTTCAACTCGGCAAGGGTCTGTTGGAGCTCCTGGGTCAGGGGCTTCAGTTCCTGCCCCACCTGGGCCATGACGTTTCTGAACTCTGCCGCGGTCCTCCTGATCTCAAGCAGCGTCGGAATAAGAAACGCCACCAGCACGACCAGCGCGCAGGCCATTACCA
>CAYWPZ010000150.1:0-11650 GCA_964460135.1 uncultured Caldilineales bacterium | reverse complement strand
CCCGCCCACCGACACCCCCGCCCCCACCCCTGAGCCAACCGTACAACCGGCTGCCGTGTTCTCTGGGCAGGTTGTCAACGTCCGCTCGGGGCCGGGCACCGGCTATGGGCTGATCGGGCGTCTGAACGCCGGGCAGCGCTATGCGGCCACCGGCAAGAACCCGGACGGCAGTTGGTGGCAGATCGATTACGGCGGCCAGGCCGGCTGGGTGATCGGCAACCTGGTGCAGACCGAAGGCGCCGTCGATGCTGTGCAGGTGGCGACCAACATCCCGGCCCCCCCGCCGCGCCCCACCCCGCGGCCCACACAGCCGCCCGCTCCCACCGCCCCACCGGCGCCCCAGCCCACCGCGGCCCCAACCTTCCCCTTCACCCTGGGCAAGGGCGTCGAGCGTTGCGACCCCAACGCCGGCACCACCTACTTCGAAGGCTTTGTTCGCGACCGCGGCAACAATCTGGTCAACGACGTCTGCGTCCACATCGCCTTCTATGGCCCGCGCACTACCAAATGCAGCGGCTGCGACGGCGTCGGCGATGGCAAATGGGGTTTCTCGCCCTTTGGCGGCCCGGCCCCGGCCGGCACCCCGGTCGAAATCTTCGTCGTCCAATGCCCCAGCGGTGGCATGCCGCCGGGCGGTCAGACGCCGGAAACAGGCTTTGCCAGCCTGACGCCGCTTTCCGAGAAGTGGACGCGCACGATCAACCAGAGCGAGCAGTGCACCGGCGTCACCTTCTACAGGAATTGAGAGTTAGTCCCCGTCCCCCAACCAACCACGAAGCCGAGCCTCTGCGCTCGGCTTCTGATTTGTCAGCCCGCCCTGCGCAATAGTGCTATCGACATGAACGCATCCCACCCAGAAAATTCCTTGACTTCTCATACTCCTTGAACAAAATCACTCCTTGATTACAGCGGTTACGGGAAAAACCAGATTACAATCCCCGCCAAACTGGCGAATCAACTCGATGTTCAGCCCGGAACGAAGATCGACTGGTCTGTGAGTGATGAGGGTGTCCTGATTGCTCGACTGCCACCCGATCGCTGAGTCCTGGCGCAGCGAGTCGCTGGCATGGGGCGTGCATGGGTACCTCCGGGGGCCGATCCTATTGCTGACCTGATCCAAGATCGGGCGCGCAAAGACGAGGAAGAAGGGCTGGCATGAGAAATCTGCTTGAATCTTCGGCCTGGCCCATCTTTTGGGACAGCCAGGGATGCCGCAAGTCAACAAACTCTCTAGTGAGTCGCACGCCGAAATTTATCTCTCCGTTGCTCAGCGTCGTAGCGAGCGTCTTCGCCGGCGCCAGCCCCATTCGCACCACTTACGCAATCGATTTCACCGGGCTGTCGCCCGTCCTTACCTCTGCCTGCGGTTTTCCCGTGGCCCGCCACGCCACCGGAACCCTGGCGATGCTTGTCTGGCTGGACGCCCAGGGTCAGCCGGAGAAGGTGACCTACACCTTTCCCGCCGCCAAGCTTGAACTGTCCGCCAACGGTCGTAGCCTGACGGCGAGCGTAGCAGGACCGGGCTTTGAGACATACAGCGCCGACGGCACGCTGAATCTGGTGTCGACAGGCACCATACACTTCATGCCCGTCCCAGGCAGCGGACCGGGGCTCGGCTTTGCCGGGCGGATGGTCGAGACCTACGATGGCAACGGCGAGATCATCGACTCGGACTTCAGCGGCGCCAGCAGCGACGTGGCCGCAGCCTGTGCGTACTTTGCGCCCTAACTTGGGAAGCCGCAGATTGCCGGTCGCCGCAATCTTCTCTGGGGCGCTCACCCGAACAGGCGAGCGCCCCAGAGTTCTTCATTCTTGGCTGATCATGAGTAATCGCTCGCCCAACACCCGCAGGTCGTCGAGGAATTGCTCGAGGCCTGGCCCCTGTCACCAGCGCACTTGCCGCCAATCATCCTCGCTGGCCGAAAGCAGCACCCGCGCCAGGTCGGGTGGAAAAACACCGGCGGCTTTCGAGTGCGCGTTCGTGATCGCTTCATCGAGCGAAAGTCCTATCCGTGTGCAGAAGCCCCAAATATCGGCCAGGTCTTTGGCGGCGGCGCGATCCAACGCCGCCGTAATCTTGTTGGCCAGGATGTCTTCCGGGCTATCGAGCCGGCCGAGGACGGGGTGCTGGCTGATTTTACCAACATGGGCCGGGACGTTGTTGACCATCTCGATCTTGAGTTGCACACCTGCTTCTTCGATGAAGAACCTGGCAAAGCGTGCTTCGGTCTGTGAAACGGCAATACGCCAGCGTGGGCTGCGTGCAAAGGCATCGATGACGCGCTCTGTCCAAAGCACAAAACGGCTATCATCATTAGTGAAGAAGTCGAGATCATCCGAGAAACGATGATGCAAGTAGGCCCGTGATGTGGCCGTATCGCCAGTCAAGTATAGACCATTGTCCAGCTGTGCCATTACTTCAAGTGCTCGATCTCGAAGCGGATAGAGTTGTTGCAAATAATAGGAGCCATCCATGATCTTGGGCGCCAACGAATACTGATTGACGGCTTGTCAGCCATCGCGAAAGAAAATCCAACCCGCGCGTGCGTGCCTGCGATCTCATCTTCCCCCGCCACCTCGGCCACCCCTCCACCAGCGCCTTGAAGCCCAGCTTGCCGACGATTTCGGGATACGGCGCGTATTCGAGCAGCCGCACCGCCGCCCAATCGCGATCCAACCGCCCCCACACGAATTCCCCGGCCAGCATCGCATCGAACATGGCCTCGTCGAAGTCGTAATCCCACACATAGGGCAGGCGTTTGCGCAGTTGGGGCGCAGTCTGTGGATCTACTGCTGCATCTGTTATCGTGGCATCCTCTGGCAACGATTGTAACACAAGTCGCCCGCCAGGCCGACTTGCGGCCGTTGCTGTTTCGTCTCTTTCGCGTTGTAGCCGCCATCTTTGCATCCTCACCCGGCGATTGTAACATACAAACAAGCGGCTCGACTCCGCCAGATCGATGAAGTCCACCATCGCTTGCGGATGGCGAGTCTCGGATTGCGAAATCTGACCCGCTACTCGTTCCTTGTCTACTTGTTTCCTTGACTACTTTTCCATGACCCTCCGCCGCCTCGCCATCCTCCTCTTCATCCCCATCCCCTTCCTCGTCTGCGCCCTGCTGCTGGGGTTGGGCTGGCGCTTGGGCTGGTGGTTCGACCGCACGGGTGAGGAAAAACTCTCGGCGCAGGTCAAGGGGCTAGGCGATCTTACGGCCGATTGGCTGCGCCCGCGCCTCAATCTGGCCAATGACCGGCCTGCCGCCCATAGCGGACTCAATCCCTTCGGCGTCAATGTCTTCCTCGAGCAGGAACCGGACCCGGTCGTGCGCGAGCGCGTGGTCAAGATGGCCGCCGAGGCCGGCTATCACTGGCTGCGGCAGGAATTCCCCTGGGAAGACATCGAAATTCATGGTCAAGGCGACTTCGAGGACCGCCGGCACGAGCCATACCGCTCGGCGTGGGAGAAATACGACCACATCGTCGATCTGGCGGCGCAGAACGGGATGGAGTTGATTGTTCGCGTCAGCAACCCGCCGGCATGGACGCGGGCGCAGGGCGACGCCGCCGGAACCTTTGCCCCGCCCGACGACTACCAGGACTTCTCCGACTTCGTGACCGCGCTTGTGGGGCGCTACAAGGGTCGGGTGAAGTACTACCAGCTCTGGAACGAGCCAAACATCTATCCCGAATGGGGCAACTACGCCATCAGTCCTGAGGACTATACCCGTCTGCTCTGCACCGCCGCTGCCGCCGCCCGCCGAGCCGACGGCAACGTCGTCATCATCAACGGCGCCCTCGCCTCCACCATCGTCCTCGACCCCGCCGCGCCGCCGCCTGGCAACGCCCTCAACGACCTCCTCTACCTCCAGCGCATGTACGACGCCGGCGCCAAAGACTGCTTCGACATCGTCGCCATGCAGGGATACGGCCTCTGGTCTGGCCCCACCGACCGGCGCCTGAACCCGCGCGTCATCAACTTCTCGCGGCCCCAGCTGCTGCGCGACCTGATGGTGGCCAACGGCGACGCCGCCAAAGCCATCTGGATCAGCGAAATGAACTGGAACGCCGTCCCCGACGAGATAGCGGACAAACGCTTCGGTCAGGTCAGCGAGGAGCAGCAGGCTCGCTATCTGCCCCTGGCCTACGAGCGAGCCGAGCGCGATTGGCCGTGGTTGGGTGTGGCCAACACCTGGTATTTCAAGCGCCCCGACTTCAGCTGGCGCGACGAGAACAAGCCCGAATACTACTTCCGCCTGGCCGAGCCTGACTTCACGCCCCTGCCGGTCTACGAGAGCATGAAAGCCTACGCCCCGGCCATCGCCGCGGCGCCGATCATGCACCCCGGCGCCCACCCGCCCGAACACTGGGCCATCCAGGGCGACGCCTACCGCCCCGAACCGCGGCCCGATGCTACTCTCGGCCAGATTGGCCTGCTCCCGGCCGGCGGCGAACTGAGCCTGCGCTTTGCTGGCGCCTCCCTGCGCCTGATTCCGTCCGCGCGCGCGCCCGCCAAAGCCGAGATCACGGTCACGGTGGATGGCGGTAAGCCGCAGGAATACACCGTCGAGCCGGGCCGCGAGCTGCGTCTGCGTGGCCGGGGGGCCGGGCCGCACCAGGTCAGCATCCGGGCGCAGGACGAATTGTGGGTGGATCATTGGCAGGTCAACGGCGGCGACCGCGCGCGTTGGTTTTGGCCGCTGCTGCTGGGATTCACGATCTTGTGGGGGCTTTATCTGCTGAGTGTGTGGCGTGGGGTGCGGCAAAGCAGGCAGGGCGCAGCCTGACGACGCTTCCTAATCATTTTTTAATCCACTTTATGATTTCGCGCATGTATCATGTGCTTGTCGCGATGCTAGAATGGCGTCCGAGCTTCGATTTCCGATCCCCACTCCAACATCCGTCATGCGACGTCTCATTTTCGCTGCTTTTTTTCTTTTCCTTGTCGCCTTCCCGGCCTTTGCCCAGGAGGGCGACCCCGTAGACAAACTGACCAAAGAACTTTGGTGTCCCATCTGCAACGGCATCCGCCTGGATGTGTGCGAACAACAAGTCTGCGAGCAGATGCGGGAGATGATCGACATCAGCCTGGCTGCAGGCAAGACGCCGGAGCAGATCAAAGCCGATTTCATCGATCTGTATGGGCCCGAGGTGTTGGGTGAACCGCCGCGGGAGGGCTTCAACCTGGTGGCCTGGATCATGCCGGTGGTGCTGCTGGTGAGCGGCATCGCCATCGTCGCCTATCTGACCCTCCGTTGGACTCGTCGCCCAGCCCCGGCGGCCGTTCCGCCCGGCCCCCCGGCGCCGCCGACGGCGAGCGCCGCCCCGCGCGACCCCTATCTTGCTCGCGTCGAACGCGACCTGGGTGATCAATGAGCCAGACACCGCTTCCTACCGCGCCATCATCGAAGCCGCGCTCGCGCGCCGGCAGCCTTGTGTTGGTCGGCGGCGTCGCCGTCGTCGGCCTGATCCTGCTGGCTGTGTTCTATTACGGCATCCTTCATCCCCCCAGCGTGCGCGTGGGTTCGGGCAAGGCGCCAGAATTCACCTTCACCAACTATAGCTTTGGCCTCTCGGAATTCGACGGCCAGACCATGCGGCTATCCGAGTTGCGCGGGAAGCCGGTGGTGGTCAACTTCTGGGCCAGTTGGTGCGTGCCCTGCCGCGAGGAGCAGGCCGAGCTGGAGCAGACCTGGCAGAAATACCGTGACCAAGTCTGGTTCATCGGTCTGGATTATCTGGATCAAGAACCGAACGCCCGCTCCTATCTCAGCGAATTCGCCGTCAGCTATCCCAACGGCGCCGACAAGGGCGGCCGCGCCTACAGCACCTATCATGTCCAGGGTGTGCCGGAAACCTTCTTCATCGACGCCGCCGGCAACATCCAGGGTTTCTTCGTCGGCCCCATCCCCCAGCCCGAGCTGGAGCGACGGATCGAGGAGTTGATCGCCTCATCATCCAGTGAGTGAGTACGAACATGGTCGATATCGGTTTCATTGCTCTCTTGTTGGCGCTGGTCGTGACGATTTACGGCATCGTCGCCAGTCTCTTGGGCGGCCTGCGTCGCCATGCTGCGTTGGCAACCAGCGGGCGCAACGCCCTGTTTGCCATGACCGGCCTGGTCAGTGTGGCGACGTTGGCGCTGTGGTATCTGCTGCTTAGCAACGACATGTCGGTGGAATATGTAGCCAGCCACAGCGAGCGCGCTTTGCCCCTTTTCTACCGCTTCTCATCGCTCTGGGGCGGTCAGGCCGGGTCGCTGTTGTTCTGGGGCCTGCTGCTGGCGCTCTATAGCACCCTGATGGTGGCGCTGGAATGGAAACGCGAGCCGCGACGTGGACCGTACCTGGTCGCCATCCTCTTGGCCGTGCAGCTCTTCTTCCTGGTGATCAATGTCTGGGCCGCCAACCCGTTCAGCCGGCTGTGGCTGCTGCCCGACGGCTCCACCCACGGTGCTGTCTTCAAACCGGCCGGCGCTTCGCTTTTCATTCCCGCTGACGGCAACGGCCTCAACCCGCTGCTGCAAAACTACTGGATGGTCATCCATCCTGTCTTCCTCTATCTGGGCTATGTCGGCCTGACGCTGCCCATGGCCCTGGCCGTCTCCAGCCTCCTGTCCGGGCAACTTGATGATGGCTGGGTGAAGACTGTGCGCAAATGGACGCTCATCCCCTGGCTTTTCCTGGGCGTTGGCATCCTCATGGGCAGCCAGTGGGCCTATGTCGAGCTGGGTTGGGGCGGCTTTTGGGCCTGGGACCCGGTCGAGAACGCCTCGTTCATCCCCTGGCTGACGGCGACAGCCTTCTTGCACAGCATCGTCATCCAGCACCAGCGCGGGATGCTGAAGGTGTGGAACATGGTGTTGGCCTTCATCAGTTTCTGGCTGGTGATCATCGGCACCTTCATTACCCGCAGCGGCATCATCGATTCGGTGCACGCTTTCGCCCTCTCCAACATTGGGCCGCTGTTCCTCAGCTTCATCGTCCTCACTTTCCTCACCTTTCTGGCCTTGCTGTGGATGCGTCTGCCGCAGCTGCAAGGCGCCAGCGAGATGGATTCGATGCTGAGCCGCGAGGCGGCCTTCCTCTATGTCAATGTGCTTTTCCTGGTGGCTGCCTTTGCCACTCTGTTTGGCACCCTCTTCCCCATCATCTCGCAGGGGCTGACGCAGACCAAGATCGCCGTCGGGCCACCCTATTTCAACAAGGTGGATGGCCCCCTCTTCCTCGCCATCCTCGTACTCATGGCCATCGGCCCGCTCCTGGGCTGGCGGAGGACCTCACCCGACATGCTCCGCCGCAACCTGACCCCGCCCATCGCCTTCTCCATCGCTGTGATCGCGCTTCTGATCATGATGGCCAGCCGGCGGTGGCTGCCGGTGGTAGCCTGGGGTGTGTGCGCGTTCGTGCTTGGCACGATTCTATGGGAGTATTATCGCGGCACTCGCGCCCGCCACATCGCCGCCAGAGAAAGCTGGCCGGCGGCGCTTGGGCAGATCATGATCCGCAACCAGCGGCGCTACGGCGGCTACATCGTCCATCTGGGCATCATCTTCATCACCGTGGCCGTGATCGGCGTCAGCAATTTCCAGTTCAATCTCAAGACGAGCTTGAATCTGAACGAGAGCGCCACCCTGGGCGGCTATAGCTTCACCTTTGTCGGGCTGGAAGAGGAACGGGCCTCGAATCACGATGCAATGATCGCCAGGGTGCTGGTCACGAAAGATGGCAAGCCGGTCGCGACCCTGTCCCCGCGCATGAATTTCTACACCGCCGTCAGCGGCCGCGACATGGGGCCGACGACCGAGGTGGGGGTGCGCAGCAACCTGCGCGAAGATGTCTACATCGTCTTCAACGGCTGGGAGCAGAACGGTGAATTGGGCGCCTTCGAGATATTCGTCAACCCGCTGATGTTGTGGATGTGGATCGGCGGCGTCGTCATGATCGCAGGCACTCTCTTTGCCCTCTGGCCGATCACCGTGCGCGCCACCCGCCGCGTCTCTGTCGCCGCCGCCCTCCAGCCCGCCCAGCCGCCAATCTCCAATCTCTAATCTCCAATCTCCCATCCATGTGGCTCATCGCTGCCTTCTTCCTCATCCTCCTTAGCGGTATGGCGATTCTGTGGCCCTACTGGCGGCCGCAGGTTGCGCTCGGCCCCACGGCTGATGTAGACCCGCGCCTGGTTGATCTGTACGCCCAGCGCGACAAGCTCTACCAGGCCGTGCGCGACGCTCGCCTGGATTTGCAGACGGGCAAGCTCTCGACGGTGGATTTCGAGCAGCACGAGGCCGGCTTGAAACAGCGGGCGGCAGAGGTGCTGCGGGCCATCGACCAGGTGGAGGCCGACCTGCTCTCGCCGCAGCTCGACGCCAGCCTGGAGGCCGAGATTGCGGCTGCTCGTTTGGGGCCAGGCGCTGACGACCACGCCGTGGAAGCATCGATTGCCGCCGTCCGCCGCAGCCGCCAGGGTGGGGTCGCCAAACCGGTCGCGGTCGCGGCCGATCGCTTCTGCGGCCATTGCGGTGGCCCGCTGCAAGTGGGTGATCGTTTCTGTGGCAAGTGCGGCCAGGCTGTGCGCGCGGCCTAGAGCGGGGCGCCGGCGGGCGGAGTGCACACAGGCGCGAGAATTGACAAGAAGTCAGCCTCCGCCGACAATGGCGCTGCCGTCCCCAAGCGAGGGGAGCGCGGAGGATACGCCTGATCGATCTCGTGCCAGCTCAAGACACGCTTCATGAAGCCTGCGGCGTCGCAGGTGTTTTTCTGCCCAGGGGACGTGGCAACGACGCCCATGGGCGGGAGAATCATGCGGCGCGGGCGCTGTTCTTTGCCCTCTATGCGCTCAACCACCGCGGGCAAGAGAGCGCCGGCATGGCCACCTGCGAGGAAGGTATCATCCACCTGCACAAGGATATGGGCCTGGTGTCGCAGGTGTTCAACGAACACAACCTGGCGCCGCTCAAGGGCAATTTCGGCATTGGTCACACCCGCTACTCCACCACCGGCGGCAGCAGCCTGGGCAACGCCCAGCCCTATCTGATCGAGACCATGCACGGGCCGCTGGCCGTGGCCCACAACGGCAACTTGGTCAACGCCGCGGTCTTGCGACGCCAGCTTTTGCAGCGTGGGGTGGGCCTGGTGTCCACCTCGGATAGCGAGGTGATCACGCAGATGTTGGCGACGCCGACGGTGGGAGGAGCGACTCCCTTCGGCCCCTGGCTGCCGGCTGGGGCCTGGGAGGATCGCATTGCCTCGTTCATGGACAGGGCCGAGGGCGCCTATTGCCTGGCCATCCTCACCCGCGACGCCCTCTACGCCGTGCGCGACCCCTGGGGCTTGCGGCCGCTGTGCCTGGGCGAGGTAGAGTGGGAGGGCGAGAGGGGTTTTGTCGTGGCCAGCGAGTCGTGCGCGCTGGCCACGATCGGCGCTCGTTTTCTGCGCGAGGTCGAACCGGGCGAGATCGTGCGCCTGGATGAGGGCGGCCTGCACAGCACCCAGGCGCGGCCGCCCAAAGACCGGCGCTTCTGTAGTTTCGAGTATGTCTACTTTGCTCGTCCCGATTCGAGCTTCGAGGGCCAGACGGTGCATCACGTGCGGCAGGCGCTGGGCCGCCAGTTGGCGCGCGAGGCGCCCGTCGCCGCCGATCTGGTAGTGGGGGTGCCCGATTCATCCACCCCGGCTGCCATCGGCTATGCGATGGAGTCGGGCATTCCCTTCAGCGAGGGGTTTACGAAGAATCGCTACATCGGGCGCACCTTCATCCAGCCGGGCGACCACCTGCGCAAGATGGGCGTGCGGCTGAAGTACAACCCGCTGGCCGGAAACCTGGCCGGGAAGCGGTTGGTGATGGTGGATGACAGCATCGTGCGTGGGACTACGGCCGGGCCGTTGGTACAGCTGTTGCGCGAGGGCGGAGCCACCGAGGTGCATGTGCGCATCTCCAGCCCGCCCGTGCGCCACCCGTGTTTCATGGGCATCGATATGCCTACCAGTGAGGAGCTGATCGGCGCCCACATGGACGCCGACGCCATCCGCCGACTGCTCGGCGCCGATAGCCTGGTCTACCTCAGCCTGGATGGCATGTTGGCCGCCATCCGACAAGGCATCCCCGTCTCTCGACCCTGCGGCCACTGCCACGCCTGCTTCAGCGGTGATTATCCGATGGGGGGTCTCCAATTACCATGACCACTCTCCTCATCCTCGGCAGCGGCGGGCGCGAACACGCCCTGGCCTGGAAGCTGGCTCAGTCGCCGGAGGTTGAGCGCGTCTTCGTTGCGCCCGGCAACGGCGGCACGGCAACCGAGCCGCGCTGCCAGAATGTCGCTCTCGACCCCACCCACTTCGCGCCCCTGACCGCCTTTGCCCACGAGCAGGGGGTCGATTTCGTCGTGGTTGGGCCAGAAGCGCCGCTGGCAGCCGGGGCGGTGGACGCCTTTGCCGCCGCCGGCATCCCCGCCTTTGGTCCGACTGCCGCAGCTGCCCGGATCGAAGCCTCGAAGGCCTTTGCCCGCGACTTCATGGCCCGGCGCGGCATTCCCTCCCCGCGCTATTGCACGTTCACTAACGCCGACGAGGCCGCTGCTTTTCTGCGCAGCGTCGCGTTCGAGGTTGTGGTCAAGGCTTCGGGGTTGGCAGCCGGCAAGGGCGTCATCGTCCCCGAAAGCCGGGACGAGGCCCTGGCGGCTGTGGCGGCGATCCTGCGCGACCGTCAGTTCGGCGCCGCCGGCGACGAAGTGGTGATCGAGGAGCGGCTGGCGGGGCCGGAGGTCTCGGTGCTGGCCTTCTGCGATGGCGAGCGGCTGGCCGTGATGCCGGCGGCGCAGGATCACAAGCGGATTTTCGACCATGACCGGGGGCCGAATACGGGCGGGATGGGCGCGTTCGCTCCGGCCAACCTGCTGGCCCCCGCCGAACTGGCCGCGGTCGAGGCCGCCATCCTCCGCCCTACCCTGGCCGGGCTGGCCGCCGAGGAGTCGCCCTTCCGCGGCGTTCTGTTTGCCGGGCTGATGCTGACTGCCGCCGGGCCGAAAGTGCTGGAATTCAATTGTCGTTTTGGCGACCCGGAAACCGAAGCCCTGCTGCCCCTGCTCGATGGCGATCTGCTACCCATCCTGCGGGCCTGCGCTCAGGGTCGCCTCGACCCGGCGCTGGTGCGCTGGCGACGGCAGGCGGCCGTTTGCGTGGTGGCGGCCGCGCCCGGTTATCCCGGCGATACTGCCAAAGGTGCCCGCATCGATGGCCTGGAAGCAGCCAGTGAGTTGCCGGGCGTCAAGGTTTTCCATGCCGGAACAGCGGCGGGGGCCAACGGAGAGGTCGTGACCAGCGGCGGCCGCGTGCTGGCCGTCACTGCCACCGGCGATGATTTCGATCAGGCTCGTGCATCGGCCTACCAGGCTATCGACAGAATCCGTTTCGAGGGGATGCACTACCGCCGGGATATTGGCGGGGGGTCGGGTCGGTGACAGCGCCCGAATCGACGCCCGGCATCGGCAGCCTGGGCGAAGGTTCGCTGCACGCCAGCCTGAAGGCATGGTACGCCCGCCCCGGCGACCGCCTGGAAACGGCCATCGATGGCTTCGTGATCGACATCGTCGGCGACGACCGCCTGGTGGAGATCCAGACGGGGCATTTCACCGCCATCCGGCCCAAACTGGAGC
>CAYWPZ010000149.1:0-11715 GCA_964460135.1 uncultured Caldilineales bacterium | reverse complement strand
CGATGGGTAGCGCTTGGGCGGCAGCGCTGAGGCGCGGCGCGCCGGCGCTACTTCTGGCTGTTGTATTCTTCCTGGGCCTTGGTCAGTTCGGCAGCGATGTCCAAGCTTGGGTCCTGCTTGACCAGCTTGTAGACGGCGCCAGTGACGACTTTCTTGGCCAGGCCCTGGTTCGTGAGCGAACCCAGCCACGGCCGGCAGGCGCTGGCCTTGACGACCTCACCCGCCTGCTGGTAGAACGGCGTCTGGTAGCGTGCGGTGCTCCGCTCTGAGATGAGGGTGGGGAAGCCGGCGCCAGGGCCGAGCACGTAGTCGGGGTTCTGGGCCGAGGTCATCAGCCAGTTGATGTGTTCGTAAGCGCCTTCGATGTGCTTGGCCCCAACCGGGATCCAGAGCGCATCGGCGGCGATGTCACAACTGGGCGTCTTGCCTGCAGGCGCAACGAAGGGCGAAAGGTAAACGTCGCCGGCAGCGATGGCATCCAGCATGTCCTGCTCGTTTTTCTTCTCATACTTCTTGCCGCTGGGGGCCGTGAGCGGGTTGACGTAGCGGTAGCCAAACAGACCGGTGGGGAAGGCGCCGGCCGAGGCGTCCTTGAAGGCTTCTTCCTCCTGGAAGCCGCCGGCGTAGGCGATCTCGGGCACGTAGCCGTTCTGCACCATCTCGCGCAGCCAGGCCACTGCCGCCACGTTTTCGGGCGTATTCAAGAGCATGTTGCCCTGGCCGTCATCCAGCTTGCCGCCGAAGGAGGCCAACGTGGTGTAGACGGCCCGGGTCAGGCCCTCGCCATCGAAATCGGTCGAGCCGAAGTAGGTCATGGCATACAGCCCCTCACCCTTCAGCCGCTCGCCCTCAGCCAGGTACTGTTCGGGTGTCTTGGGGAAGCCATTGGGGAAGCGATCTTTCCAGACATAGACAAGCTGCGGTCGCATGACCATGGGGATGCAGAGGAGCTTGCCATCGGGGTCGGTGCAGGCGGCGATGGCGCTGGGGTCCATGTCGGCCCACCACGACTGCGCCTTGGCCCAGCCCGACAGGTCCTGCATGGTGCCGTTGCGGTGGTAGTCGATGATCTTCGAGGTGCCGTCCTGAATCAGGTCGGGCACATCTCCCTTGGCCTGCACAGCGGCGATGATGTCCGAGGTCATCTTGTCCCAGACATGGAAGCTGTTTTCCCACACCCACTTCCCCTCGAAATCTTTGTTGAACTGCGGCATGGCCTTGCGCAGCCATTCGTTGCCCACGCGCTCGTCGCTCTTGGGGTCTTCATTGCCCTGGTCGTATTGATACCAGCTGACGAAGGTTTGCGGCTCGGGGGCGGCGGTCGGTTCTTCGGCGGGGGCGGTGGTGGCGGCAGGGGCCGGGGTGGCGGCGGGGCCGGCGCAGGCCGCCAGGCTGAGCAGCGCCAACAATGCGATGATGAACCAGATGCGCTTCATGTGTGATCGTCTCCTTTGTGAAGCATGATGGGTTGGAAAGGGCGACAGGGTGATGACCGGGCGTTTCCGCCGAGGCGGCGGAAGGATCAATCGCCGAACACGCCAAACATCCTGCCAGGACGAAGTTTGGGTGACAAGAGATGGGCAAGATGGTATGTCGTTCTTCTCGTGATGACTTGACCTCCGATGAGTCGATGCAACGGGTGTTGGCGACTTCTGGGACGATGATGCCATTGTGGCCTATTCCCATGATTTCGGCAAACGCGTGCCGGACAGCCTGGGGCGCTTGCACAAGTGTTCATACCTGTTCGTGGTTGCGTGGGCGGCGTCGCCGCCCAGGCAGGCCGGCCGCACGGCGCACGAAGTCGAGATAGCCCTGGCCGACGGAGGTGGTCATGGCTTTGGCCCCAGGCTGGCGCCGGAATGGAAGAAAGGAGGAACGAGGATCTGAGCCTGTTCCAGGGACCGGCCCTCGATCAGCGCCACCATCATCTCGGCCGCCAGGGTGGCGATCTCGTCGGCGCGGATATCGACGAAGGCCGGCTCGAACGGCATCAGGCGCGTGATCTCGGCATGATTGGTGCAGATGAGCGAGAGATCGCCCGGAATGCGCCGGCCCCGCGCCGCCGCCGCACGCGCCGCGCCCCAGGCGGCGGCGTCGTTCCAGACGATGACGCCCGTCGTCGCCGGTGCACGGTCGAGCAGCCGGTTCATGGCCGTCTCGCCGCTTTCGGGCGTCAGCAGACAGGCTTCGCGCACCGGCTCCAGTCCGTGTTCGCAGCAGGCGGCGAGAAAGGACTGTTCGGCCCGAAAAGCATAGCCAAAGCCGGGTGCATCCTGGTAGAGATAGGCAAGTTCCCGGTGCCCCAGGGCCGTCAGCTCGTCGACGCAGCGCCTGATGCCGCTCTCGACCGCGGAATCGACAAAATGCAGGCCGGTGTTGTCGGCGCAACGACCGATCAGGACGAAGGGAATGCCCTCGCGGCGCAAGAACTCCACCCGTTCGTCCACCAGGTTCACCTGCATCAAGATGAAGCCATCCACCAGCCCGCTGTGGCCAAAGTATTCGAGATGCTGCGAACTCTGGGCCAGATGGGTGAGCAGCACGAACGCGTACTCAGCCTGGTTGATGACCTGGGCGGCGCTGGCGATGAAGGTCATCTCCAGGCCGGCGATCTGCGGCGCCAACAGCGGGAAGACGAAACCGATGGCCCGGCTGCGCTCGCCCCCGGCCAATTTCCGCGCCACCGGGTTGGGCCGAAAGCCCAGGGCTCGGATCGCCTCACGGACGCGGGCCTGGGTTTCAGACGAGATCGTGCGCTTGCCGCTGAGCGCGTGCGAGACCGTGCTCTTGCTCACACCCGCATGGGCGGCAACGTCGGCGATGGTCACGCGCTGGTTGTGTGGGGCTTTCACTTGACCGACAGTGGGGAGCAGGGAATAGGAAGAAGACAATGAAAACGGTGGCGGGAGGATACATCAAACCGATTTGACTGTCAAACGGGGCCAGCGACGGGGGGCGACCTGGCGCCGACGTATCGGCGCGCCGATTGCTGGCCCCGCCCTCACCTACTCCCTATCTTGCAGGGCTGCGGACTTGGCGCTAGAATACCTTCATTGTGATGACGCTTCTGAGGGATAAGGAGGTGGGGCGTAGCGCCCCAGTGGGACGATCCGGTGTCGTCACCGGCTTTGAAAACTGAGATTGAAAATCGGCTTTCGAACACACACACGACGACGAGCGCCAACAACATCATCACCAATATGTGGAGGTTGCTTATAGCCTACAACATCGTCTGGAGCACCTATCACCAACAAATGAACCGTCAACGACCCTCATTGCGACAAGCTCCATGTTGTCTTTCGTTTCGTTGCCCCCGAGGAGTTGCTACTATGAAACACCGACACTATCGTTCGCGCTTTTGGACCGGCCTCAGCCTTCTGGTCAGCATGGCCATGCTTCTGGCCACGGTTCCGGCCTTTGCCGCGCCAACCTCTGGCGGAGATGAAATCGTCCAGGTACGAAAATCGACCGGCGTCACCCCCAAGCAATTTGCACCCAAAGACCGACCCGATCCCGCGGCCTATCGCCAGCGCCGCGCCACCGAAAAGGCGATTTTGCGCGGCGACGCCAGCGCCCAAGCCCTCAGCGGCGAGGGCAAGTTGCTCGTCCTCCTGCTCGATTTCGCCGGCACTGATGTCGTCACCTGGGACCCCGGCGACCAATGGGATCCCTATGGAAGGGCTGAGGAAGTTGAGTTCGAGGATTTCGGCGACTGCTCAAACATCATCACCCAGACGATGACCTTCACCTATACTCCCACTCTGCATGGCCAGGTGCGCGCGCCAGCAACAGCAGATTTCGCCTACAAGGGCGAGGAGCCGACGCGCCGCTTCGGCCTCTATTCCCCCGACACCAGCCGCCAGCATTTCGAAGAGTTGGTGTTTGGCAATGGCGTCTCCTTCAGCTACCAGGCGTTGAACGGCGAGCAAGTCGATATCGAGGTGAACGAATCGCTGCGCACTTACTACGAGAAGCTCTCGCGCGGCCAGTACACAGTCAGCGGCGATGTCATCGGCTGGATCCCGTTGCCTCACGCCATGGCCTGGTACGGGGCTGACATCTGCCCAGGGGCCAATTCGCAGTCTCTTTTCAACGCTGGCGGCGCCGATGGCGCGTACAATTACAACCCGGATGTTGAGACACAACCACGCGTAGACTACGGCACGCCTCAAACAGCCGTCATGGATGCTGTGGACTGGATCAACGCCAACATGCCTGATTTCGACTGGAGCAAGTACGATGGCGACGGCGATGGCGTGGTCGACACGATCGTGGTCGTCGCTGCCGGCATCGACGAAGCCAACCAGGGCAGCGAGATCGATGAGATGGCCATCTGGCCGCACAGCTGGGGCGTCGATTACTGCGCCGACGCCGGCCCCGACGGCGAATGTGACACCGACGACGACATCCGCACCGGCGCCTATATCATCCAAGGTGAAACCACCGGCGCCGCCACTTTCACCCACGAGTTTGGACATCGCCTGGGCGCCGACGACCTCTACGCCTATGGTTATGGCGAAACCTCGGCCGGCATCTGGAGTAACATGGCCGATGACCGCGGGCACGGCATCCCCTGGGACAGCGGCTCGGTGGGGATGGACCCCTGGCACATGTTGGGTTGGGGCTGGCTGAACCCGCTGATCATCGACTACGACGACCCGGCGCTGGAGGTCACGCTCACCCAGGCCGCCGACCGCGCCGATGGCATGCACGACTCCCTCATCGTCAGGCTGCCCGACCAATCCTGGAAGCTGGAAGAAGCCCACAGCGGCGAGCACATGTGGTTCGGCAATCGCGACAACCTCATGAACAACCTGGTCTACCACCCCATCGACCTGAGCGCGGTTCCCACCGACACCACCGGCCTCGAATTGACCTACTGGACCAAGTACGACATCGAGGAAGCCTGGGACTTCGGCTTCACCCAAGTCTCGACCGACCAGGGCGCTACCTGGATCAGCCTGGCCAATGCCAACACCACCAGCGACCACGACCCCCAAGCCATCGGTTATGTGGTGGACAACCTGCCCGGTCTCACCGGCCACATCGACGAGTGGACGCAGCAGACTTTCGACCTCAGCCCCTACGCTGGCCAGCAGATCTGGCTTGGCTTCCGCTACGCCACCGACTGGGCTGTCCTGGGGGTGGGCTGGTGGGTCGATGACATCGCTGTGAAGAACGGCAGCAACACCATTTTCAGTGACGATGTCGAAAGCGGCATGGGCGATTGGGTGGCTGACCCGACCGAAGACGGCTGGTACATCTCCAACGGCGTCTTCGAGTATCCGCACTACTACATCTTCGAGTGGCGCAACGACGCCGGCATCGACCACAACCTGGCCGTCGGCCGCTGCGATGTGGAGAACTGGGGTCTGTTGGGCTGGTACATCAACGACCAAAAATACACCGGCAACGAGATCTACGAGTACCTGTCGGACGTGCCCAGCTTCGGGCCCAAGGGCAAGGCGTTGGTGATCGATTCACATCCCGACCCACTGCGCGACGCCACCTCGCCCTTCGCCCACAACCCCCGCGCAAACACCGCCTATCGCTGCTACGGTATGCGCGACGCCGCCTTCGGGATGGAGGAGCTGCCTGCCTTCCACGTCACCTCGCCGCCCACCGAACCCGACCGCTGGGGCAACCCCGCCTTCGAGTACCCCGCCCAGCCGGCCGTCAGCGCCTTCCACGACAGCATGGGCTACTACCCCGGCCTGGAATACACCAACATCCGTTCGGCCACTGACCCGCGCGGCCCGCGCTTCTTCTGGGTCGCCAAAGAACGCGACGCCAGCGTCGTCATCCCGGCTCAAGAGGTCTATGGCGTGGCTCCTGCCGACTATCCCGAAGGGACGGGCTTCTTGCAGTGGATGCCCGAAGAAGACGCCTATTTCGGCTTCTGGGATGCACCTTCTGGAACCGGCAATCCTGGCGACGCCTGGGTGCAATACGGGGTGCACGTGCAGGTGATGGACAAGGCTGAGGATGGCAGTTGGGGCAAGGTGAAGGTCTGGAACGCCCTCTACGACTATGATGGCGCCGTTACACAAACGCCCAGCAAGACGCCCCTGATGTACGGCGACACCGTCGATGTCCATGTCCACGCCGCCAACATCGGCTCGCGGGTCGATTCGACCGTGGTTGTGCTGCTCGACCCCTACGTCGATTTCGTCAGCGCCTATGGCGGCGCTTTCCCCCTCACCATGGGGGCGTTGGCCGAAATGGGCGTGGCCGATCAGATCGATCTGGGCGTGCGGGCTGCATCAGCCGAGCCTGGCGATGTGTTGGCAGTAGCCTGGAAAAAGAACCCCGTGCTGGTCGGTGAGATGATCGACTTTGGCTTCATCGCCAGGGTCAATAGTTACGATGGCTATGTCCACCATGACGCCGTCTTCTACGACGAAGCCTTCGCCGATGTCACGATCACCGGCGACACCCTTGAGATCTACGACGACGGCTTCCGCACGGTGCAACTACCCTTGATGTACGACGGTTGGGTTAATGGCGGCATCGTCGGCGCCAACTACAACGACTTCGCCGCCCTCATCGCCCGCGCCACCGGTCTCGATAACATCCTCCTCACCTTCGACCGCTCGGCCCTGCCCGAAGGCGCCGACCTGCACCACGCCACCCTCTCGCTCATGTTCCGCGGCCAGTCGGGCGCGGTGGGCAAGTCGCTCACGGCCTGGAATGTCAACCCCTTCGACCCCATCACCGTCACCTACGCCGCCGCCCCCCTGGCCTACAACCCCGGCGCGCCTGTGGCTGTGCCCGGCGCGCCTGGCTTGGTCAGCTTCGATGTCAAGTCGCAGGTGGTGGCCTGGGATGCGGCTGGCGCTGCTGATGCCGCCGGCATGGGGCAGTTGGCCGTCTCGGCCTCTGGCCCGCTCGGTCGTGTGATCTTCGACAGCCTGGAAAGCTACCAGGGTGTCACGGCGGTGCTCGAAATCACCTACATGGAGTAACCCCCAGCCGCAAGTGCGACGCACGGCGAGCAACCTCCGGTTGCCGTGCGTCGCACTTTCTTGCCCACAAAGTGCGACGCACCTTGCAGGTGCGTCGCACTTTTTTTGACATCCCCCTCACCCCGACGTAAACTAAGTCGCCATTGTGTAGATGATGTCGTGGGCGTCGTCTGTGCCTGCCCACCTGGCTGCCGTAGCGCCGACCAACCAAGTCGCGACCGGTCTGCAACCCATGCCGGTGCGCTCCGAGCCGATTCTTTCTCATCGGGAGGTGTCCATCGTCCGAACAACAGAACAGACAAGGCCAAAGCGAACGCCCGAGCGCCTCAGCAAACCCGACTGACCCTCTGTTCGTCAGGTGCAGGCATCGGGCCTCCCTCAACGTTTTGTTTCTATTCCCACTGCTTTTCAACGGAGAGAAGACTGTCTATGACTCGTCGCAAACAGCAAGCACTATCGTTCGTTTTGCTTCTGGCGCTATTGCTTGCCATCCCCCTCACCGCTCTGGCTGCTCCTGTCCCCGGCGCCGAGCCAACCCGCTCTGCCCGCGACCTCCTCGATCAACTCCAGGGCCGCCGCTACGCCAACGAACGTCCCCCACGCGATGAAATGGTTGCGGCGGCGGCGGCCGGCGTCTCGCTCAACGACGCCGAAGCCATCGCCGACTGGTATGGCGACTTCTTCGCCAAGAAGGAAAAGGGCGGCCCCAATCCCATCGCCTACGCCCAGCGCATGGCCGCCCTGCGCCAGGCCGAAGCCCTGGGCCTCAGCCCCAAAGCCGCCGGCCTGGCCGAAATCGGCGAAGCCAAGATGCTGATGATCCCCTTCGAATTCGCCGGCTCCGATACTCTCGACCGCTGCGATGAAGACGGCAACCCCATCGACCAGGTCACGGTCGAAGGCCCGCTGCACGGGACCATCCCCGATCCCTCGCTCGACGGCGACAACAACACCATCTGGACCGACAACTTCAGCATCGAGTGGTACCAGAATCTGATGTTCGGGGATGGCGTCGGCGTCGTCCGCCCCGACCTCAACAACGGCGCCGGCGTCGACCTCAGCGGCGTCTCGGCCAGCAATTGGTACGAGGAGCAATCCGAGGGCCAGTACACCATCAACGGCGACATCTACCCGCAATGGATCCAGCTCGACCACAGCGTCGCCTACTATGGCTGGGACGGCGATGAAGTCAGCCCGGATGGCGTCGGCTACCCCTGCGATGGCACCGGTTCCGGCTACGGCTTCGAGTTCACCATCGACGTCGTCAACAAGCTCAATGAAGTCGACCCCGACTTCGATTGGGCCCAGTATGACGTCGACGGCAACGGCATCGTCGATCATCTCATGGTCATCCACGCCGGCGTCGACAACTCGGCCGGCGGCGGCGAATACGGCAACTACCAATTGTGGGCGCACTCATGGGATGTCTACTGCGATAACAACGGCGATGGCGATGTCTTCGACCCCGGCGACTACGGCTGCATGGTAGATGACGGCGGCACACCCGAAGACCCCGCCGACGACATCTATGTCGCCAACTACACCCACATCCCCGAAGACGCCGACATCGGCGTGGTGGTGCATGAGTATGGCCATGACATCGGCCTGCCCGACTACTACGACCAGACCGGCGTCACCACCAACTCCAGCGCTCACTGGATCGTCATGTCCGGCGGCTCCTGGAGCGGCGACCTGGGTGGCTCGCACCCCGCCCCCTTCAACCCCTGGGCCCGCTACTTCTTCGGCTGGGAAGACCCGACCCGCATCGACTACGACGCCGCGGCGCAGGACTTCATGATCGGCCAGTCGGACCCGACCCCGGCCGGCACCCTCGACACCGTCTGGATCGACCTCCCCGACCAGGGCGTGGAAGTGCCCAACCTGGCCGGCGATGGCGGCGGTCTGCACTCCATCCTCGGCAACAACCTCGTCTCGCCGTTGGGCCGCACCTTCGAACTGACCGCCACCACCGCTCCTGTCTTCAGCTTCGACACCTCCTACGATCTCGAAGAAGACTGGGACTACACCTATGTGCAGGCCTCGACCAATGGCACGGAGTGGACCGTCCTGTTGAACGAGGAGGGCGAATACGCCACCACCGACCCCAACGGCTCCACGGCCTGGTTGGGCGAAGGTGGTCTGACCGGCGAGTATGAAGGCACCCTGACCTACGACCTCACCGCCTACGCTGGCGCTCCGGTTCAACTCCGCTTCCTCTACATCACCGATGCCGGTGTGCAGAACGCTGGCATCTGGGTGGACAACTTCTCGTTGGACGATGGCGACACCAACCTCTACGAGAGCAACCTGGACGATGTCAGCGATTGGACCTTCGAAGGTTGGGAGCAAGTCCCCTACGACGACCTCTATCCCCACTACTACATGCTGGAATGGCGCAACGACCACGGCTCCATCGCCCAGTACGGCCAGACCCAGCAGTACTACAGCCTGGCGCACGACCAGATCGGCTGGAAGGTGGACAAGTTCTCGGCCAACGTGCCCGGCCTCTTGGTCTGGTACCGCAACACCCTCTATCCCAACAACCAGGCAGTGGCCAGCGGACGTGAGTTTGCCTCGCCCGCCATGGGACCCAAGGGTGAACTGCTCGTTGTCGATTCGCACTACGACCCGGTCGAGTGGAGCGGCGGCTTCTGGAACCCGACCACCGGACGCCCCGGCCCGGCCTTCAGTAATCGTCGCGGCGCCATGGACGCCGCCTTCACGCTGGAAGACACGCCGGCCTGGATGATCCACGACTACGCCAACAACGCTAACGCCGTCATGGACTTCGGCAGCCGCCCGGCCGTCTCGGCCTTCCACGACAGCATGCGCTCGACGCCCGGCTGGATCTATCCCGGCGGCAGTTCCGTCTACCGCGCCGATCGCTCTGCCTCGGTCGTCATCCCCGCTCAAGACATCTACACCACCCGCGTCCGCGGCCTGGCTGCGGATGGCGCGCACATCGGCGCCGACGTCACTGCCCTCTGGGGCTTCACCGTCGGTGGTCTCCCGCTCGGCTCCGGGCATCCCGGCGATGACGGCGTGCAGTACGGCATCCATGTCCAGGTTGTCGACCAGGCCGCCGATGGCAGCTGGGGCAAGGTCAAGTTCTGGAACGCCGAGTATGATGTCGAAGTCTCGACCAGCGCCTCGACCGACACCGCCGCCGTCGGCGACGAAGTCTCGTTCCACTGGGACGGCATGAACATCGGCTCCGCCGCCAACTTCCTCGCCTACTTCCCGCTTCCCGCCGGCACCACCTACGTCGATGGCAGCGCTCACGGCGGTCTTGCCCCCGTCGGCGGCGACCTGGCTTCGGTGCAGGCCGCCCTTGCCGCCGGGCAAGATGCCGCAGCCCTGGCCACAGTGGCCGCCGAGGACGTCACCGGCTTTGTCTGGGCCTACAATGTCCCCACCGCCGGCGGCGGCGAGATGGGCTACAGCGTCGAAGTTGGCGAAGCCGCAGCCGGAACCCGCATCAAGGGCGTGGCCCAGTTCCTGGACATGGGCTACGGCGGCGATTACCTCTCCGTCTGGCGCACCTACGCCACCACTGACGTGCGCGTGGCCAAGACCGTCAGCCTGCCGCTGATGTACGACGGCTGGGTCAACGGCGGCGTCGGCGGCGCCAACTACAACGACTTCGCCGCCCTCATCGCCCGCGCCACCGGCCTCGACAATGTCCTTCTCACCTTCGACCGCTCGGCCCTGCCCGAAGGCATGGACATCGCGAGCGCCAGCCTGTCCCTGATGTATCGCGGGCAGTCAGGCGCGACGGGCAAGTCGCTCACGGCCTGGAATGTCAACCCCTTCGACCCCATGACCGTGACCTACGACACCGCCCCCTTGGCCTACAACCCCGGCGCGCCCGTGGCTGTGCCCGCTGCTGCCAGCTCGCTCAGCTTCGATGTCGCCTCACAGGTGGCCGCCTGGGATGCCGCTGGCGCCGCTGACGCCGACGCCATGGGGCAGCTGGCCGTCTCGGCCTCTGGCCCGCTCGGTCGTGTGATCTTCGACAGCCTGGAATCCTACCAGGCCAGCCCGGCCACCCTCGAAGTCACCTACCTGCCCTAAGCCCTGCAGACCAGACCCTAAAGGTCTTGACGACCTTTAGGGTCTTCCCACACCAACAGATAGTGCGCCGCACCTTGTAGGTGCGGCGCACTTCTTGTCGGGCGCTTTTTCTCCTTGCTCAATTCAACTCCGGCGCCTTCTCCACTCGGGCGTAGATCGATGGCGGCGTCCAGTCCAGATGGCTGGCCCGGCAAGCGTGGCGACCTTCTTCATCGACGATGACGACCACCGCCTCTTTGGTGGGGTCGTAAATCTGCGCCAGTTGGCTTTCCTGCGCATTGAGACCGACAGTCAGGGGTACATACAACATCGAGCGAGAATCGGCGCCGCGCGCATCGATGCGGACCAGGCCGCGACCATCATTCAGATAGCCGGCCCAGGCCATACGAGCAATATCTTTCCACGTCTCATCGATGACGCAGCAATGGCAATCGGTAACTAACATGATTTGACTCCAAATCGGATGAAGACTACGGGATGGCAGCATACAAGGCGGGCAGGGTGAGAAACACCTTTAGGTGCCCCGAACCTGCCGCATCACCCCCATCTTCCGCCAATTTCCAGTCCTTCGCCATGATCTAGATCATCTGCCGGCAAAGACCCTAAAGGTCTCAGAGACCTTTAGCCTGTTTTTCGCACCTTGAGAATCGCATAAAGAGACAGAGATGACGAAGAT
>CAYWPZ010000148.1:0-11866 GCA_964460135.1 uncultured Caldilineales bacterium | reverse complement strand
CTGGCCGATCTCCAACTTGACAGCTGTTGGAAACCGCATCCCCGTCTCGCTGACGACCACGGGCCGGCTGAGGCCACGAGCCGCAAGTTTGGCCCTGAGGTGGCTGGCCTTGCCGACGATGTCACTGTTGTAACGATCACTCGTGTTCCAGTTCGAGGCGAAGGCCGGGTAGTAGTGGAAATCGAGCGCGTCGATGAATTGCCCACCGCCGGCGGCCAGAAAATCGTCCAAAAAGTTCTTGTCTACTCGGCCGTAGCTGGTGGGCGGCGAATACCAATCGTCATACGCCAGCCCGCCGTTGGTGACGAGAACATCTGGCATTCCCTGTTTGATCGCCGGATAGGCGACGGCCATCATCTGGGCATAGGCGGCGCCGCCGGCGCCGGCGGCGCTGTGGGGATGGCCCTTGCCCCAGCAGCCGCCAAAATCGAGGGTGGCGTCGGCGATGTCCGGCTCGTTGTAAACGCCCCAGTAGTGGACGACGCCGGGGAAACTGGCCTGGATGTGGCTGGCGGCGGCGGTCAGGAAAGCGCCCAGATCGTCGAGGTAGTCGGCCTTGAGGGGGCCGCAACTGGTGGCAGCGGCCCAGGTGGGGTTGGCGACGGCATAGATCATCACCTTCATACCGTTGGCCGCGGCGTTGGCAAGGTCGGAGTCCAACTGCGTCCAGCGGTAGACGCCGGGACTGGTCTCGGTTCGGCGCCAGTTGAGCGGATAGCGCAGCCACTGCACCCCACCGGCCTTGCCCTGAACCAACCCCTCGCCGGGGCCGATCTCGCGCAGAACCTGAACGCCCCATGGGTTGGGCGGAACCGCAGCGCGAGCAGCAGCAGCTGTAGCAGCAGCCGTTCCCCCGCCAGAGACGGTCAGGAGCGCCGCCAGAACGACAAGCAAGACAAATCTGGCCCAGAAAACAACAGGGCGATGTGAAAACGAAGCCATGAACATATCCCCAAGACGTTGACCCCGCCACAAACAGGACGCTCGCAAGGCGAATCGCCTACTGATCATCCGGAATGTATGGAATCAGGCCCGTGGCAAGGGCGATTTCTTGCGCTGCGCGCGGCAGGCTGCGGGCATCGACGATGAAGCCGTTCACCATGATCAGCCAGGCCGTGGCGCTGGTCCTCATCCGTTCTGGCAGCATCCACTCGTGGCTAACATCATGGCCTCCTTTCCAAAAAATGATCGCTTGAGCCGCGCGCCCCCGATTATACCTCGCCTGGCAACCGCGTTCAAGGCGGCCCCAGCTGCCTCTCTTGCTCGCTGCCAGCGCCTGGCTTACGAACCGGGGCGCGCATCAGGGTATAATCGCGCTGTCAACGCTGCCGCAAAAATCGTCAAGTCACGCCCTATGCACCTCTCCACCCTCTTTCACACCCTCCAGCGCGCCGTCTCCGGCGAGGCCGCCAAACGCTACCTGGCCGAGATCAGCCGCCACCATCGGGTACAGGCCAGCCCTGGCTATCGGGCTGCGGCCGAATGGCTGGCTGCCACCCTGCAAGCGCATGGCCTCCAGGCCGAAATCGAGCGTTTCCCCGCCGCCGAATACGATCACTTCTGGGCGCAGCCATCGTTCCAGGAGTGGCGCTGCCAGAGCGCCACCCTCGACTGGCTACGCGGGCCAGGCAAGGCCGAGCGGCTGTGCGATTTTCGCGCTTCGGCCCTGGCGGTCATCCAGCGCAGCGTCGCCGTGCAGGGCGAGTTCGAGGTGGTGGATGTGGGCGAGGGCCGGCCGGCTGATTACGAGGGCCGGGATGTGGCCGGAAAGCTGGTGCTCAGCCGGGCAGCCGTGCGCGACACCTACCGCCGGGCAGTGGTCGCGCGGGGCGCGGCTGGCATTCTCTTCGACCATATCGACGCCACCGTACCCGGCCGCAGCCGCATCGACCTGCCCGACGCCCGCCAGTATGCCTCGTTCTGGTGGCAGCCGGAGCTGACCCGGAGCTGGGGCTTTGTCCTCAGCCCGCGACAGGGCGACACCCTGCGCGCGGCCCTGGCCGGAGGCGAAAGCGTGCGCATGGCAGCCCGCATCGAAGCCGAATTCGTAGACGGCGAGTTCGAAGTCGTGGTCGCAACCATTCCTGGCAGCGAAGAGAACAATCAGGCTGTACTGGGCCTTGCCCACCTCTGCCATCCCCAGGGCTTTGCCAACGACAACGCCTCCGGCGCCGCCTGTCTGCTGGAGACAGCCCTCACCCTCGCCCACCTGGTCGCCGCCGGCGAGCTCCCCTCGCCCCGGCGAACCCTCAGCTTCTTGTGGATGCCAGAGATGACCGGGACCTACGCCTGGCTGTCCGCCCATGCCGCCGCCATCGCCGGTTTCGTGGCCGGGATCAACCTGGACATGGTGGGCGAGCGTCAGGAAACCACGGGCAGCGTCATGCTCATCGAGCGCCCGCCCGAAGCGATGGCCTCGTTTGCGCCCGTGCTGTTGGAGCGGATGCGCGAGGAACTGTTCTACGAGCAACGCTCGCACGGCCGCACCGACGGCTTCCCCCTGTTCCGTCACGCCGTCACCCGCTTCAGCGGCGGCAGCGACCACGCCATCACCTCTGACCCGGCGGTGGGCATCCCCACCCCCATGCTCATCCAATGGCCCGACCGCTTCTATCACACCACCGCCGATACGCTCGAACACGTCGATGCGCGCTCGTTGCAGCGGGCCGGGGCGTTGGCGGGCAGCTATCTCTACTGGCTGGCGCAAGCCGGTCGGCGCGAGGCCCGCTGGTTAGGCTGGGAAATGGTCGCCCGCTTTGAGCAAAGCCTGAGCCGGGAATGTCAAGACGAGGCCACCCGCTTGCTGGACCTCCGGCCTGCCGACCGCAGCCAGGGTTGGCGACGACTGAACGAGGTCGCCGCCTTTCGCCAGGATCGGGCGCTGGCCGCCTTGCAGACACTGAGCCGGCTGGCCGAAGTCGACGCTCACCTGCCTGCCTGGCGCTCTCAAGTCGAAGCGATCACGGACTCTCTCCTCGATCATTGCCGCCAGCAGATCCAGCCTGGCGCCGAAGCCGTCACCTCGCCAGAGACAACCCCGGCCGCTGACCCAGAGCCGTCGCCGACGCCCGTGCGCCACTACCGCGGCCCCTACATGGAGATGATGCCGCCGCTTTCGGGCCTGGGGCTGGAAGGCGAAGACGCCGCCGCCTGGGAACGGCTGCACGAAGAAATTCCTGACTGGGAAAGCTGGCGGCAGTACGCCGAATTCTGGGCCGATGGGCGACGAACCCTGGCCGAGATCGCCCGGCTGGTTGAGCTGGAGACAGGTCAAGCGCTCGGCCCTGCCCTTGGCGATTATTTCCGCCTGCTGGAGAAGGCGGGCCTGGTTCGGTTGGAAACAACGACATGAAACGCATCGACCCCGCTGCCCTGCCCATCCGCCATGATTTCCCCTACGCCGATGCCCTCACCGTCGCCATCGATCTGGCCCAACGCGCCGGCGAGCTCTTGCTGGGCATCCACCAGGCAGGCCCACGGCGGGTGCAGAGCAAGAGCACGGGCGTGGATCTGCTGACCGAGGCCGATCTGGCCAGCCAGGAACTCATCGTCGCTGGCCTGCGCGCCGCCTTTCCCGATCACGGCCTCATGGCCGAAGAGACGGGCGCCGACCGTGCGGCCGGCGGCGAGTTGTGGCTGGTGGATCCGCTGGATGGCACTACGAATTTCGCCCATCGTTTCCCGGTTTTCTCCGTCTCCATCGCCTTGTGGGTGGATGGCGAGCCGCAAGTAGGCGTGGTGCAAGATGTGGTGCGCAAGCGAAGCTACTGGGCTGCGGCGGGGCAGGGCGCCTGGATCAATCTGGAGCGACGCTTGCAAGTCTCGCAGACGGCGGAACTGGGACAAAGTCTTCTGGCAACCGGCTTCCCCTACTCGCGCGCAACCAACCCCGACAACAATCTGGCCGAGTTCTGTCATCTGATGCCGCGCACGCGCGGGGTGCGCCGCGCCGGCTCGGCCGCCCTCGACATGGCCTGGCTGGCCGATGGCCGGCTGGATGGCTACTGGGAGGCGGGGCTGGCGCCGTGGGATTGGGCGGCCGGTCTGTTGCTGGTGAGTGAGGCCGGGGGAGTCATAAGCGATTACCAGGGCCGGCCGTGGCAGATGGACAAGGGACAGTTCGTCGCCAGCAACGGTCGGCTGCACCCCGCGCTGCTCGACGCCATCCAGACCGCGCGCCGGATGCTAGGATAGACGCCGTCATCGATGGTAGAATAGAGGCGAGTGGCGCGCCAAAGCAGGTCATTTGCCGCGGACGAACAACGTATGACTTCGTATCTACCAGAGCTTGCTGCCCGACGACCGCAAGAGCGATATGCTCACGACGATGACCATTCTTTCCGGGCTGGTCTCGGATGAACTGCCCCAACTGCTTGTTTCACGAAGGGAAGATCTCATGATCCAGTCAGCTGCTTACGACATCATCAAGCGCGAAGGCATCCAGGAAGGCCGGAAGCAAGGCCTGGAGCAGGGTCTGGAACTAGGCATCGAGCGCGGGCGCCAGATGGAGCGCGAGCGAGTCGAGCGCGAGATGCTGCTCCAGGCCATTGCCTTCGGTCTGGATATTCGGTTTGGCAACCAGGGGTTGCGCCTCTTGCCTGAAATCAGCCGGATCGAAGACAGGGCCATGTTACATGCGGTCATGGAGCGCCTGAAGACAACGCCAAACGTCGAAGACCTGCGCGCACTCTACTTGCCTGAGGGCAGCCCATTGCCGCATGTACGTAACTGACAGCCGCAAGCAAAAGCAAAAGCAGCGCCGCAGCCGTCTTCTCGCCCTCCTGGCGCTGGTCATCTTCGTCGCCTTGCTGATTGTGCGCCAGCCGGGGCTGATACCCAACCCCTTCCAACCCACCCCCACCCCCACCGTCTCACCCGCCAACTTTCTCCTCACGGCCGATGTCGCCTACCAAGAGGGACGGTTGGCCGACGCCATCAGCGCCTACAAGGACTACCTGGCCCTGACGCCCGAAGACGGCGACACCTGGGCGCAATTGGCCCGGCTGCAGATTTGGGCCGGAGACACAGCCGAAAGCCTGGACAGCGCCCGCCAGGCGTACAAATTGGATAAGGAAAACCCGTTCAACATGGCCGTGCTTGGCTGGGCGTTGGACTGGAACAAGGACTATGATGCGGCTGTCAAGCTGGCCATCAACGCCGTCGACCGCGAGCCGCAGATGGCTGAAGCCAGGGCCTATCTTTCCGAAATCTACGCCGATCTGGGCAACTGGCCGCGCGCCCTCGAAGAGGCGCAGGAAGCGGTGCGTCTCGACCCGCAAAGCCCCGAAGGACATCGGGCCCTGGGCTACGCCTACAACGTCAAGGGCGAGTATAAGAAGTCGATTGCCGCCTATGACGCCGCCATCGAGGCGGCTCCGCAACTGGCGCGGCTGTACTACGAGCAGGGCCAAAACTATGTGGCCGAGGGGGACTACGATCGGGCGGTGGAAGCCTATCGCCGGGCGATCAAGGCCAATCCCAACTATGCTGCCGCCTACGATGCCCTCGGCTGGGCCTACTACTACGAAGACGACCCCGAGCGAGCCATCATCGAATTGGAGCGGGCGGTTGAACTGGACGCCACCATGGCCGAAGCCTGGGCGCACCTGGGGATGGCGCTGTACCGCCGCCAGCGTTACGAAGACGCCGTCGAACCGCTCAGCAAGGGCGTCGAATTGGGCGCCGACAACGAGGGCTACTACTTCACGCTCGGCCTGGCCTTTCTCTATGGCGAGCCGCGCAATTGCGAACAAGCCAGGATCTGGTTCCAGCGGGCCCTGGACAAGAACCCCACCTCGCAGCCGGCGCTGGTGGGGCTACAGACCTGCTCAGATTAGGCCCAAGGCCCCCGAAAACATTGGTTCCGCTTGTGGTGTGACCAGGGACGATAAGCCTGCCCCTTCACTGCGTTCAGGGCAAGCCTTTTACGGCGCAGAGCCTGTCCTGAACATCGTGAAGGCACAAGCTCCGAGAGGAGCGCGGGCACGAAAGCAGATTCCTCACCCCCACGGGCGTATTCACCCATCGTTACCCGTCGAAGCCCCTGCGCGAATTTGACAAGGATCGCGGGCATGACTATCATTCGCCACACGTTAGCACTCAGCCATCTAGAGTGCTAACGCTTTTCTCGACGGCCATCCGGCCGTTTTGTCTTGCCTGTTCTTCAATCAATCCTAACACATGTTCTGGAGGTCAACAAACCTATGAAGCTGCGTCCGCTGGGCGACCGCGTGGTCGTCCTCCCCCTGGAGAAGGAATCTCGCACGCCATCCGGCATTGTGCTGCCCGAATCGGCCAAAGAGAAGCCGCAAGAAGGCCGCATCGTGGCCGTGGGCGCGGGCAACCGCAACGATAAAGGTGAACGCGTGGCCGTCGATCTCAAGATCGATGATGTCGTGTTGTACGCCAAGTACGCCGGCACCGAAGTCAAGCTCGACGACACCAAGTACCTGATCCTGCGCGAATCCGACGTGCTGGCCGTGGTCGAATCCTGATCCACGCCATCAAACACACACTTACAACCAAAATCATCTCATCTGAGGAAGGAATTCTATGGCTAAGCAGATTATGTTCGGTGAAGATGCCCGCAAAGAACTGAAGAAGGGCGTCGACACCCTGGCCAATTCGGTCAAGATCACCCTTGGCCCTAAGGGCCGCAATGTCGCTCTCGACAAGAAATGGGGCGCCCCCACCGTCACCCATGATGGTGTTTCCGTCGCCAAAGAGATCGAGCTGGAAGAGCCCTATCAGAACATGGGCGCCCAGCTGCTGAAAGAAGCCGCCACCAAGACCAACGACGTCGCCGGCGACGGCACCACCACCGCCACCGTGCTGGCCCAGGCCATCGTCACGGAGGGGCTGCGCAATGTAGCCGCCGGCGCCAACCCCATGCTGCTCAAGCGCGGGATCGAGAAAGGCACCGGCGCCGTCTCCAAGGCCATCACCGACATGGCCATCCCCATCAGCACCTACGACCGCATCGCCGCTGTGGCCGCCATTTCGGCTCAGGATCAGGAGATCGGCCGGCTGATCGCCGATGTCATGGACAAAGTGGGCAAAGATGGCGTCATCACCGTCGAAGAAGGCAAGTCGCTCGGTTTCGAGACCGAATATGTCGAGGGTATGCAGTTCGACCGCGGCTACATCAGCCCCTATTTCATCACCAGCCCCGAGCGCATGGAAGCCGTGCTGGAGGACCCCTACATCCTCATCCACGATAAAAAGATCAGCGCCGCCCAGGACCTGGTGCCGGCGCTGGAGAAACTGATCCAGATCGGCAAGCGCAACCTGGTCATCATCGCTGAAGATATCGACGGCGAAGCCCTGGCTACCCTGGTGCTGAACAAGCTGCGCGGCGTCTTCAACGTCCTGGCCGTCAAGGCTCCTGGCTTCGGCGACCGCCGCAAGGCCATGCTGCAAGACCTGGCCATCCTCACCGGCGGCACCGTCATCACCGACGAACTGGGCCGCAAGCTCGACACCGTCACCATCAACGACCTGGGCCGCGCCGACAAGGTGGTAGCTAACAAGGACGAGACCACCGTCGTGGGTGGGGCAGGTTCCGACGCCGAGATCCAGGGCCGCATCAACCAGATCCGGGTCGAGATCGACGCCAGCACCAGCGATTACGACCGTGAAAAACTGCAAGAGCGCCTGGCCAAACTGGCCGGCGGCGTCGCCATCATCAAGGTAGGCGCCGGCACCGAGGTCGAACTGAAGGAAAAGAAGCATCGCGTCGAAGACGCCCTGAGCGCCACTCGCGCCGCGGTCGAGGAAGGCATCGTCCCTGGCGGCGGTGTGACCCTGATCCGCGCCGCTGCTGCTTTGGATGCCGTCGAAGGCGATACCACCGGCGACGCTCGCACCGGCATCCGCATCCTGCGCCGCGCCCTCGAGGAGCCGATGCGCTGGATCGTCCAGAACGCCGGTTACGATGGCGCTGTCATCGTCGAGGAAGTGCGCCGCCGCAATGGCGCCAACGAAATGACCATCGGTTTCGATGTCATGGGCGAGACGTGGGTCAACATGGTTGAGGCCGGCATCATCGACCCGGCCAAAGTCACACGCAGCGCCGTGGAGAACGCCGCCAGCATCGCCGCCATGATCCTGACCACCGAAGCCCTGGTCACCGACATCCCCGAAAAAGAAAAGCCAATGCCCGGTGGACCTCCTGGCGGCGGCATGGGCGGGATGGACTTCTAAAACGGGAGACCGGGACGCCGGGAGACCGGGAAGCCGGGAGGAGACCTCCCGGACTCTTTTTTTCACACCAGCAACAACGAAACTACCGGTCTACTTATCTACTTGTCTACCGTTCTACTTGTCTACTTCACCCAAACACCATCCCACACACCGAGACGACCGAGGCGTTGCGTTCGTCGGCCGGGCAGACGGCGTAGCCAGCGCGCTGGCCTTCCACAGCGCCAACCGACTTCAGCATCAGATAGAAAGGGGTGACGCCGCAGACATTGTTGCGGTCTTCGCTGCGACGGATGAAGGCAAGCATGCCCTCGGCGTCGCCCGCAGTCAGATAGGCGATCAGGCGGTCGTCATGAGCGCGCAAAGCCGCCCGCTCGATCAACCCCACCGCTTCGCCGCCAAAGGCCGGGCCGACGTGGGCCAAATCGCCTGAGGCCATCACCAGCGCCCGGCGACCACCAACAACCTGCCGCAGCGCCGCCAGCGCGGCGGTGGGGGAACCGTCGAGGTGCAGGTGCGAACCGGTGAGGATGGGGACGACGGCAACCGGACGCCCCCTGCGCATGTGGTGCAGCCAGACGAGTACGAGCTCGAGCGAGTGCTCGCGGCGATGGTAGAGCTCGCCAGCGAAAGCCGCCTCGCTGCCGATAGCTGAGGCAAGGGCTTCGACGGCTTGCTGCTCGGTTGGGAGGATGCCATAGGGGGTGGCGTAGTTCTGGCGGGTGAGGGTGAGGGGGTTGAGACCGCCGAAATGGTCGGTGCCAAAGACGATGACGATCTCGGCCGCCTGCGCCATCTCGGCCGCCCGCTTCCACACCTGCGCATAGACCTTGTGGCCGCGGGCATAGTCGATGTGCGGGCTGATCAACGCCTTGCCGTTGGCCGGCATGGGCGTGACGGGACCGACGGCTTCCAGCCAGGCGTCGAATTCGGCCTGCAGCTCGGTCGGGTCGGCGGGATAGCCGCTGCCGGCGATGGTGGGCGGCCGGAACGGAGCCTGCCGGTAGGCGGCGAGGGCGTCTGCCAACGCCAGCGCCGAACGCTCGTTTTGCAGGAAGCAAGCCTGGTCGAGCGCAGCAAGTAGCTCATCGACCGCTGCTTGATCGATGCGCAAGCCAAAGTCGCTTCGCAGCCGGGCGGTGAGACGGGCGGGCGGGTGCTGGCCATCGCACAGGGCCAGGGCCGGGCCAAGCGCCTGGGGGACGACTAGCGTGTGGTCGCTGAGATCGAGCGGGTCGCGCACAAGCAGCGAAGGCCGGCCCTGATGAAGGATGGGACGGATGTCGAGGGGGCGAAGAAGGGGGTTGGATGGCATGGGAGGGTGAGATGGCACCACGAGGTGTTCGCGCTCCGCTATGCGAACGGTGATCGGAGGCAGAAGCGGATGATTGCCACGCCGCCGGGGATTATAGGGGGTGCAGGCCACCGCCGCCAACTGGCTGGCGCTGCCCGCGCCTCCACAAGGGGTCGCTGGCTTTGACGGCCGGTCGATCTCACGTGCTATAATCTACGACGCAGCGCGTCATTTTGGCCGCTGAGCGAGTTCCAATCCACTTTTGCAACACCGTACCAGGAGGATTTCACATGGCTTTTCAGTTCCCGTCCGCCGAATGGGTGGCTGCCTTCAAGGATGCCGTCAATGCCAGCGAGGCCTACCGCGTCTCGGCGGCCAAGTGGGAAGGCGATTTTCACTTCATCGTCGAACCCAAAGGCTCGCTCAAAGAGCCGGTCAAGTTCTATCTCGACCTCTGGCATGGCGAATGCCGCGAGGCGCATCTGGTGGGGGCGGGGGAGACAAAGGAACCGGAGTTCATCATCCAGGGCAGCATCGACACCTTCCGCCAGATTTTCGACAAGAAACTCGACCCCATCCGGGCGTTGGTGAGCGGCAAGCTGAAGTTGAAGGGCAATCTGGGCAAGATCATGCGCTCGGTCAAGGCCACGCTCGACCTGGTGAACGCCGCCAGCTCGGTGCCCACCATCTATCCCGAAGGATCGTGAACCATGTGGTTTTTCAAAGCGCCTGAAGTCGTCTATGGCGAAGAAGCGCTAAGCTATCTGGATGAATTGCAGGGCGAGCGCGCTTTCATCGTCACCGACCCTGTGCTTCACAAACTGGGCTTTACTGAAGTTGTTTCACAGCACCTGCGCGCAGCGGGGCTGGAAGTGGGCGTGTTTACCGAGGTCGAGCCAGAGCCATCACTGCAAACCGTGCAACGCGGGGCCGAACAGCTCTGCGACTTCCAGCCCGATTGGATCATCGGTTTGGGCGGCGGCTCGGCCATGGATGCGGCCAAGGCGATGTGGGTGCTCTACGAACGGCCGGATGTCCAGCCCGACTGCATCGCACCTTTCCTCTACCTGGGCCTGGGCAAATTGGCGCGTATGATCGCCATCCCTACCACTGCTGGCACCGGCGCCGAAGCCACCGGCGCCCTGGTGCTGACGGACTTGAGCGACGGACGCAAGGTTTCGGTGATCTCGCGCGAGACCGTTCCCACCCTGGCCATCGTCGATCCCAGCCTGAGCAAGAAGCTGCCGCAACGCATCACCGTCGACACCGGTCTCGATGTGCTCGTCCATGCCGTCGAGGGCTATACCTGCACCTTCCACAACGATTTCAGCGATGGCCCGTGTCTCAAGGCAATGCAACTTGTGTTCCAGTACCTCCCTCGCGTCTATGACGACGCCGGGGACATGGAGGCGCGCGAGCGCATGGCCAATGCTGCCACCATCGCCGGCATCGGCTTCGGCAATTCATTGGCCGGGCTGGCGCACGCCATGGGGCACGCCTTTGGCGCCACCTTCAAGATCCCGCATGGTCGCACTGTCGCCCTCTTCTTGCCCTTTGTGATGGAGTTCACAGCCACCCTGGGGGATGAGATCACCCGGTACTGTGATCTGGCCCACGCCCTGCGCCTGCCCGAAGCCAACGAAAGCTACGACGTCGCCGCCCCGGCTGTGATCGCCGCCGTGCGCCAGCTAGAACGCCGCCTGGGACAGCCGCTTAGTGTGGCCGAGATGGGCATCGACCGCGCCGAGTATGAGGCCAGAATCGAGCAGATGTGCGAGTTTGCCGAGGGCGACGGCACGATCACGGTCAATGCCCGCGTACCCGAGCGCGATGAACTCATCCGGCTCTTTCGCTACGTCTACAATGGCGAAAGCGTCGATTTCTAGCGCTTTCTCCTCGTAGTTCCTCATAACCCATTGTAGTAACGATTTTAGTTGTTTCTTGTCAAATAATAACGACTGAAGTCGTTACTACAGGGCCTGTTGGGTGCTCATCATGCCCATTCCCCAGCACTTCACCCCTGCCCCGCCCACGCTGCTGCCCGGCTACATGGGCAAAATCCTACGCCTGGATCTGAACACTGGGCGGATGTGGGACGAGCCGCTCGATGAGCGCTACGCGCGCGATTTCATCGGCGGCAGCGGGCTGGGCGCGCGTTATCTGGCCGATTACGTCGGCCGTGACACCGACCCGCTGGGGCCGGAGAACCCGCTCATCTTCATGACCGGGCCGCTGGTGGGGACGAGCACGCCCGCCGCCGGACGCTTCTCGGTGGTGGCGCGCTCGCCTGCCACCGGACGGACAGGAGGGGGCAATTCTGGCGGCGAGTGGGGGCCGGCGCTGCTGCCCGAATACGTGTTCGTGGAGGTCGTG
>CAYWPZ010000147.1:0-11987 GCA_964460135.1 uncultured Caldilineales bacterium | reverse complement strand
TCAGCGCAAGCCTCACCCCCTCGCCTACCCCCACGCCCACCCTCATCAGCGCCAACCATGCCACCGCCACCCAAACGCCCACAGCGACGGCCGGCCCCACCCCCTCGGCCACGCTCACAGCCTGCCCTGAGTGCAACGAAGGGGCAAGTCCCACCCCAACCGCTGACGAGATAGCCTCCCCCACGCCACCGCCAACGATGGCGGCAGGCCCGACCGAAGCACCTACGACCGCGCCGGCAACCGACCCCACACCGGCGCCGCCAGCGCCGACCACAGGCTTCATCCGACTCCCCACCGCCACCCCTGCGTCTGGCCGCGCCGCCTCGGCCCTGCCTACTATCTTCCTCGGCGTTGGTCTCGGCTCGCTTGCCGCCGCCGCCGCCCTGGGCTTCATCGCCTGGCGCAGGTTGCGCCAAAACCCGCCCGGAGACGGCCCATGAGGCCCTGGCAAGCCCTCGGCGCCCTTCTGCTGGGGTTGGGGATCGGCCTCCTCCTGGCCGCTTGCCGGCGTCCCGACCCCTCACCCGCCCCCCGCCTTGCCATTCGCATCGAGGAGGACGGCATCCACCGGCTCGAACGGGCGGACCTCCTGCCCTTCGGTTGGGATTTGGCTGCACTCGACCCTGCCCGGCTCCAGCTCAGCCGCGGCGACCAACCTGTTCCCTTCGCTCTCACAGACGGCGGACGACAGTTGCGCTTCTTCGGCCAGGCCGCGCCCCACCGCAACCACAGCCAGGTCATCTACTTCCTCTCGCAAACCAACGGCGACGCCCCCACCTTTGCCGCGCGCCCCGCGCCCCCCTCTGCAGCGGCGCCGTCGGCGCAGGGCCGGGCCAGCGCCCATTTCGAGGCAAACACCACCTACCTGCCCCAGACCGACGGCGACCCCTGGCTGGGCGAACGCCTCTTTGCGCCGGCCCAGATCGAAGTTCCCCTGCGGCTGGCTCACCCCACCGCCGGCGCAGCCAGCCTGAGCGTGCGCCTCTGGTCGGCTTCGGCGGCGCCAGGCGACCCCGACCACCACCTCATCCTCCACCTGAACGGACAAGCCATCGGCGAAAGCAGGTGGGATGGCGCCCGCCGATTCGAGGCTGCTTTCTCTTTCGACGCCGTGCTCCTCCGGCATGGCGACAATCTCCTCACCCTCATCGCCCCCGGCGACACCGGCGCCGCCGCCGACCTGGTCTATCTCGACACCGTCGCCCTCGACTACCCGCGCCAGCTCAGCGCCGACGACGACCGCCTGGACTTCGCCGCCGCGCCGGGGTCGTTCCGAATCGACGGCTTCAGCTCGCCCGATATCGAACTGTGGGAGGCATCGGGACCGACGCGACTGGTGGGATTCCAGGTTGGCGGGTCGGGGCCGGCGCATTGGCTTGTGTTCGGCGACGAAACGCCGGGCGAGCGCCGCTATTGGGCCGCCTCGGCCGGCGCCCTCCTCGCCCCGGCCGCCATCCGCCCCGCCGCCGCCGCCATCCTCCCGCCAGCGGCCGGGGCCGACTACATCGCCATCACCCATCCCAGCCTGGCCGAGGCCCTGCAACCCTTGCTCAAGCACAGGCAAGGCCAGGGGCTGCGGACGGTCGTCGTCAGCGCCGAGGCCATCGCCGACCAGTTCGGCGCTGGCGTGGCCGGCCCCGACGCCCTGACCGACTTCCTACGTTGGGCCACGACCACCTGGCCCGCTCCGCCCCCGCGCTTCCTGCTGCTGGCCGGCGATGCCAGCTACGACGCCGACCCACAGGCCGATCTGGTGCCGACCGGCCTGGTGGCCACAGGCGAAGTAGGAGAGACGGCCAGCGACACCGACCTGGCCGACCTCGACCGCGACGGCCTGCCCGACCTGGCCGTGGGCCGCCTGCCGGCGCGCACGCCTGAGCAGATGGCGGCGATGGTGGCCAAGACGCTGGCCTACGAACAGGCAGAAGCGGCAGGCTGGCAGCGGCAGGGCTTGTTCGTCGCCGACGATGACGACCCCTTCTTTGCTCGCTTCGACCAACAGATGATGGCGCTGCTCCCCCCCGGTTTCCAGGCCGAGGCGACCACCATCGGCGAGGAGGATGTCCGGGCCAGGCTGTCCGCCGCCTGGCAGGCGGGCCGGGGGTTGATCAGCTACATGGGCCACGGCGCAACCAACCTTTGGGCGCAAGAGGAGATCCTGACCAACGCCGACATTGCTGGGCTGGATGCGGGCGGGAAGCTGCCGCTTGTCGTCGTCTGGGCCTGTCTGAGCGGCTACTTCCATCACCCCAGCCAGGACTCGCTGGGCGAAACCCTGCTGCTGACCCCACAGCGCGGGGCGGCGGCGGCGCTTGTCCCCACGGGCGCCACCTTTGCCAGCGATCAGATGGTCCTGGCCCAGGCCCTCTTTGGGCGACACCTGTTCAGCAGCCCGACCGTGGGCGAGGCCCTGCTGGCCTCGTATCGCGAGCTGGATCCTGCCTCCCCCGGCCTGCGCGACATCATCCACACCTTCGCGCTCCTGGGCGACCCAGCGCTGCCTTTCAGGGGAGCGCCCTGAGCGATGGCCGGGCTGAAAGGTCGGCCTGGCTCTGAGACCAGCCCACCAACAGGGCGTACAACTCTTGTTGGCGAGCGATGGCCCGCCCGTAGATAGCGCGGCGTTCGGGGTCAGGCGCGCAGGTGGGGCCGAGGAGCTCGGGCGCATCGCGCTGATAGCGGATAGAAGGCCGAGGGCGCCGAGCGCCAGCAGCGTAGCGCCGCGGGCAGCGGCTTCGGCGGCTTGGGAGGGGGTCACGGGCCGGCCCAGGGCGCCGGCGATGATCTGCAACCCGGTGGGCGAGGCCGGCAGCGCGCCGCCGCCAGCGTTGGCATCCCCCTTGACATTTATTCCATCTTCCATTATACTTCGTGCACTTGCACAATTAGTGTGCAATTGCACACATTGTATCACCCCCGCAGCCATGCTCGATCCCGATTTGCACGAACTGTTGGCAGAAGTGGCGTCGCTCTATTTTGAAGACGAGCTGACGCAGGCTGAAATCGCGACGCGCCTGGGGCTGTCGCGAGTCAAGGTCTATCGGCTGCTCAAGCAGGCCCGTGATGAGCAAGTCGTGACCATTCTCATCGACTGGCCGATCAAACGCGACGCCCGGCTTGAGCGTGAGATATGCCAAAGGTTCGGCCTGGCTGAAGCGGTGATCATGCAATCGATGTCAGTGGATCAGTTGGCAGGCTTGCATCAATTGGGGCAGCTTGCTGCCCGCCACCTGGAGCAGATGTTGCAAGATGGCATGACACTGACCGTCTGTCTCGGCCGTTCCACCTACGAAACGATCAACGCCATCCGGCCCGGCTTTCGCGCCCATGTGCGCGTGGCTCCGGCCCTGGGCAGCATGCCCTTTGCCATGCGCGAGATGGACAGCGGGGCGCTGGCGCGGAGGCTGGCGCAAAAGCTGGGCGGCGATGTTTTCGATCTGTCGGCGCCGGCCATGGCCGATAGCGCCGCCGCCGCCCAGGTGCTGCGGAGCCAGCGCGACATCAAACGGGCGCTGGAAGCCGCCGAGCATGCCGATCTGGCGCTGATGGGTATCGGCAACCTGGACCCGGCGCAGTCGGGGTTCGTCAAGGGCGGGTTCATGACGCCGGAGGAGACGAAGGCGCTGGTGGACGCGGGGGCGGTGGGAGACATTGCCGGCCGCATTTTCACCGCTGATGGACAGATTCTCGCCAATGACTACGGTGATCGCATCATTGGCATCAGCTTCGAGGCTCTGCGGCGTGTCCCCCGCACCATCGCCGTGGCCTTGGGTTCAGAAAAAGCGGCCGCGATTCGCGGCGCTTTGCATACCGGAATCGTGCAAGTGTTGTGCACAGACGACCGCACGGCTGCCGCCGTGCTAAGCCTGGAGAATCACGATGGCCGCTGACATCGCCGCCTCGATGGTCGTTCCGATCTTCCAGGGCGAAGGCCGGCTGTCGTACGAAACGCGCCCTGTCCCCGCCATCGCCGCAGCCGATGACGTGATCGTGCAAATCGAAGCCTGCGGCATCTGTGGCACCGACCTTAACATCCTGGCCACGCCGCCCGCACACAAGGCCACGCCGGGCATCATCATCGGCCATGAGGGCATGGGCATCGTGGCTGAGGCAGGACGCGCGGTCTCGGGACTCAAGGCGGGCGACCGCGTGGTTATCGCCAATCGCCTGACCTGCGGCCAATGCGCTTATTGCCGCCGGGGTCTCGACAACCAGTGCACGAACTATCAGACCATCGGCACCACGGTCGATGGCGCTTTCGCTCCCTATCTGCGAGCGCCGGCGCGGGCGCTGTGGAAGATCTCGCCGGCTGTGCCGCGTGACGACGCTGCCTTGTTCGAGCCGCTGGCTTGCGCCGTCGGCGCGGTGAAGCGGGCGCCCTTCCAGCCAGGCGACAACGTGACCATCATTGGGGCCGGGCCGATGGGCTTGCTCTTCGCCCTGCTCTATCAGGCGATGGGAGCGGGTCAGATCATCGTCATCGACATCGCTCCCTACCGCCTGGACTACGCCCGCGCCCTGGGCGTCGATGCCGCCCTCCACGCCGCCGAAAGCGACATTGCCGCCGCAGTCAAACGGCTGACAGGACTGGGCGCCGACATTGTCGTAGATGCGGTGGGCAATCAGATGGCGCAGGCAGTAGGGCTGGCCCGGCGCGGGGGACAGATCATCCTCTTTGGGTTGCGCCCCCACGACCATCCGCCCGTCAACCAGTACACGATCACCCGCTACGATCTGACCATCCACGGCGCCTTCGTCGGGCTGCACCCCTTCGCCCAGACCATTCAATTGTTGGAAAGCGGACGCATCCGGCCTTCGGCGCTCGTCACCCACCATCTGCCGCTCTCCGATCTGGCGCACGGCGTCGAGCTCATGCGCACGCAGCAGGCGATGAAGGTATTGATTGAGATCCGGTAGATCGGTAGACAAGTAGACCGGGAGTCCTAGTTTCCCGGTTTCCCGGTTTCCTGGTCTCCCGCTCTACACCAGCAGCGATCCCACTTTTCAGGAGGAAACAAAGATATGACAGATACGATTGGCAAGGTGGCGCAGAAATGCAAGATCGCCGCCGGGCTGTTCTGGGCCGATTACGCCGTTCTCGGCGCCCAAATCAAGGATTTGGAGGAGGCAGGCGTCGATTGGTTGCACATCGAGGTGCGCGACGGCAAGTACATGGACTTTGGCATGCCGCGCGGCGGTTTCGACATCATCGAAGCCACGCGCGCCAGTACTTCGCTGGAGGTCGAGGCTCAGTTGCAGATGTATCGCCCAACCTTCGATGTTTTCGACCAGCTCAAGCACCTCGGCGTCAACCTGATCAGTCTGCCCATCGAAACGACCGGTGAGATGATCTTCCAGCAGATCACGTACATCAAAGAGAAGCTGGAACTGAAGGTGGGGGTTTGGGCCTGGCAGGGCGTGCCGACCACCGCTTTCGAGCAGTTCATCCATCCCTACATCGACATCATCGAATACGAGAGCCGGGCGCCGTTCTGGGTCAAGCCGTTGCCCGGCAAAAGCCCACACACGATGGACCCGATCATGGTGCGCACCATGCGCAAGCTACACGACATGATCGCCGAAGCAGGCATGGAAGGCCAGATCGAATTGATGGAAGATGGCGGGCTGAATGCGGGCAATGTGGCCGAGTTCATCGCCGCCGGCATGACGGTGGGCGAATTCTCGTCGCCGCTGTTGAAAGGCCCCTTCGGCGCGGCTGAAGGCAGACCCGGCGGCAAGCTGAAACCCGGTACGGGCGAGATCGCCGCCGCCGTGCGCAAGCTGCGGGCGGTGATGGACGCGGCCAGCGACCAATATCGCTCTGCCGATGGCCGCTTGATCGGATAAGGCGAGGCTATGAAATCACTCGGCATTGGCATGATCGGCTACGGCGGCATCGGGCGGGTGCATGCCATGGCTTACCGCTCGCTGCCCTTTCACTACGGCCTGCCGCAAAACACATTCCGGCTGGCGGGGGTGGCGACGACGCGCCCGGAGACGGCGCGGGCGGCGGCGCACGAGATCGGTTGCGAGTTCTGGACGGACGACTTTCGCGAGCTGCTGGCCCGGCCCGATGTCGATGTCGTCGATGTTTGCGTCCCCAACCACATGCACGCCGCCATTGTCGAGGCTGCCGCCGCTGCGGGCAAGGCAATCTACTGCGAGAAGCCGCTGGCGATGAATGTGGCCGAGGGCAAACGCATGGTCGCCGTCGCGGCTGCTGCGGGCGTCAGGACGCAGATGACCTTCAACTTCCGCTTCTTCCCTGCCATCCTGCGCGCCCAACAGCTGGTGCGTGATGGCTTCCTGGGTCGAGTGTTTTCGTTTCGCGGGCGCTACTATCGTTCCAGTTACATCGATCCAGCCAAGCCGCTGAGCTGGCGACAGCGCAAAGCCATCGCCGGCGGCGGCGCTCTGTTCGATATCGGCTCGCACATCCTCGATCTGCTGTACGCCCTCTTGGGTGAGTTCAGCTCGGTGCAGGCGACGATGGAAACGCTGATCAAGGAACGACCACAGGTGGGGACAAGCGAAACCGGCATCGTCGATGTCGATGACATTGCTCTGCTGCACCTGCGGCTGGCGGAGGGCGCGCCGGGCGTGGTCGAAGTCTCGCGCATGGGCACGGGCTTGACCAACGACCTCGGCTTCGACATCTTCGGCGAGAAAGGCGCCATCCGCTTCGACGCAATGGATCCGAATTGGCTGCACGTGTACGACGTGCGCGACGCCGACCAACCCATCGGTGGGATGCGCGGCTTCCGCAGCATCGAGGCCGTCAATCGCTACCCCGGCCAAAAAGCGCCGGACGGGTCGATGACCCCCGATTTCGTGCGCACCCACGCCGAATGCCAATATCAATTCCTGAAGGCCGTGGCCGAAGACCGTCCGACATCGCCAACTCTGGCCGATGGCCTGCACATCCAGGCTGTCATGGCGGCGGCGGAGCGCTCGGCAGCAGAGAAGCGCTGGGTCGCTCTCGCCGAAATCCTGGCCTAAGGACAAGGCCTGCCACGGCCCCACGAAGGAGGTGAACCGACGCCATTATCTGAAAGATTGCATGCAAACCCCGCAACCTGCCTCGATGTAATCGATCCTTTCCCCACCTCTGACAACCATAGGAGAAGAAATCCATGTCCTACAAACGAATCGTGTTCGGCCTGGCGCTGATTGCCGTCTTGACGTTGGCTCTGAGTGCCTGCACCGCACCTGCCACACCGGCGCCCGCCGCCGAGGCGCCCGCTGCTGGCGATAACAAACTGGAAGTGTTCTCGTGGTGGACCTCCGGCGGCGAGGCAGCCGCCCTGGACGCCCTGTTCAACACCTTCAAGGGTCTCTCGTCCGGCACCGAGATCATCAACGCCACCGTCGCCGGCGGCGGCGGCTCGGCCGCGCGCGGCGTCCTGCAGACCCGGCTGGCCGGCGGCGACCCGCCCGACACCTGGCAGGTGCATCCTGGCTTCGAACTGCTCGGCCAGTACGTCGAACCGGGCTATGTCGAACCCATCACCGACCTCTATGCCTCCGAGAAGTGGAATGATGTCATGCCCAAGGGTCTGGTCGCTTTGATGACCAAAGACGGCCAGATCTACAGCGTGCTGGCGGGCGTGCATCGCGGCAACGGCTTCTGGTACAACAAGAAGCTGCTCGATCAGGCAGGCATCACCGTCGGCGCCACCATGAGCAGCGACGAATTCTTCGCCGCCGCCGACAAACTCAAGGCTGCCGGCGTCACCCCGCTCTGCGTCGGCGATAACGGCATCTGGGCAACCGCCCAACTGTTCGAGAACACACTGCTCGGCGCCATCGGCCCGGAGAAGTACCTCGGCCTGTGGAATGGCTCCACCAGCTTTGCCGATGACGGCGTCAAGCAGGCCATGGCGTCGTATGGCAAGATGCTGGAGTATCAGAACGACGATCACTCGGCCCTTTCCTGGGATCAGGCTGTCAAGAAGCTGATGGAAGGAGGCTGCGCCTTCAATTCGATGGGCGACTGGGCCTATGGCGAGTTCGTCAACGCCAAGCAAAAGGACAACGAGGACTTTGGCTGGGTCAGCCATCCTGGCACCGCTGGCGGTTTCATGGTCGTGGCGGATGGCTTTGTGCTCGCCAAGAATGCCCCGCATCCCGAACAGACCAAGAACTGGCTGCGCGCCATCGGCAGCAAGGCCGGGCAAGAAGCCTTCAACCCACTAAAAGGCTCCATCCCCGCCCGCACCGACGCCGACCGCGCCAAATTTGGCCCCTATCACAACTGGTCGATGGACTCGTTCGCGGCGGATGCCTTGGTGCCCAGTGTGGTGCATGGCTCTGCCGCTCCGGCTGACTTCCAGCAGGCTCTGAACGACGCCGTCACTCAGTTTGTGGTCGATAAGAACGTCGACGCCTTCGCCAACGCCCTGGTGGCTGCGGCCAAAGCTTCCGGCTTCGGCAAGTAACACATCCCGATGCTCCGTGAGTGCGGTTGCCGAACGCAAGACCGGCGACCGCACTTGCGCCAGGCTCTCGCGCGAGGGGGACACCATGACCACCGCACCGCTACATCCAACTGGAGCGACGGCTCCTGCTCCCCGTGGCCGGCGCGGGCGCCTGACAGAGCGCGCGCAGACCGTGCTGCTCCTACTGCCGTCCCTCATCGCTCTCGCCATCTTCGTCTATCTCTTCATTGGCTCGACGTTTTGGGTTTCACTCTCCAACTGGCGCACCCTGAAACCCAACCTCAGCATCCGCCAACCTCTCTTCGCCACCTATGGCGAGATGTTCACCATGGCGCGCTGGCAAGCCGATCTGCGCAACACATTCGTCTTCACCATCTTCTTCATTCTTTTTGCCGTCACGGTTGGCCTCACCCTCGCCATCTTGCTCGACCGAGAGATGATTGGAAACAGGATTTTCCGCAACATCTTTCTGTTTCCCTATGCGCTCTCGTTCGTGGTGACGGGCGTGGTTTGGCGCTGGATTTTCAACCCGGAGACGGGCGTCAACCTCTTTTTCGACATCTTCGGCATCAACAAACTGTTGGCGTTGGCCGGGGCGGGGCCGCTTAAACCGGGCTGGATCACCGATCCTGATGTGGTCGCGCAACTGAACACGGTGCTGGCCCACGTCTGGCCGGCGGCGGCGACGTGGCAAGTCAGATGGGGAATTCCGTTGGCATTGGCGCCCGTCGCCGTCGCCGCCACCTGGCAGCTTTCGGGCTTCGTCATGGCGCTGTACGTTGGCGGCATGGCTACCATCTCGGACGAAGTGCGCGAGGCTGCCCGCATCGATGGCGCTACCGAGTTCCAGGTCTATTCGAAAGTGATCATCCCCATGCTGAACCCGGTCACGATCAGCGTCGTCGTGATCCTGCTGCATGTCTCGCTCAAGATCTTCGATCTCGTTTACACCATGTCAGGCGTGGGGCCTGGCTTTGCCACCGACGTGCCCTCGATTTTCGTCTTCGAAATGATGTTCAAAGCCACCCGATACAACCTCGGCTCCGCCGCCGCCATCGTCATGCTGGTGTTGGTGGCGCTCGTGATCGTGCCCTATCTGGCCAGCACCCTGCGGGAGGAATCATGACACCATCGACACGCATTCCGTCGCGCCCGCCGCGCCACATCCATTGGGGCCGCATCGCCGTCTGGATTGTGTTGCTCGTGTTGGCCGTCGCCTATCTGATGCCCATCTATGTCATGGTGGCGAATGGCCTCAAAGACGCCGCCAACGTCAGCTTATCCCGGATGTGGGCGCCGCCGCCGCGGTTGGCCGGCGCCAATGGCTTTGTGGGCGCGTGGCAGCGCCTCAGCCCCAACATGACCAACAGCTTGCTCATGGTCATCCCCGCCACCATCCTGTCCTCCTTGATCGGCGCCATCAACGGCTATCTCTTTGCCAAATGGAAGTTCCGTGGCTCCGACATCCTCTTCACCCTGCTGCTGTTTGGCTTCTTCATCCCCTACCAAAGCATCCTGCTGCCGTTGGTGCGGTTCTTGCAGGTGGTCAAACTGTACGGTTCGCTGCCGGGGCTGGTGTTGGTGCACGTGATCTACGGCATCCCCATCACTACCCTCATCTTCCGCAACTACTTCGCCGGCGTTCCCAACGAGCTGCTGGAGGCATCGCGCGTCGATGGGGCCGGGTTGATCACCACCTTCACCCGCGTCATGCTGCCGCTCTCGATCCCGGCCTTCGTCGTCGTCGGCATCTTCCAGTTCACCAACATCTGGAACGACTTCCTGTTTGGCGTGACGATCGTGCCCAATCCCGGCGCCCAGCCGGTAACGATTGCCCTGAACAATTTGTCCGGCACCTTCTCGGTCGATTGGAACGTGGTCATGGCCGGGGCGGTAGTGGCGGCATTACCGACCGCGATCATCTACATCCTCTTGGGCCGTTTCTTTATCCGCGGCATCCTGGCCGGCTCGGTCAAGGGCTAAGGCTCACCGAGGACAAGCACATGCTTCGCCATGTCGTGCTGTTCGCGTTTCTACAAACCTCGTCGCCGGCAGACATTGCCGACGTCTGCGCAGCGTTCGCCCGCCTGCCGCAGGCCATTCCCGGCATCGCCGGCTTCGAGTGGGGCGTCGATGTCAGCCCGGAAGGCTTGCAGCACGGCTTCACCCATTCGTTCCTGCTCACGTTTGTTTCGGACGCCGCGCGCGACGCCTATCTCGTGCATCCCGCCCACCTGGCTTTCGTCGCTGCAGCCAGGCCGCACCTCAGCCAATCGCTGGTCGTGGACTATTGGGCGCAACCGGACACCCTATGAACCAAAACTACGATCTGATCATCGTCGGCACGGGCGCTGGCGGCGGCGCCCTGGCCTATGCCCTGGCCGGCAGCGGTATGCGCATCCTACTGATCGAACGCGGCGACTTTCTGCCACAAGAGCCGCAGAATTGGGAGCCATCCGCCGTTTTCAAGCACAAGCGCTACAAACCGGCTGAAGTGTGGTACGGCGGCGATGGCAAGGCCTTCCAACCAGGCGTGCACTATTTCGTCGGCGGCAACACCAAGGTCTACGGGGCGGCGCTGCCTCGTCTGCGCCGGGAGGACTTTGGCGCCGTGGAACATGAAGGCGGCACTTCCCCGGCATGGCCGATCTCATACGACGATCTCGAGCCCTACTATCGCCGGGCCGAGGAAATCTATTGGGTGCATGGCGCGCCCGGCGAAGACCCCACCGAACCGCCTCGCTCTGGCCCCTTCCCCTTCCCGGCCATGCCCCACGAACCCGCCATCGAGCAGCTCGGCCAGCGCCTGCGCGACCAGGGCTTGCATCCCTTCCATCTGCCGATGGGCGTGGACCTGCGCGCTGGCGGCCGCTGCATCCGCTGCAAGACCTGCGATGGCTTCCCCTGCCACGTGCTGGCCAAGGGCGAAGCTGACGTGTGCTGTGTGCGGCCGGCCATCGCCAATCCCGATGTGACGCTTTGGGTGCGCACGAAAGCGCTGCGCGTCCTCACGGATGGGCCAGGGCGTCGCGTGACCGGCATCGAAGTGGAGAGGGACGGGCAGAAGCAAGTCGTGAGCGCCGGCCGCTATGTCATCTCCTGCGGAGCGGTCAACTCGGCGGCGCTGCTCTTGCGCTCGGCCAACGACGAACACCCGGCCGGACTGGCCAACGGTTCGGGGCAGGTGGGCCGCAACTACATGGTGCACAACAACACCGCCCTGATGGCCATCGCCCCCACCCGCGTCAACCCCACCGTTTTCCAAAAGACGATGGCCGTCAACGACTTCTATTTTCGCGGCCCCGACTTCCCCTACCCCATGGGCAACTTACAGATGCTAGGCAAGCTCCAGGCCGGCATGCTCACCGCCGCCAAACCGTTCGCGCCCCGGCCCATACTCCAGGGCATGGCCGACCGCAGTGTGGACTGGTGGGTGATGTCCGAAGACTTGCCCGACGCGGAAAATCGGATTACGCTTGGCGGCGATGGTCGCATCGTCGTCCATTGGCGGCCCAACAACCTCGTCGCCCACTATAAGTTGATCGCCGC
>CAYWPZ010000146.1:0-12045 GCA_964460135.1 uncultured Caldilineales bacterium | reverse complement strand
ATCGAGGCCCTGATCGGCAAAGGCCGCAAACAGATCACCATGGATCAGGTTCCGATTGCTGTGGCCGCCGCCTATGCCGCCGCCGATGTCGATATGACCTGGCGGCTGGCCGACCTGATCCTGCCGGAGTTGAAAGCGAAGGGGCTGGATAGGCTGTTCTGGGATCTCGAAGTCCCCCTCATCCCGGTGCTGGCCGACATGGAGATGGCGGGCGTGCTGATCGACCCGGCCTTCCTCCGCCAGATGAGCGTCGAGTTGCAGGCCCGGCTGAGCGAGCTGGCCGGGGAGATCTACGCCGACGTGGGCTACCAGTTCAATCTCAACTCCACCCAACAACTCTCCGAGGCTCTGTTTGGCAAGCTGGGCCTGCCCACGGCCGGCTTGCAAAAGACCGCCAGCGGCCATTATTCCACCGCCGCCGAGGTGCTGGAGGGGCTGCGCGGGCGACACCCGATCATCGAGCGACTGCTGGAACACCGGCAGTTGACCAAGCTCCTGGGCACCTATGTCGACGCCCTACCCCAGCTCATCAACCCGATCAGCGGCCGCATCCACACCTCGTTCGACCAGGCCGGAGCCGAGACCGGCCGCATCTCGTCCAACAACCCCAACCTGCAGAACATCCCCGTCCGCAGCGAACTGGGCCGGAAGATCCGGCGGGCTTTCATCGCCCCGCCCGGCCAGGTGTTGCTGGCGGTGGACTATTCACAAGTCGAGTTGCGCATCCTGGCCCACATCTCGCGCGACCCGACCCTGCTCGACAACTTTGCCCACGGGCTGGACATCCACGCCGCCACCGCCAGCCAGGTCTACGGCGTCGCCATCGCCCAGGTGACGTCCGAGCAACGAGCCGTGGCCAAGATGATGAACTTCGCCACCAGCTACGGTGTCAGCGCTTTCGGCCTCTCCAGCCGCACCAGCCTGAGCATGGACGAGGCCCGGCAGTTCATGAAGACCTACTTCGACACCTATCCCGGCGTGCGCCGTTATCTGGACGAGACCATCGCCCAGGCCAAACGACAGGGCTTCGTCGAGACGCTTCTGGGCCGGCGCCGTTACTTTCCCATCCTGCAAATCACCGGCGGCGGCTCGCCCGCTTCGGCGGCGCAGCAGGCCCGCGCCGCCGCCGAACGGGCCGCCGTCAATCACCCCATCCAGGGTTCGGCCGCCGACATCCTCAAGATCGCCCTCATCCACCTCCACCATCGCCTGCGCGAAGGCGGTTTTCAGGCCCGCATGATCTTGCAAGTCCACGATGAAATCGTGCTGCAAGCGCCCGAAGCCGAACTGCCCACCCTGGTTCCGCTGGTGGTGGAGACAATGGAATCGGCCTACGACCTGCTGGCCCCGCTCAAGGCCGAGCCAGAGATCGGGCGGGACTGGTATGATCTGCGCCCATGGACAGCCTGAGCCTGCCCACACCGTCTCTGCAATTGGCGCTGCCAGGGCTTGAGCCTCGGCCACGGGCGCCGAGCGCGGTGATCACCGATCAGCAAAACAGCCTGGCTGCTGTCGACAGGCCGTTTCACGATTGGTATCGCTTCGTGCTGTCGTTTCCGCCGCATCTGGTGCGCGACTATTTGCGAGATTTCGATCTCGATCGGCGCAGCACCGTCCTCGACCCATTTTGCGGCACAGGCACGACGCTGGTCGAGGCCAGGCGCAGCGGCATCGCCGGGGTTGGCCTCGAAACCAATCCTTTTGCTCATTTTGCCAGCTCGGTCAAGGTCGATTGGGATGTCGATCCGGGCGTACTGCTCGAAGCCGCGCAGCAAATTGCCCGGCAAACGCTCTCGATGCTGCGCTCGCAAGGAATCGATGACAATCAGAGGTACACGGGCGACCCGGACGAACTCGCCGCACTCGATGCCGAGCAAACCGACTTGCTGTTGACCGACTCGATCAGCCCGGCGCCACTGCACAAAACCCTGGCGCTGCGCTCTTGTCTGGCCGAGCACGCCGACCAGCCCTACTACCGGCACGCTCTCTTGGGGCTGGCGAACGCCCTCGTCTGTTCGATCAGCAATCTGCGCTTTGGGCCAGAGGTTGGCGTGGGCAAGATCAAAGCCGATGCGCCTGTGGTTGCCCCTTGGTTGGCCGAGATGAGAAAAATGGCCGCCGATTTGGGGCTTGCCGCCGGGCAGCGCCATCCTCCTGCGAGCGTTCACCTTGCCGATGCCCGCACGATAAGCGAGGTGATTGCGCCTTGCTCGATCGATGCAGTGATCACATCGCCGCCCTATCCGAACGAGAAGGATTACACCAGAACTACGCGACTCGAATCGGTCATCCTTGGTTTTATCAAGAATCGGGTGGATCTGCGAAGCTCCAAAGGTCAGCTCTTGCGCTCCAATACACGTAATGTCTACAAAGACGACGCCGATGATCTTTGGGTCGAGCACTTTCCGCGTGTGCAGGAAATCGCCGCCGAAATCGAAAGAAAGCGCCTGGAAATGGGAAAAACATCTGGATTCGAAAAGTTGTATGGCCGGGTCACGCGCCTCTATTTCGGCGGCATAGCTCGCCACCTGGCCGATTTGCGAGCGGCGTTGAAGCCGGGAGCGTCATTGGCCTATGTGGTCGGCGATCAAGCCTCGTATTTGCGCGTGATGATCCCAACCGGACAAATCCTGGCCGAGATAGCGCAATCGCTTGGCTATGAGTTGCAGCGTATCGATCTGTTTCGCACCAGATTCGCCACCGCCACCGGCGTCGAACTCCGGGAAGAAGTCGTCGTGTTACGCTGGCCGGGAGGAAATGGCTGATGACCAACGAACTGAACCTCTATTCCAAAATCATCGAAGCGATCTTCCTCGACCACTACCGCCCTGGGGCAAGTGAAGTTGCTTTTGCCAGAAGCGACCTTGTCGAAGTGGCGGAAAAGCTTGGCGTAAGTCTCCCCAAGAATGTCGGCGACGTCATCTACTCCTTCCGCTACCGCACAGCCCTCCCGCCCAGTGTTGCATCAACTGCTCCCCCAGGCCATGAGTGGCTCATTCGCCCTGCTGGTCGCGCTCGTTACAAGTTCGCTCTTGCCGCCGGAACCGAGATCATCGCTTCGGCGATGTTGGCCGAAACCAAGATTCTCGATGCGACCCCCGGCGTCATCAGTCAGTACGCGCTTGATGACGAGCAAGCTTTGCTGGCAAAACTCCGCTACAACCGGCTGATCGATATCTTCACGGGCATTGCCTGCTATTCGCTGCAAAGTCATCTGCGCACTTTTGTGAAGCAAGTGGGACAAGTGGAGACAGACGAGATCTATATTCGAACAAAGCGATCAGGGCGTTGTCATTTCAGCCGAGCGTCACTATCGCCTGGTGCAGCCGGCCGAACTCACATCGGAAGAACTCGCAACCTATCAGCGCCGTCCTTTTTAGAACACGGCTGAACCATACTTCTCTTTCTCACCCTTCCTTCCTCCCATGCCCCACCTTCGTCTTGGCCTCAACCTCGGTTACTCCGGCGCCCGCATCCAGCTTCCCATCGACATGATCCTGGAAGCCGAACGCCTGGGCTACTACGCCATCTGGACGGCCGAATCCTACGGATCGGACGTCTTCACCCCTCTGGCCTGGGCCGGCGCCCTGACCAAAACCATCCGCCTGGGCACGGCCGTGGCCCAGATGCCCGCCCGCACCCCCGCCAGCACCGCCATGACCGCCATGACGCTCGACCAACTTTCGGGCGGCAGAATGCTGCTGGGGCTGGGGCTTTCTGGCCCGCAGGTGGTGGAGGGCTGGCATGGGCAAGCCTATGGCAAACCGCTGGGCAAGACGCGCGAGTATGTCGGCATCCTCCGCGCCATCTTTGCTCGCCAGGCGCCGTTGGTGCACGAGGGCGACCACTACCAGGTCCCCTACCGCGGCCCCGACGCCACCGGCCTGGGCAAACCGCTCAAGAGCATCCTTCACGGCCGGGCCGACCTGCCCATCTATCTGGCGGCCATCGGCCCCAAGAACGTCGAGCTGGCGGCCGAAATTGCCGACGGCTGGCTGCCGATTTTCTTCTCGCCCCGGCACTATGCCGCTGCCTACCAGGAGCCAGTGATGGCCGGGCTGGCCAAAGCCGGCGGCAAGAGCCTGGACCACTTCGACATCGCCGCCACCGTGCCCGTCGTCGTCGGCGACAATATCGAGGAATGCCGCAACATGGTCAAGCCCTTCGTGGCCCTCTATGTGGGCGGCATGGGCGCCAAAGGCAAGAACTTCTACTTCGACCTGGCCTGCCGCTTCGGCTACGAGGAGGCCGCCCATCGCATCCAGGACGCCTACCTGGCCGGCGACAAGGGCGCGGCCATGGCCCATGTCCCCGATGCGTTGGTGGATGAGGTGGCGTTGGTGGGGCCGAAGCAGCGCCTCGCCGAGCGGCTGCAACTATGGCGCGACAGCCCCATCACCACCCTCAATGTCTCCACCTTCGACATTGCCAGCCTGCGCGTGATGGCAGAACTGGTGCTCTGAGCGCGGTTCGCGACGCACCCGGCCTTGCTCCTGCGGGCGGCTGTGTGCTAGTATCCCGCCCATGCGCAAAATCAGCCTGTTGCTGGCCCTTATGCTCATGGTCAGCTTCACGGCCACAGCCACGATGGCCGGCCCAGGCGCCGAGCCTGACCCCGTTGGCGGTGGCAATGAAACTACTGTACCGCCGTCAGCCCATAGCCATACCGTCCGCCCCGGCGACACCTTGTGGGACATCGCCCTCGCCTACAAAGTCTCTTTGGCCGATCTGCTGGCGGCCAACCGCCTGACGCCGGCCAGCCTGCTCTCGGTCGGCCAGATGCTGGTGATCCCAACCGCAGGCGACAAGGCGACAGCCGGTGTGGCGACCAAAGCCGTAACCAGATCTTTATCGGTGCGCTATCGCGTCCAGCGCGGCAACACCTTGTGGGATATTGCCATCGCCTATGGGGTCACGATCGAGGCGGTGATGAAGGCCAACCGGCTGAACAAGGACAGCATCCTGGCCGTCGGGCAGGAACTGACCATCCCCGCGCCCAAACGCACCCCCGCCGCCGGCGAACTGGCGCCGGCCCCTCTTGCCCCGCCGGCCCCCATCCAGGCGACCGCGCCCCTGACCCTCACCCAGGTCGTCTCCGAGACGGCAGCGGCAGAAGCGCCGCCTGAGATCAGCGCCACGGACGGCATCAGCGAGGCGGTGGGAGCGCAGGTCGCGGCAGCCATCGCCGCCGACGCAGCGCCGCCGGCCGAAGTCATCGCCCCGCCTCCCAACGAATTGGCCGTGCTGGTATTCACCCTGATCAACGAAAAGCGGGCCGGGCATGGGTTGGCGCCGCTGGCCTGGTCGCCCCTCCTGGCTCAGGCCGCCCAAGCCCACGCCGAAGACTGCGCCCGCCGCAACTACGGCAGCCATGTCGGCGCGGACGGCGCCCGGCTGCGCCAGCGCCTGGCCCGCGCCGGCTATCAGGCCAGCGCCGCCAGCGAGAACTGGGTCTTTGCTCGCAGCCCCCAGGGCGGGGTGGCATGGTGGTATGACGAACCGCCCGCAGCCGATGCACATCGTCGCAATATCCTTTCGAGCCAGTATAGCGAGGTTGGGGTGGGCGTCGTGCAGGATGAGACGGGGTTGTACTACATCGTCGCCGATTTTGGCCGGCCATGAGGCAAAGCGATGCTGCCATCGCCTGACGAACGCATTCTGGTGACGGGTGGGGCCGGCTTTCTCGGCTCGCACCTCACTCGGCAGTTGCTGGCCGACGGCCATCAGGTCGGGGTGGTGGACGATCTCTCGTTTGGGCGCCGCGACCACTTGCCGGCCGGCCACCCGCGGCTGCATTTTGCCGCCATCGACATCCGCCGCCGGGCAGAGTTGGCCGCCTTCTTCACCGCTTTCCGGCCCCAGGCAGTGATCCATCTGGCGGCGCTGCACTTCATCCCCTATTGCAACGCCCACCCGGTCGAGGCCGCCGAGATCAACATCCTGGGCACCGACAATGTACTGGCCTGTTGCGAGGTGGTGCAGCCCCAGGCCGTGTTCGTGGCCTCGACGGCGGCCGTCTATGCCATCAACGACCATGCCAACGCCGAGACAAGCGCCATCGGGCCAACTGACATTTATGGCATCACCAAGTATACTTGCGAGCGCCTGGCCGAACTGCACCAGCGCCGCAGCAACGGTCGCGTCGTCGCGGGCAGGCTGTTCAACATCTACGGCCCCAACGAGACCAACCCGCACGTCATCCCCGAAATCGTGGCCCAGGTGAAGGCCGGGGCCAGCCAGATCGAGTTGGGCAATATCGAACCCAAGCGGGATTTCATCCACACCAGCGATGTCGCGGCTGCCATCTGGGCCCTCATCGCCGCCGCCGCCCGCTGGCCGACCCCCGGCTTCGAGGTTTTCAACATCGGCTCCGGCGTCGAGCATTCGGTGGCCGAGATCGTCCAGCTTTGCGCCGAACTGACGGGCCGCGAGATACGGATCGTGCAGACGGCTGCGCGCATCCGCCAGGTGGAGCGCATGCACCTGGTGGCCGACATCAGTCGCCTGCAAGCTGCCACCGGCTGGGGGCCGAAGATGGACTTGCGGGCCGGTCTGGCCGCTCTCCTGAGCGACAGTGCTTCCGATCACGAATGACACAAGTGGGCGCATGGCGGGAATTGGTTCTACGCACCCTTTGTCATCCGCCCTTGTCTACTTGTCTACCTACCTGCTTGCCCGGAGGCTCCCATGCTGATCACCAATGGACGGGTTCTCACTTTTGGCGAGGCGCCGCGCCTGATCGAGGACGGCGCCGTGCTGATCGATGGCGACCTCATCGCCGCCGTGGGCGCAGCCGCCGTTCTGGAGGCCGAACATCCGGGGGCCGAACGACTGGATGCCAAGGGGATGCTGGTGATGCCGGGGATGATCTGCGCCCACACGCATTTCTACGGCGCTTTTGCCCGCGGGATGACCATCCCCGGCCCGCCCATGCGCGATTTCCCCACCATCCTGGCCCGGCTTTGGTGGCCGTTGGACCGGGCGCTAGACGCCGAAGGCGTGCGCTACTCGGCCCTCGGCCCCCTGGTCGACGCCATTCGCTTTGGCACGACCACGCTGATCGACCATCACGCCAGCAATCGTTTTATCGCTGGTTCGCTGGACGTGATCGCCGAAGCGGTGGAGGAGACGGGGCTGCGGGCCTGCCTGTGCTACGAGGTCAGCGACCGCGACGGGCCGGAGGTCGCCCAGGCCGGGATACGGGAGAACGTTCGCTTCATCGAGAAGACGCGCCGCGACGCCAACCCCCTTTTGGCCGCCACCTTTGGCCTGCACGCCTCGCTCACCCTGGGCGACGCCACCCTGGCCGCCTGCCTGGCCGAAGCCACACGCCTGGGCGATGTCGGTTTCCACATCCATGCCGCCGAGGGGACGGCCGACCGCGAGCATTCGTTGGCGACTTACGGTCTGCGCACCATCGACCGCCTGGCCCAAGGCGGCATCCTTGGCCCGCGCACCCTCCTCGCCCACGCCATCGATATCGACGCCTGGGAGATGGCCGTGTTGCGCGAGACCGGGACCTGGGTCAGCCATCAGCCGCGCTCGAATATGAACAATGCCGTGGGCGTGGCCGATCTGACGGCCTGGCTGCGGGGGGGGATCAGGGCCGTACTAGGCAACGATGGTTTTAGCAACGATATGTTCAGCGAGATGAAGACGGCTTATCTGCTGCACAAGGCCGCCCGCCATGACCCCCGCGCCCTGCCGGCGGACCAACTCCTGCGCCTGGCAACGGCCGGCAACGCCGCCCTGGCGGCGCAGTTTTTCGCGCGCCCGCTGGGACGGCTGGAGCCGGGCGCTTTTGCCGACCTCATCCTGGTGGATTATGACCCGCCCACCCCCTTGACCAGCGACAACCTGCCCTGGCACCTCATGTTTGGCTTCGATGGCCGGGATGTGGACACGACCATCGTCGGCGGCCGGGTGCTGATGGCCGGCCGGGAGATCACGCATCTGGATGTCGAAGCCATCGCCGCCCGCAGTCGCGAGGTCGCTCGCGCGACGTGGGAGCGATTTTGGCAGGCGGGGCGGGGTGGGCAGTAGTCAGTGGGCCGTGGTCAGTATTCAGTGGTCGTGACTACTGATTACTGATCGGGATGGTGGTGGTTTTCCAGGTGGAAGAATTCCTCGGCCAGTTCGATCATCTGCTCGCCGCTGGCCAGAAGTTCCCAATCTTTGATGCTGCTGATGACGGTGTCGCTGACGCCTTCGATGGGACGGATCCAGCTCATGACAAAGCCGGTGATGGCGGCTTCGTCGCGCGCCAGGAGGAAGAGGTTGAGGTCGGCGTCGTAGCTATGATAGGTGCGTAGTAGCCACACCGGTTGCACCTGGACGTGGGGGCGGATGCGCCAGATGGCGTCGAAGGCGGCGCGGTCGTAGCCGGGTGCGACGGCGATGTTGACCGTGGCCGCCTGGAGCCGCCGCTTGCCGCCCGCGGCCAGGGGGATGTCCATGAGCCGGGCGATGTTGGCCCGCCCGCCGAATGAGAGCACGGCCGAGGCGCCGGCGACGCCGGGGGCCTCGCGCACGACGTCGATCAGGAAGTCATCGAGCTGGTCGAGCTGGTGAACGATGCAGATGAGGCGCAGGTCGGCGCGGTCGCGCAGCCAGTTGACCCAAAGCGGCGTGATGCAGGGTTCGTGGTAGGCGCGCAGGCGGGCCAAGAGGTCTTCGCGAGCCAGTTCATCCTGACCGCTGCGAATGTTGGCGTCGATGATGGCGAGGGTGGACTCGTGCATGGGGCAGGGGGCAGTAATCAGGGGGCAGGAAATGGCGGGATTGGCACGCCTCACGTTTCACGCCGCACGCGTTTTTGGCTTGTCCCAGGCGGGGATGCGGTCGTGGCTGAGGGCGCCGCGGGCCGTGCGGTAGCCGATTTCCCAGGTGGGGGCCCAGGCCAGGGCCACCAGGTTGGCCTGGCAGTCGCTCTTTTTGGGCCGGATGACGTAGGTCTCGAAGTTTTCGCTGGCTTCGGCCCATTTGCGGCCAATGTCTTCGATTTCGGCGTCGCGGTCGGACTCGATCTCGGCGATCTCTTCTTCCAGCCGGGCGATCTCGGCCTCGGATTCGGCGACGTCGGCTTTGGCGTTGGCGGTCAGGCGGCGCTTGGTGGCGGCGCGGCTGAGGCCCGAGCTGCGACGGCGCCCGAACAGGCCCAACATTCCCACCACCGTTTCGGCGCCGGAGAGCCATTCCTCGCGCCCGCGGCCAGATAGTTCGGCTTTGTCTTCGGCCAGTTCCTGTTCTTCGCGCTGCAAACGGATTTTCAGCCGTTCGATCTGGGTCTGGTATTTTTTGTGCAGGGCTTCGACTTCGGCGTCGCGCTTTTCGCGGGCGGCTAGCTGGGCGCGGGCTTTGAAGTCACGCTCGGATTCGCCTGCCAGGCTGTAGAGTTTGAGGGTGGGGCTGAAGAAGAGTTCGAGTTGTTGCTGGCGGTAGAGGAAGTCGACGAAGTCGCGCTGGTAGGTTTTGATCTCGGCGGCCGAGTTCAGCGTCTCGGGCACGGGCGCGAACAAGGCTTCGCCTTCGGACTGCGGCTCGAAGTCGCGCTCGTCCAGGTCGATGGCGTCGGCTGCTTCCCAGCGGACGATGGCGCCCAGGTGGCCGGGTTGCACTAAGCGGCCGACGGCGCGCGTCTCGTTGACGCCGCGGGTGCGGTCGGCAAAGGTGACGGCGCCCAGAGCCAGCAGCAGCGGGGTGTAGACAAGGGTGGTTTCCTCGGCCTGGAGGTTGTCGCCGGTCTCGGATTCGAGGGCAGCAAGGGCGCGGTTGGGGCTGATGCGTACCGGCAGGAAGACCTGGCGCAGGTCGGGTGGGAGGGTGGGGGGGACGCGGGAGTGGCCGGAGGCGGTGAGGGGGGAGGTTTCGGTAGACGGCGTCGGGGCGGCGTCGGTGGTGCTGACCTGCCGGCGGCTGCCCGTAGGCGCGGCTGCCGGGCCGGCGGTGGGCGCAGCTTCCTCGGCTTTGGTCGGGGCCATCAGCGTCCGCACCTGGCTGCGGGTGAGGGGGCCGCGCAGGTAGCTCATGGCCCAGCGGGTGTTGAAGATGACGGGGCCTTTCTGGTTGACGTTGTGGAGGAGGAAGACGCGGTTGCCCAGGCCGGAGATGGTGCGGTCGATCTGGCTGCGGTCGAGGCCGGCGCCGGGGGCGGCCGATTCGAGGCCGTCGAGGACGCGGGCTTTGTCGCGTTCGGTTTGCAGTTTGCCGATGAACCAGGTGCCGGTGTTGGTCAGGCCCTTGTAGTCGAGGTCGACGGGGTTCTGGGTGGTGAGCATGACACCCAGGCCAAAGGCGCGCGCTTGTTTGAGGAGGGTGAGCATCGGCTTCTTCGAAGGCGGGTTGGCCGTGGGCGGGAAGTAGCCGAAGATTTCGTCCATGTAGAGGAGGGCGCGCAGGCTGGTGGTGCCGGGCTGTTTGCGCATCCAGGCGATGACGGCTTCGAGCAGCAGGGTGACGAAGAACATGCGCTCGGCGTCGGAGAGGTGGGCGATGTAGAAGATGCTGTGGCGGGGTTTGCCGTTGGGGGCATAGAGGAAGTTGGCGGCGTCGAGGGCTTCGCCGCGAATCCAGGTGGAGAAGCTAGGGGCGGCGATGATGCTGTTGAGCGACATGGCCAGGCCGAAGCGGTCTTTTTCGGGGAAGAAGGTGTCGACGTCGAAGACGCCCAGTTGTCGCAGCGGGGGGTTCTGGATGGAGGTGATGAGTCTGGCCAGGTCGAGGTCTTCGCCTTTGCGCCAGGAGGTCTCGATGAGGTTGGAGAGGAGGATGTGTTCGCGGCTGCGGAGGGGGTCGGCGTCGATGCCGACGAGACCGAGCAAGGCGCCGACGGTGCCCTGGATCTGGTCGCGCAGGGCTTCTTCGTCGTCGTCCCAGCTGAGGGCCGGGCAGCGGAAGGAGGAGAGGATGGAGACGGGGATGCCGGCGTCGGAGCCGGGGGTGTAGATGCGGAAGTCGGCGGCGTTTTTGAGGGCGCGCAGGCGTTCTGGCCCTTGTCCCCAATCGGCCAGGCCCTTGCTCCAGGTTTCGGCCACCGAACGGGCGTATTCGCTCTCGCTCAGGCCTTTGCGCCGGGCGTCGTCGAGGTTGATCCAGGGTTGGAAGTCTTCGGGGCGCAGGTCAGGGAAGGTGAGGAGGAGGTTGGTGATGTCGCCTTTGGGGTCGATGAGGATGGCGGGGACGTTGTCAAGGGCGGCTTCTTCGAGCAGGCCGATGCAGAGGCCGGTTTTGCCGGAACCGGTCATGCCGACGCAGACGGCGTGGGTGGTGAGGTCGCGGGCGTCGTAGATGATGGTTTCGTCCAGCAGTTGGCTCTGGGCCAGGTCGTAGCGTTTGCCCAGGTAGAAGGCGCCGAGTTTCTCGATGATGGGCATAAGGGTTCCTTCGTTGGCGGGTGGCGGCAGTGCGTTGCGCCCGCTTTATACCAGTTTACGGGCCAGAAGGGAAGTTTGCAGGGGCGATGAGACGGCGACGCCGGTCAGCGCCGAGGCTCTGTCTTCCTGAATCGGGCCGGGCTCAGGGCGAGGCGTTTTCGAGCCAGGTTTGCAGGGCTTTGGGCAGGCGAGGGATGCTCGTGGCGGCCACGTTCCAGTCGAGGATGTCGATGGCGGTGGTGGTTTGGCCGGCCCGGACGGTGAAGGGGCGCAGGGTGTGGTCGTCGCATTCCGGCGCCAGGCCGCAGGCCACGGCCTCGGTGTAGCCGCCCAGGAAGAGGGTGTCGGGCAGCCAGGCGTAGACGGTGTAGCGGCCCGGCGGCAGTGTGGTCTCGTAGATCGTTTCGGTCTCGGCGAGGATGACGAGGCGGGGGGTTCTGGCCCGGCGCTCCAGGAAATAGAGGTGCAGGGGGGCGGGTTCAACGCCCTCTGGCCAGGTCAGGCGGCCGCTGACGACGCCCAGGCGGGGGCGCGGGGTGCGGGTGGGGCGGGGGGCGGCTGGCGTGGGTGTGTGGGTGGCGGGTGGCGCGTCTTCGGTCGTGGGGGTGGCGGTGGGCGGGACGGAGGTGGGGGTGGCGGTGGCCTACCGGATCATTTCGGCCGCCCTGCGCCT
>CAYWPZ010000145.1:2931-12059 GCA_964460135.1 uncultured Caldilineales bacterium | reverse complement strand
TCGGTTGGCGTCGCTGTCGGCGTCTCGGTTGGCGTCGCTGTCGGCGTCTCGGTTGGCGTCGCTGTCGGTGTGTCGGTTGGCGTCGCTGTCGGCGTGTCGGTCGGCGTCGCCGTCGGCGTATCGGTTGGGGTTGCCGTCGGCGTCTCGGTTGGCGTCGCTGTCGGCGTCTCGGTTGGCGTCGCTGTCGGCGTCTCGGTTGGGGTTACCGTCGGGGTTGCCGTTGGGGTAGCCGTTGGCGTTTCGGTGGGCGTGGCCGTCGGGGTAGGTGTGGCGGTGGCCGGGATGATCTTGGCCCCGCTGTGGACGGCGAAGGCGTCCATCGCTGCCACAGACTGATTGACGATCTGGCCGGCGGCATCGACGGTGATGAACGGGCCGGTGCAACTGCCGCCGCCAGGAGTCAACTCACCCCTGGTCACGTCGCAATACTGGCCCGCTGGCATAGCGGTCTGATAGGTGTGCGAGCCGCCGGCAGCTGTGCGGTTGATGGCGACGAAGCCCTTCGCACCCAGGCCGAAGGCGATGTGATCCGTGGGCGCGGCGCCGAAGTTCTGCCAGTTTGTCACCGCCTCGCCGGCCGTGGCTTGCCTGAACCCGACCATGCCGGCCACTGCGGGGCGTCGATGTTCGCAGACCCACTTGCCAAAGACGTAGGCGTCAGAGCAGTTGTCAGGGGTCAGGTCGCCGTCCGTATGCACGGGCAGGGTGGCGCCGCTGCTGCCCGGCCCGCCGTTCACCGTGGGCGGCCCCATGCTGTCGCCGCTGTTGGTGGTGGGGTCGCTCTGCCAATAGTAGCTGGATGTTACCGACGGATGGCCGTAGGGGTAAGCCAGCATGAAGATGTTGGCCAGCACGTGCTCCTGGCCGTCGCGGTGGTCGGCGATGCACTGGCCGCCGGCCAGACCGTGGCCGCGCTGGTTGTCGTGGTTATCGGTGAAGACCTGGGCAAAGCGGCCGGGCAGCATGTCCGGGTCATCGAAGCGCACCTCCAGGTCGCTGAGGCTGCCGCTGCACGAGTCGTCGAAAGCGGCGCCGACGGCGTAGGCGTAGGCGAACTCGGTGACATCGCCGTTGGGCGTGTATTCCCAATCGCGCACCCGCTCGCTGCTGGCGTCGATCATCTCCTGAAACAGGTAGAAATCGCCGCTCAGCCCGTCGAAGATGGCGGCGATCTCGTCGGCGGCCATGTGTTTGGCCCCATCCACGCGGAAGCCCTTCACCCCGGCGTCGATCAGGTCTTGCAGATAGGCGCGCAGCTTGGCCTGGGTGGCAACCCGGCCTGTGTCGAGGTCGGGCAGGCCGCTCAGCTTGCACGCTTGCACCTTGTTACGATCATCGTAGCTGGCGCCGATCTCGCAGTCGCTATGGAAGTCGGCGGCCGCGTATTGCGCGCCGTAGAAACGGCTGCTTTCGGGCAGGTATTGGTAGGTGGTGCCGGCGGTGCCCACGCCCTGGCCGCTGGTCGGTCGGGCTGCCATGTGGTTGATCACCGCATCGACGATGATGTCCACGCCCACGGCGTTGCAGGCGTTCACCATAGTCGTGAACTCGGCCCACGTGCCGCTGCGGGAGGTGAATTTACCGGTGTCGTGCGTCACCGGCTGGTAGCGCGCCCACCAGGGGAAATCATTGGCATCGCCGCCCTCGTTTTCGGCGGGGACAAGGTGCTCCTGCGGCGGCGAGACCTGCACACCGGTAAAGCCTTTTTGGGCCAGGAAGGTGCACTCTTTTTCGATGTCCGCCCATTTCCACTCGAAGAGGTGGACGAAGACGCCGCCGGCCGGCTCAGGCGAGGAATCGGCGGACGGGATCACGGTGATCAGTCCGTCGCCCTGGTCGTCGTCGGCTGTGTTGCCGCCGATGTCGTAGCTGTCGGATTTCCACTTCTTGTCTTCGCCGGCTTTCTGGCAGTAGGCGGTGAAGCCGTAGGTCCCCGGCGCCAGAGCGTTGAGGGTGGCCTGCGGAATGGTGGCCTTGAACTCGTCATCGTTGCCCTGCTGCACGTTCCAGGTCATCGGCGTTCCGGTCCACGCCTGACCGTATTTGCCCCAGTGCAGGGTGCAGGCGATGCCATTCGGCGCGCCGGCCGCCTCGGTTACGCCGGCGTCGTAGACGCGCACGAAGACGTCGAAGCCGGCCGGGGCGAACGCGCCCTGGTTGATCTGGTTGGCGGCGCCGCCGCGCGGCCACAGCTTGCCCACCCAATCGATGCTGCTGGCGGGCAGGGGCGGGGTGATGGCCTGAGCGGAGACGAAGACGGCGGTGGTGCGGGCGGGGATGGTGAAGGTGTCGGCGCCGTCGTCGAAGCCGGCTGTTTGCACAACCGGGTCGGCGTCGATAGCATCGGCCTGGATCGGGTGCAGGCTGAAGCCGTTGGCCCCGGCGATGGTGAAGATGGCCTCGGTTTTGTTGGCGTTGAAGAAGACCAGGATGCCCTCGTAGCTGGCGTCCAGGTCGGCGCCCACAGCATCCGAAAGCCCCATCACCAGCAAGGCGGTGGGAGTGTTGGCCGTGTTGTAGAAGCCGACGCGGGCGTTGATCTCGGCCTCGGATGTCAGGCGGAAGAGCGAGCTGCTCTTGCGGATGCGCAGCATCTCGCGCAGGTGGGCGGCGGCGAACTGGGCGTCGGCTGCAGCCGGGTCGAGGGTGGCATCGGTCAGATGCGGCCCCATGATGTCCCACCGGCTCTGGTTGTCCCAGGCGGGAGGCAAGCCCTGGCCGAAGTTGTTGGCATAGGTGCCGTCGCCATAGCTCCAGTCCACGCGGTTGAACCAGTCGCCGGAGTCGTAGCTGTTGCGATCCAGCGACTTCGAGCGCAGGATGTCCTGACCCATCTGAAAGAAGGGCACGCCCTGGGCCAGGGCAATGACGCTGGTCCCCACATTTTGCACCCGCACCCGCTCGGCCAGCGTGACAGCGCCGGGCAGCTTGAAGACGTTCTGGTCGAACAGGGTCTCGTTGTCGTGCTTCTCGATGTAGGGCACGCTCTCTTGCGGGTCATCGGTGAAGGGGCTGCCCTGGCCGTTCCAATCGGTTCCGCTGCCGCGCAAGGCCGAGCGCAGGATGTCCATGGCCGTGTTCAGATCGCTGAGATCGCGATTGCTGTAGTAATAGCCGTTCCAGTCGTAGCTCAGGCCGTTGATGTAGCCCTGCTTGCGGATGCCCAGGTCATCGGTGCTATAGCCGCCGTGGGCGGCATCGCGAATCTTGTCATTGAAGGAACCGATGCCGGCGCCGGTCATGTTGGCCTGCTTGGCGTAGCAGTTCGGACAGGCCGTCAGCCCCTTGGCCAGGGCCGAGCCGAAATCCCAGCCCTCGCCGTAGAGATAGAGGCTGGGGTCGAGGGCCGTCAGCGCCGCCTTGACGTTCAGCATGTTCTGGCGGGTGTGGAAGTTCATCAGGTCGAAGCGGAAGCCATCGACCCTGTACGCCTGCGCCCAGCGGCTGAGCGTGTCGATCATCAGCTTCTCGAACATGGCGTATTCAGCGGCGGTGTCGTCGCAGCAACTGTCGGTGTACAGCGCGCCGCCCGAGGTGTAGCGATAGTAGTAGCCGGGCACCACCTTGTCCAACACCGATTTGTCGTTCTGGCCGCTGGCGGCGGTGTGGTTGTAGACCACGTCCATGACCACGCGCAGGCCGTTGTCGCTCAGCGCCTTCACCATCTGGCGGAACTCTAGCACCCGCGCCGCGCCGTCCGGGTCGCTGGCGTAACTGCCTTCGGGCGCGCCGTAGTGGTAGGGGTCGTAGCCCCAGTTGAAGCCATCGGCCGCGCGGCCGGCGCCGACGATGCTCTGCGGCTGGTCGGAGTCGCGGGCGTGGCCGGTCGGGTTGGGCGAGACCGTGCGCGGGACGCTGTTTTCGGGCACGGAAGCGATATCGAAGGCCGGCAGCAAGTGGATGTGGGTGAGGCCGGCCGCTTGCAATTTCTGCAGGTGATCCATGCCGTTGGACTTGGCCCGGTCGTCGGCGTCATCGCGACCATCGTAGCTGAAGGCCAGATACGTCCCCCGGTGCGCTTCCGTGACGGTGGCGTCGTCGATGCTGAAATCGCGGATGTGCGTTTCGTAGATGACGATGTCCTCGAAGTTGGTCAGGGCCGGCTTGCTGAAGCTGTCCCAGTCGGCCGGCTTGAGGTCGGCGTCGGCCAGGTTGACGAACTGGCTGCGCGGGTCAGTGGACGCCGTCGTGTCGGCCGAGAGACTGATCGCGTACGGGTCGGTAACCAGGTTGTGGACGACCTGATCGACAGAGGGTGCGTAAACCTCCACGTCGAAAAGGTAGAACTGGCGGTCCCAGGCGGCGTCGCCGGTCACGCTCCACACGCCGGAGGCCGCGTCCAGAGTCATGGCGTGGCTGCCGGTTTCGCTGCCTGTGGAAGTGGCGTAGCGCTTCAACGTCACCGATTTGGCTGTGGGCGCCCACACCCTGACTGTGGGCGGGCTGCTGTAGGTCACGCCTAGCACAGCGTCCTCCGCCGTGCCATTGTTCACATAGAGATCGTCGAGTACGCTCTGGATCTGCACGCCGGAGCTATCGAGCAGCGCCCCGCCGCCGCCATAGCTGGCGACGACAAGCTGGCCCTTGAGTAAAGCTTTGGCGTCCGCTGCGGTCAGACTGTTGACCAGACGCGTCATGTTGCTGGCGTTCGGGTTCTTGGCGAAGCCGCTGATGGCGCCATCGGCCGTCAGACTGATGAAACAAGGGGCGGTGAAGACCGAGTTACAGGCCGTTGCCCCGGCGCTCACGGCTGCCATCCCGCCATCCGGGTCATAGAGCAGCTTGTAGCTGACCCCGGTCGTCCCGCCCCAGGCCAGAGTGGTGCGGTCGAGCCAGAGAGCGCGCGCCGGCGCGCCGACGGTGTAGCTATAGTTGCCGCCGCCGTTGTTGTCGTAGGTGATGGTCATCAGGTCGGCATCGGCGGAAGAGATGGAGGTCACATCGCCGGAACTGAAGACATAGTAGCTGACCTGGGTGTTGTTGGCCTGGGCCGGGATGGAGGCGGTGAAGCTGGTTTCGCTGCCGCTCATCTTGATGACCGTCGAACTGCTCCAGTTGTTGGCGGTGTAGCGCAGCCACAGCGCCTGGGCGGCCGGCGGCGTGGCCGAGGTGGTGGCCGTCACCTGGACGGTCTGGCTGCTGGTAGGGGAAACCGGCGCCCGGCTGACGCCGGTGATGGCGACCGGCGCGGCGTCGAGCTGGAAGATCACGCCCTTGTCGTTGCCGTTCCACTTGAAAACATAGAATTTGTTTTGGCTATGGTTGAAGCGGCTGTTCCCCCCCGATGTGCTCAGCCCGGAGAAAATCTGGGCAAAGGTAATGGCGCTGCCATTGCCGTACCATTGATTGCTGTCCTTGAAGAATTTGAATTCGCTGGACGCATCACTGCTTGCCGTGCTTTGGCCGGTATAGATGAACGTTCCGCCCAGGCTGGAGGTCATCGGCCAGGGGCTATCAGGCGCATTGCCCCAGTTGTTCAGTTCGCCCCTGACCTGTTCATTGGCGAGAGGCGCCGCCACCCAGGAAGCTGCCAGGAGGCCGCCGGCTGTTCCCAGGCCCAACACGGCGATGATGGTGATGGCGATCGGCAAGAAAAGAAGATAGCGAGGCTGCATAGGGCAAACTCCGGTGGCGATGTGGGGCCGCTGATGTGTGAGGCCATTACATTTTAGCCGATAGCGGCCTGAAAGCAGTAGTTGTCGCTCCGCACGGGCGCATTCGCCCCACGTCTGTTGGGCGCGTTTGCCGGGGTTTCCACGCCCACCGCTGGCCCGATCAGCGACGGCGGCTTTCGGCGGCGACGCGCGCGGGCGCTGCGGCTCGGTGCTCGCCTTTGCGCCACAAGCCCTCGCTAGTGTAAAATACCCTACATCGCCCCCTGACAGCGGAGGCAATGAGCGCACCCGATCGCCGGCTTCCGCGCCGCGCACGGCTGACGGCCGCGGCCGTGTATTGTTGACTCATGGTTTGCAGGACAAAGGCCGCCCATCGATGGCGCTGCGCCTTTGCTCGTAGTCACGCATAGGAGGATGGCAGATGAAAAGAAGATGGATCTCAACCCTGATTTGGCTCGCATTGGTTGGGGGAGTATTGATTGTCCTGCCTGCCCTGCCCACAGTGCATGGCGCTGGTCTCGATTGCATCTCCACAGCTTCGGGCAACTGGAATGTTGCCGGAACCTGGACCTCTTGTGGGGGCGGTACGCCCGGAAGCGATGACAATGCCTATGTTCAGTCAGGGCACACCGTTACTCTAACGCAGAACGAGAGTGTGAAGGACTTGCACGTCAGTATGGGCACCTCTGGTTCGGGAGGTTCTTGCACGGGTACAATCGGTGTGTTGGCATTGGGCGTCAACACATTGCAGATCAATGGCAAACTGAGAGGATATTCGGCCGCAGTCGGAACGATTCCGGGCAGCGATTGTCAGGCACGTTCGTCACCTATCACCATAACCGCAAGCTCTGTCGGCAAGTTGAGTTTCGTGGGTAACTCGCGAAACATCACCAATTCGAATCAGTGGTCCGCAGGTAATACTGGAGCCACGACGACTTTCGCCGTCGAAATCAACATGAATGCTGGTCAGATTGCTACAATGGGAACCAGCATCAAGGCATCAAAGTGGGATATCGTTGCCGGTGCCTTGGATGCTGGCGCTTTCCGAATCGCAGTGGACAACGGTACGACCGCACAAGGAGATGTCACCATAGCAAGCGGTGCAACCGTCACTTCGGCCGCATCGGGGATAGGAACCGCTGCCGTGATGGGAAGAACCAGCACCACGGCTGGTGGAACACTTACGGTCAATGGCACACTCACCCTAAATGGTGCTACCCCCAAAATTGCCATGAATGCCATTGCCTTGAACGGCACGGTCCAGTACAGTTACGCTGGTGTTCAAACCATTGCCGAGGCCATCAATTCCGGTGCATCCCCATCAGCCTACACAAATCTGACCGTGAACAGTGGCACGACGTTGAATGAAACAACCGACGCCACGGTAGGCGGTAGCCTGACCAATAACGGCACCATTCGCAATATCAACACCATTGCCGGGGCGGGCGCACAAAGCTTCGGTATGACCGGTGTGACGATGAATGTTACGTCAGGCACCGGTGACATTACGGTTGATCGCATTGATGCCAGCCACCCCAATGCCACAGCCGCGGCAAGTGGAATAGCTACAGGCAGATATTGGACGATAAGCGGCGCCGGCTTTATCGTCGATTTGACTTTGACGCACTCGGGTCTCGCCGATCCCAAAGTCTGCAAGTACCCAGGTGGACTTGGTGGGGCGGGTTGGGATTGCCAGATCTCCTCGTCGACCAGCACAACGGCCACGCGCAATGGCGTGACATCTTTTTCGGATTGGGCTGTAGGAAACAGTGTAGGATCGACCGCCATCGCCCTCCGCACTCTAAACGCCCGCGCCCCGGGCCGCCCCTGGGCCGCGGCCCTGCCCCTGCTGGGCTTGCTGGCCGCCGGTGGGGTGGCCGCCTCGCGTCGCAGGGCGTGGCCGACCTGATATCGCTACAAGGCCGGCCGTTTCGGCAGCGACGATAGCCCCAAAACGGCGAGCCTGGCTGTCGAGAGCAAGGAATCGCCTTCATCCATCGCCCCCCGCCAAGCAGGAGCGAAACGGATGTTCTCAAGTGACCTGGCTTGAAGTTCAATCGCCGCAGTTGGGGAGGCAAGAAAAGACCCTGCGGTTGTGGGCCGCAGGGTCGCGCGGGCAAGAAAATGCCGGCCGCTAGCGCCGGCGCCGCCTGATTGCGCCGACGGCCAACCCGCCCAACCCGGCCAGAGCCACGGCCCCTACCGCGGCCAGAGCCATGGTTGGCGCTGCCGATACTTCACGCAGGGAAACGGCCAGCGCCGTGGGGTTGTCCTCGAGCAAGACATCATCCCAGATCAGATCCTGGTTGGTGCCGATCACGCCGTTGCCAAAGGCGATCGACCGTATCTGGCTACCGCCGGTGCCGCCGAGCGTCCCGGACATGATCTTCGACTGCGTGGAGGCAGTTTCATTGAAGATTCTGAGCCAGTAACTGTCCCCCTGAAAGTCGACGACGACGCGATAGATATTGCCGCCGATGGCCGAGTAGTCGGCCGAATCGGCTTCATTGCGCACCGTCTTCAGGGCGCCGTCATCGAAGCGCCAGAGGCCATTGCCGCTGATGCCAACGAACAGGCGTTGCCCATCATTCCAGTTACTCTTGCTGCCGGTGGCCGTAGAGCAGAGCACAAAGCCGGCTGTCTTCGACGCATTGGTATCGAGGCTGAATTTGACCCGAAAACGAAAACGATAACCCGTGGATGTGCTGAGGGCGCTGCTGAAGTCGCGCGAGACCGCCCGGCCGCTGCCCGAGCTATTGGCATACAAGGCGACACTCTGGCTGCCGGCGAGCTGTGAGCCGCCGCTGGCGATGAATTCACCGCCGGCGTCGCTGCCGCCAAAATTCTTGAAGGCGTAGGCGGCCGCAAAACCTGTGCCGCCGTTCTCATCCGTGTAGTTGCCGCCTGAATAACTCTCCGAATCATCACTTGCCACGGTGGCTCCGTACACAACCGCCGCCATCAAAAAAACCGACAAGAACAACAGGGCGAACGCATGTCGCAGCTTTCTGCTCATCACAACACCTCGCATGATGCAAAGGTCAGGATCCGGGTCAAAAGAAAAACGGTTCAGGCTCGATCATCCCTGATTACTGCGGCAACCCCAACACATTCTCCGGCGAGTTGGGGTCGACGGCCAGAGGCGAGCCGCTGAAGTGCTTGAGCTGCGCCTTGTGGACGATGGCCGGGGCCTGGTAGGCATGGGCCGGGACGGGGGTAGGAGCGGGGGCCGGGGGTGGGGTGATCATCGTGATCCCTTTTGAAAGCGAGAGCAGGAAAAACGGGACATAGCGCAAGGAATTTTCAAAGCAACTATAGCAGAAAGGCGGCGGAAAGGCAAGCGGGGTTTCGTTTGGGGGGTGCATTTCAGGCTGCCCCCGGCGGGTTGGCGCCGCCCCCAATTGGAACGTAACGCACCTGCCCCGAAGGGGCTTCCACTTGTTGCCGGGCGGCCTCCGGCCCCCGGCGGGTTGGCGCCGCCCCCAATTGGAACGTAACGCACCTGCCCCGAAG
>CAYWPZ010000145.1:0-2831 GCA_964460135.1 uncultured Caldilineales bacterium | reverse complement strand
CTTCCACTTGTTGCCGGGCGGCCTCCGGCCCCCGGCGGGTTGGCGCCGCCCCCAAGACGGGGCCAACCGACGCGGGCAAAAAAAAAGGCCCCTCGCGACAGGGCGAGGGGCCGTGGGGATGCGGGGGCGTCGTCGCCCAAACCTATTGCGGCAGGCCCAACACATTCTCCGGCGAGTTGGGGTCGACGGCCAGCGGCGAGCCGCTGAAGTGCTTGAGCTGGGCCTTGTGGACGATGGCCGGGGCCTGATAGGTGGGGAGGGGTTTGGCGACGGGGGTGGGGGCCGGGGGTGTGGTCATCATGGCGGGTTCCTCGAGTCGATTCAGATGGTAAAAATGGCAAGAAAACGAAACTGGATCATCCGGCCAGAGCCTGCCGCCGGCCCCGCGCCCACCACAGACCGGCGCCCAGCCCCAACAGCCCCAGCACGGCGATGGCCGCCATCTGCCAGCCGGACGCATCGCGAGCCGCGGCCAGACGGCTGAGACCGACGGCGTTGGGGCCGGTGCCGCCTGATGCGAAAGATCCTGATGGGCCAGTGGAAGAACTGCCCGTGCAACTATCGTTACCTGTCCAGCTGCTAAGTGTATAGGCGATCGAACCGGCAGCATTTGCTACACTAGAGCCGGGGATGGTGCAGGTAAAAGGATCAGTATTGGAGGGGCCGCAGGTGATCGGACCAAAACTTCCCGAACCACCACCCTGGAGGGTGAATGTGCCACTCACACAAGTCGTTTTTTCGCCGCCGGTGTATGTGACATTTCCACCAAATGTCCACGTTTGAGGGCCATTGTTCCAAGAAGGGGCAGTTAGATTACTGTAACTTGTGGCCCATACAATGCCAGCCAAGCCAATGAGAATAGTAACGGCAAGACAACACGCAACCCAAAACGGCTTGGCCCTTGAATGTTCGACCGAGTTGATTCTGTGCAGATCATTCATGAATGAACCTCCGAGGCGCGGGGAAGGGGAAACTGCTGTGAGGCGGAGCGTTGAGGCGGCTCAGTCGCAAGGTGACGCCGGCACTATTGCCAGTTCGACGGGCGAGTGAATCATCATCACACTGTGAGCTCGCCAGGTTGATGAGAAGGGGAACGGGGGTGACAAGCCATCCTTTCATGGCTATGAACCCTGGCAGAAACTGCCATGCCAAAACCAAACGAATCTTTCATGAACAAACGTTTAAGGATACCACATCACGTTTGAAATCTCAGTAATCAATCTTTCTCTTTTCTTTGCTTGCGCCGTCTGATCTATGGCGCCCCCCACAACCGCGCCAGGAAAGCCAGCTTGACGGCATCGTGGTCGCTTTCGCCGCCCTCGTGCCGGTTGTAGGGGTAGATTTCGATCTGTTTGGGGCCGGCATAGTGATTGTAGGCGGCGAAGACGGTGGAGGGCGGGCAGATGTCGTCCATCAATCCAACGGAGAACAGGGCCGGGGCGGCGCAACGGGCGGCGAAGTTGAGGCCGTCGAAATAGGAGAGCGTGTCGAAGACGGTTTCGACCTGGCGGCGGTGGATCGTGCAGAAGTGGGCGATCTCGTGGTAGGGCTGGGTGTCTACCAGTTCGGCGGCGCGGCGGAAGTGGCAGAGGAAAGGCACATCGGGCAGGGCCGCGGCCAGGTCGGGCAGCAGGCCGGCCACGGCCAGGCTGATGCCGCCGCCCTGACTGCCGCCCGTGACGGCCACACGGCCGGCGTCGATGGCCGCATGCGCCCGCGCCGCCTCCACCGCTCGCACGGCGTCGGTGAAGACGCGGCGGTAGTAGTAGGTGGCCGGGTTGAGGATGCCGCGGGTCATGAAGCCGGGATGCTGGGGGTTGCCGCCGTCGCGCTCCGGGTCGGGCGTATCCCCGCGCCGCCACACACTGCCCTGGCCGCGCGTGTCCATGATCAAGTGGGCGTAGCCGGCCGCGCCATAAAGCAGCCAGTCGTGCGGGTTGCCGCGCCCGCCGCCATAGCCGATGTATTGCACCACGCAAGGCAGGGGCCGCGACCGCTGGCGGGGCAGCAGCAGCCAGGCCTTGATCGGCTGGCCGCCGTAGCCGGCGTAGGTGACGTCGCACACGTCCAGCAGCCGCAGCCCGGCGTCGATGGCCTCGAAGCGCGGGTTCAGGGGCTGGCGGCGGGCGTCGGCCAGGGTTTCGGCCCAGAAAGCGTCGAAATCCACCGGCTCCTGCCGGGATGGGAGGTAGGCGCGGAGTTGGTCGAGGGGAAGGTCGAAGAGCATGGGAGGAGGGAGGAGGAAGTAGGAAGTAGGGGTATGGAGGAGGGAGGATGCCTGTTTCGACCGCAGCCAGCGCCGCCCCGCCAGACCTGCAACACGGACAGGGCGGCGCCAAAGCCCACGCCGCCCTCATCGTTGGCCAAGAGGACGGCTGAGAGACGGGGGAGGGGTGGGGTGATCACGACAGGAGTCTCCTCGGTTCAGGCCACACCTTGCAGGGGCGTCGTCTTCTGTGGCCTAGTGTATAATCGCAACCCGCGCCGCCGCAAATGCCGTTGCACCCGCGCCCGCTGCCCATGACCGAACCAAGCGCCACCATCGCCCGCCGCCACACCCTGGCGGTCATGCTGATCTTGATCTTCGCCGCCGCCGGCTGCCTGGGGCCAACCCCCACCCCGCCTCTGCCCACGCCCACGGCCACGCCCGCCGCCCTCGACCCCGAGCTCGAAATCCTCTCGCACGAGACATTCGCCGGCGAGGCCGCGGCCCTGGCTGCTCTGGCCGACGTTTTCGAGCGCAACCATCCCGGCGTCCGCTTCCGCCACGCCGCCGACGCCGACCTCAACGCCCGCTTGACCGATGGGCAGCCGACGGTGGTGGAGTTTTA
>CAYWPZ010000144.1:0-12080 GCA_964460135.1 uncultured Caldilineales bacterium | reverse complement strand
CCAGCCCACGGCCACGCCGACCGTCGTCCTGGTCGATTGGAAGGCAGATCCCGAAAACTTCTCTGGCGGCAGCTCGGACGTGGGCATCACCCTCACCAATCGTGGGAACCAGGTGGACGCGCTCAACCTGACGCTGTTCGCCAGCAATCTGCCATCGGGCTGGCAAGTGGTGGTGTGCAACAGCATCGGCGCCTGCAGCCCCACCAACACAAACACCTCGCAGGTAGCGCCCAACGGGGGGCAGGATGCCATCACGGTGCGTTTCACCATCCCCAACGGCAGTTCTGGGACGGCCTCCGTCATCCTGCGCGCTGCCTCCATGCGTGATGGCACCTACAGCTTCGGCATCAATGTCACCGTGACCCGCTAGAGAGAGAGCCAGGCGGATGGAATTGCAGATCGCCGTCGCCAAAATCGAAAAGTATGCGGTAGGGGAATCGGGCGACACGGTGGAGGTGGTCGAACGACCGCACGGCGGCTACTCGGCGGTGCTGGTCGATGGTCAGCGCAGCGGCGAATCGGCCAAAGCCATCAGCAACCTGGTGGCGCGCAAGGCCATCTCGCTGCTGGCCGAAGGCGTGCGCGACGGCGCTGCCGCTCGCGCCGCCCATGACTATCTGCGCACCCATCGTCGCGGCAAAGTCAGCGCCGAGATGATCATCCTCTCTGCCGATCTGGAAACGGGCACCCTCGTCATCTCGCGCAACGCGCGTGTGCCGGTCCTGGTCTGCGACGAAGGCCGCTGGCGCTTGCTCGACCTCCCCGCCGAGGCCGTGGGCATCCATGCCCGCACTCGCCCGCAGATCGAAGAACTCCTGCTTCGTCCGGGCGTCATCGCCATCGCCGCCAGCGACGGCGTCTGGTCGGCGGGAGAACGGAACCCGGAAGCGAACGCTGGCCGAGCGGGTCTCTTTGGCCTCGTCCAGACACTCTCGCCCGAGCTCAGCGCCAAAGACCTGGCCGATGACATCCTTGCCCACGCCCTGCTGTCCGAGCAGAGCCGGCCCCAGGATGACCTGACGGTGGTCGCCATTCGGGTGGGCAAGAAAAATGGCGATGATGTGCGTCGCCTGAGTATGTCCTTGCCCATCCCCTCGCGCATCCACGGCGCTTGGGATCGCTGAGCCGCCATGACCAGGATCAAACTCGTGGGCGTCTGCGGCAGCGGCAAGAGCACCCTGGCCAGGGCCTTGCAGTCGTTGGGCTACGACGCCCGCCAGGTCTCGCAAGAACATTCGGGCGTCCCCGACCTCTGGCGGCGTCGCCGGCCGGCCGATGTCCTCATCTACCTGGATGCCGGCGGCGAGGCCGTGCGGAAGCGCTATCCTCATCTCGACCTCAACGACGCCTATCTCGACGAGCAACGCCGCCGCCTGGCCCATGCCCGCGCCCATGCCGACTGCTATGTGCTGACCGATGGACTCACCCCGGCCGAGGTGCTGGCCCAAACCCTCGCCTGCCTCGGCGCGCGCGGACGCCCCCCCGCCTGAAGCCACAAGCCGGGCCGGAGCGAGGCGTCGTTGGTTTTTGCCCGGCCTGGCGGCGAAACTGCCGTTTACTGCCCACCCTTTTTTGACACACCCTCCCCACCTTTCTATAATCCGTTAGTTTGGCACAACCCCACCCCTATTGTCGCGGCCGAGACGGCATCGCCTTGGGCCGCGCTTCTTTGTTCAGGACTCGTCGCAAACTTCCATGTCGCCTCGCAACCTCATCGTCCTCATTCTTATCCTCCTCTTGGCGGCGCTGGTCGTCTTCATCGCCCTGCCGTCCCCCAAACCCGCTTGGGTGAGCAATCTCATCGCCTCGCACCAACCCGACGATAGCGCGCTCGAACTCAAGCTCGGCCTCGACCTGCGCGGCGGCACGCGCATCATCCTCGAAGCCGTGCCACAATCCGGGCAAGCCGCCACTACCGACGACATGGAAACGGCGCGCACCATCATCGAACGTCGCGTCAACGGCCTCGGCGTCGCCGAACCCGAGGTTCAGGTCAGCGGCGACCGCATCATCGTCGCCCTGCCGGGCATCGAAGACCCCGACGCCGCCATCGCCACCCTGTCCGGCACCGGCCAGCTCGAGTTCGTGGACATGGGCGATTTCCCCGCCGAAGTCGGCAGCCAGGTCGTCACCTCGCTCAACGCCAGCGATGTGGCGACCGACACGGTCGTCTACCGCACCGTCGTCACCGGCGACAAGCTGGAATCGGCCGATGTCGGTCGCGACCCGACCACCCAGCAGATCTTCATCAATTTCGCCTTCAAAGCCGAGGGCGCCAAACTCTTCGGCGATTACACCGGCAGCAACATCGGCAAATACCTGGGCATCGTCCTCGATAAAACCGTCCTCTCGGCCCCGATCGTGCGCGCTGCCATCAGCGATAGCGGCATCATCGAAGGCGATTTCACCCTGGAGGAAGCCCGCAACCTGGCCGTGCAGATGCGCTACGGCGCCCTGCCGGTGCCCCTGGACATCGCCGCCGTCAATACCATCGGCCCCACCCTGGGCGCAGATTCCGTGCGGTCGAGTATCACGGCCGGGATCATTGGCGTCATCATCGTCCTGCTGTTCATGATCACCTACTACCGGCTGCCCGGCCTGCTGGCGGCCGTGGCCCTGGTCATCTACGCCGCCCTCAACATCACCATCTACAAGCTGGTGCCGGTGGTGTTGACGCTGCCCGGCATCGCCGGCTTCCTGCTCTCCACCGGCATGGCCGTGGACGCGAACATCCTCATCTTCGAGCGCATGAAAGAGGAGCTGCGGGGCGGGCGCTCGTTGGAAAACGCCGTCGAGGCCGGTTTTGCGCGGGCCTGGACCTCCATCCTCGACTCCAACCTCTCCACGCTCATCACCTGCGTCATCCTCTACTACTTCGGCTCCAGCTTTGGCGCCTCCATCGTCCAAGGCTTCGCCATCACCCTCGGCATCGGCGTCCTTGTCTCGATGTTCACGGCCGTCATCGTCACCCGAACCTTCATGCGCACTGTCGTCGGTCTGTTTGGCAGCCGCCTGGAGCGTCGTCTCGCCCTCTTTGCCGCCTGAGCTTCTCCCATCGTCTCTATCCCGAATCATGAACATCATCAAACACCGGCGCTGGTATTATCTCTTTTCGGCCCTGATCATCCTGCCTGGCGTGATCGCGATGATCGCCTCGATCATCGTCTTTGGCTCGCCTGTGCGCCTTTCTGTCGACTTCACCGGCGGCGCCCTGTGGGAAGTGCGCTTTGCCGAGGCCGTGGCCCCGGCCCAGATGGTGCAGCTCTTCCAGGCCAACGGCTTCACCGATGTCGATGTCAACACCGTCGGCGATGACCGCACGCTTGAAATCCGCACCGACGAAATCTCGACCGCACAAAAGGCCACCTTGCTGGCGGCGATGGCGGCGAAATTCGGCGAGACGCCTGATGAACTGCAATTCACCCTCGTCGGCCCCAGCATCGGCCAGGAGGTGACACGCGCAGCTTTCGTCGCCGTCCTCTTCGCTTCGGTCGCCATCCTCCTGTTCATCATCTGGGCCTTTCGCAACATCCCCCACCCCGTTCGCTATGGCGTCAGCGCCATCGTCGCCATGCTGCACGATGTCCTCATCACCCTCGGCTTCGTCAGCATCATGGGCTGGGTGGCCGGCTGGGAGGCCGACGCCCTGACCCTCACCGCCCTCCTCACCATCATCGGCTTCTCGGTTCAGGATACCATCGTCGTCTTCGACCGCATTCGCGAGAACACACGACGGCGCCGGGGTGAGGACTACGAGACCATTGTCAACCGCTCCTTGCTCGAAACCGTCCACCGCTCGCTGGCCACACAGATCAACGCCATGTTCATCATGGTGGCCATCCTGCTATTCGGCGGCGTCACCATCCGGCCCTTCATTGCCACCCTGTTGGTCGGCCTGCTCAGCGGCACCTACTCTTCCATCTTCAACGCCACGCCGCTGGTGGTGTCATGGGAGAAAGGCGAACTGGGCTTCTGGCGCCGCGACCGCCAAAAGAACGGTGGCAAGCGCACCCCCGCCCCTGCCTGACCCCGCCCTCCCCGCTTGTCCCTCTTCCTTCGGTCGCCGACCGCCTCACCCCCTCCAAGACCGGGCCGCTGCGCCCGGTCTTGCGCGTCGGCGTGCTATAATCCCCCGCCGATCTCATCCCGCCCTGACCTTCCCCCGCCGCGCCGGGAACCCGAACCCCACCAGCGGCGTCATGCAATGGTTCGGCGACCCTCTTGTGAGATCACGTATCCCCCTCAAAACCTAGGAGAAAACCAACCATGCGTCTATTTACCCGCTCGCTCTTGCTGCTCCTGAGTCTGGCCCTCGCCCTGGCCGGCCTATCCGCCGCGCCGTCGTCCTCACCCACGGTTCTGGCCCAGCAAGCCACTCCCGACGATGAAATCGCCTTCATCAACGCCGCCACCAATGTACAGATCGTCGATCCCTTTACGGCTGCCGGCAAACAGCCGTTTGTGTGGACCTCATCGACGAGCGGTTACAGCGATATGGCGGTGCTGGACGCCAACGCCGACGGCATCGAAGAAATCATCGCCATCGGCGGCAACACGGCCCGCATTCTCAATCCCCTGCTCGGCGCCGTCGCCAGCGCCCCCGCCTTCGAGAGCGTCATCACCACCGGCTTCATCTACGTCGCTGTGGCCGCGGGCGATGTCGTCCCCAACGATGGCGGACGGGACGAGATCATCCTCCAGCGCACCGACAACCGCGGCGGCAATGGTTACAGCGTCCAAATTTGGGATGGCGACAACGCCGGACGCATCTGGCAGACCGTCTATGACGAGACCTTCGGCGTGCCCTGGCTTCGTCTGGATACTGGCGATTACAACGGGCTGGCCGGCGACGAACTGGTGATGGTGCGCCGGGGCTTGCCGCCCGACCGCCTGGACTATCGCATCAAGATTCTCTCCATCACCAGCGCCGGCATCTTCCAAACCTTCGCCGAACAATCCTACACCTTCCCCTGGATCGATCTCGCCGTCGGCAACACCCACATCAACAACGGCAACCTGGCCGAAATGGTGCTGACGCGCGACGACGTCCTCGGCGTCTTTCCTTCCTATCTCGTCTTCCAGTATGCGCCGCCCAATCTCATCGCCAATGCCCCCGGCGGCCAGAAGACGGCCTTCCCGCCCTTCTCGGATATCGCCGTCGGCGACACCAACGCCAGCGGCGACGACGAGGTCTTCTTGATCCGCGACCCCTTGGAAGGCGGCTCCGGCATCTCGCTCATCGGCCTCAACTACGGCTCCGACCCCTTTCCCGCCGCCTGGGAGAGCGGCCTGCAGCTGGGGCGCAATCTGAAGGCCGTGGTCACGGGCGATGTGGATGGCGATGCCAAGGCCGAAGTGGTGGTCGCCCAGACCAACTCCTACCGCATCTGGCTGGACCCGGCCACCAGCCTCACCACCGCGACCGACTGGACCAGCGCCACCTTCCGCGATCCCAACATCCTCCGCACCGGCAACTTCGATGGCGATGGCGTCAGCCAGGCCCCGCCCAGGCTGGCCGTCGACAAAAGCTCGCTCCAATTTTCGATGCTGCGCGGCGGCGCCAATCCATCCGCCCAAACCTTTCAGGTGCTGAATCAGGGCGGCGGCACATTGGCCTATAGCCTGACCAAAGAGCGGGGCAGCGCCTGGTTCAGCGTGACGCCCTTCGAGGGCACGGCGCCCGGCGCCCACACCGTCACCATCGACGGCGCCAACCTGGCCCCCGGCGAATACAACGATGCCATCATCGTCACCGCCACCACGCCCAACACCGAAAACACCCCCCAGCGCGTCAACATCAGGCTCACGGTCACGCCCACCGGCCCCGAACTGGGGGTTAGCCCGGCCAGCTTCACCTTCAACTTCAACTATGGCGGCGTCACCCCGCCGGCCCAGAACCTGACCATCCGCAACATCGGCGATGGCGGCCCCCGCTCCTACAGCCTCACCCTCACCACCACCGATGGCGGCGCCTGGCTGCGCACCAACAAGACCAGCGGGCAGACCGACGACACCGTCTCGGTCTTCGTCAACCCGGTCAACATGCGCCCTGGCGACTACAGCGGCAAGATCAAAGTCGACGCCGGCGCCATTCGCGGCAGTCCCGTCGAATTGCCGGTCACACTCAAGATCGTCGCCACCGGCATGGTCGTCACCCCCAACAACCTCCTGCTGATCGCTCCCCCGGGCTTGCCCTCGCCGCGTGGCAACATCAAGATCGACCAGGCGGCGCCAGGCCAGGGCGCCATCCATTGGTATGCCTACGCCGTGCCTTCGGGCGACTGGTGGAACCTGCAGGCGGCCCTGGCGACCGCGGCAGTGAAGGTGGAGCAAACAGAAAGCGGCTTCAGCTTCAGCGGGCCTGATGGCGAGACAGGGACCCTGTCCACGTTGGACTGGGTCATTCTGACGCCCAACAACGGTTACACCCCTGGCGATCTCCAGGTCACAGTCGATACGCCCAACGCGCCGCGTGGCAACAACCGTGTCACCATCCTCGTCGATGGCGGCCCCGGCGCTCCCAACCGCTTCCAGGGCGTCGATGCCGTGATTGCCGTCAACAACGGCGGCGCCTGGCTGCCCATGCTCATCCGCTGAATCTGGCTCGTCTTCACCCCGCCGGACGAACACACGCTTGCACTGGCCCGGCCGGACGACAACGTCCGGCCGGGCTTGTTTTGTACGACTGTCAGGCGGTGTCCCTGGCCTGGCCCACGACTTGCTTCACCAGTTCGGGCAGCACCTGGGCCACATCACCGTTCAACACCACATCGGCCAGGTGATCGTAAGGTGTGACGCCCAGATTGACGATGATCAACCGCGCCCCGCGCCGCACGGCCAGCGGCGGCAGATCGGCGGCGGGCATCACTTCCAACGACGAACCCACGACCAGCATCAGGTCGCAGTGCAACGCTTCTTCTTGCGCGGCCAGGAGGGTGGCTTCGGGCAGCGGCTCGCCAAACAGGATCACGTCCGGTTTGAGGACGGCGCCGCAGTTGGGGCAGAGCGGCGCCGCCCCGGTATTGAGAAAACGGTGGAGATAGGTTTCGGCTGCATCCTGGAACCGGCAACGCAGACAGCTGAGCGTGCGCAGATGGCCGTGCAGCTCCAACACTCGGCTCGACCCCACCTTCTGGTGCAGCTGGTCGATATTTTGCGTGATCAGGCTGACCAGTTTACCCGTCTGTTCCAACTTGGCCAGGGCGTGATGAGCGGCGTTGGGCCGCGCGGCCACGATGTCGCGGGTCAGGGGACGAAACCAGTCGTAGAAACGCTGTGGTTTGTCTCTGAAACCCCAGATCGAGGCAATCTCAAGCGGGTCGGCCAGACTCCAAAGCCCGACGCCGGGGGAACGGAAGTCCGGGATGCCGGAGGGTGTAGAAATCCCCGCACCGGTCAGGGCAGTCACACGACGGGCCTCCTGCAACAACCCAACCGCCTGCCGGAAAAGCGAGGAATCAAGACGAGAACGACGCAACACGACTTGGGGATAAGGGCATGAACGCCTTAAGTGCTTTGACACACGACTTTGCGCCATTGTACACTAAGTGATGTCAATCCGCGACATGGCTGCGGCCTTGATTGTAAGACGCCAGGCTCAACAGCGAGGGACGAAAGTCAGCGCTGCCTTACTTGCTCAGGGAAAACCACTCATGCTCACCGAATGGGGCCGACGCAGCTTCCGAGGTTTGTTCGAGGCCGTCGCTCAGGTCTTCAAGACACTGCACATCACGCCCAATATGATCACGCTGTCGGGCCTGTTGCTGAATTGCGTGGTCGCCTATCTCATCATCGCCGGGCGCATTCAGGCCGGGGGTGTTCTCTATATCTTCGCCGCCGGTTTTGATGCCATCGATGGCACCCTGGCGCGCATGGTTGGCGTCCGCTCTCGCTTTGGCGCCTTCTGGGACAGCACCCTCGACCGCATGGGCGAGGCCATCGTCATCTCGGCGGTGGGGGTGTGGGCGGCCCTGCAAGGCGATGCTGTGGGCGTCGGCCTCGCCTTTGCCGCCCTGAGCACCAGCTATCTCGTCAGCTACACGCGCGCCCGCGCCGAGGGCCTGGGCCTTGACACCAAGGTCGGCTTCGGCACCCGCGTCGAACGCTATCTCGTCATGGTCCTGGCCCTGATCACCGGCTATGCCGTTGTTGGCCTTGCCATCATCGCTATCATTGCCGGCGTCACCGTCCTCCAGCGCATCTACGATGTCTGGCGGCAGGCGAACAGGCCGTCTTGACCCTCCTTTCTCTGACAAAGCCGTAGCCAAATTGTCGCCGCCTCGTCTTGACTGGTAAGTTCCCGGTGTCACAGATTCCCCCAGATGAGGTGACAGTGGTCGAGCGGGCAGCGCTCAGCGACCCTGACGCCATTGCCTCCCTCTACGACCGCTACGCACCGCGCATCTACAGCTACATCTACCACCGTTTGAGCGACCCGATCACCGCCGAGGATCTCACCGGTCAGACCTTTCTAAGGATGATCGAGGCGTTGCGGTCGGACAGAGGGTGGCGTACGTCGTTTTCCGGCTGGCTTTTCCGCATTGCCCACAATCTTGTCATCGATCATTACCGGCGCCGCAGTCAGACTGAATTCTCTGACCTCGACGATTTCCCCAACATCCCTGCCCATGACGCCGAAGCCGATCCCTACAAGGCCGCCGCTGCCATTCTGGATAGCGATGCGCTTGTGCGCGCCATCAACGACCTGACCGAAGAACAAGCTCAAGTCATCACGCTCCGTTTTCTTGAGGGCTACAGCATCACCGAGGTGGCAGTGATCATGGACAAGACCGAAGGCGCGATCAAGGCCCTGCAATATCGCGCCGTCGCCAGCCTCCGCCGCCTCATGCTCGGCGATCTCCTATGAGCAGCCCGCCCCCTCCCTCCGAAGACCTGTTCCAGCTCATGCTGGAAAGCCTGGATGCAGGCGCTGACCGCCAGGCGGTCGCGGCGCGCCTGACGGCGGCTCCGGCCGAGATGCGGACGCTGGTCGAGTTGGCGCAACAGCTTCGGGCCGCGGCCACGCCGCCGCCCGATCCCGGGCCTGCTCTGGCGCGGGCGCGGCAGCGCGTCCTGGCCTCGCTACCCGCGCCGCTACCCGCGCCGCTGCCTGCACCGCTGCCTGCACCGCAACTGGCTCCGCCGGCCGCCGTCCCCGCCCCGGCGGGGGGAGCGCGCCCGGCCCGACGCCGGCCGGCTGCGCCCTCCTGGTGGGAGCGGCTGCAGGACGCCTGGCGGCTGTCGCCGGCGCCGGCATGGGCGACGGTTGCCGCTGTCCTTCTGTTGGCGCTGGGGCTGACGGCCTTCACCACCGTGCGCGTTTCGGCGGCGGCGCTGCCGGGTCAGCCCTTGTATGCGGTCAAGCGCGCCGCCGAGAGTGTCACCCTTTTCTTGACCCGCGACCCCAAGGCGCGGGAACAGCTTGTAGAGAATCTCGAAGACCGGCGTCGTGACGAGGTCAATATCCTGCTCGACCGCGGCCTGGAGGAAGAGATCGAGGTCACAGGTGAGCTGATCGGCCGCCAGGGATCGGGCTGGCGCGTGGGCGAGTGGCTGGTGGTGGGCAGCCAGGAAGCCTTTGCCGCTCTGCCGGAGGGGGCCATCGTCCGCATCATCGGCATGACTACCGTCGATGGTCGCATCCGGGCGAATGCTGTCCTGATCGAACGCCTGCCCACGCCTTCGCCCACCCCCGTCCCCACCGCCACGCCCGCGCCGCCGCCCAAACCCACGCCACAGGCGGCCCCCAACATCCAGCCGCCGCCGCCCACGCCCACGCGCCTGCCGCGGCCCACCCGCACCCCTCGCCCCACCGCCACCGCGCAACCCAGCCCCACGCCGGCGCCGGCCACCCTCGTCCTGGTGGGCGTCTTCCGCCAGCACACCGGCGGGCTGATCACCGTCGACGACCAGGTCTTTCGTCTGGCGCCGGCGCTCGATGTGAGCGATCTGAGGATCGGCAGCCAGGTGCGCGTCTACTATCGCTTGCTTTCTGGCGGCGACAAGCTGGCCCTCGCCCTCGACCTCATCGCCACCCCCACCACCACACCGCTCCCCGCCCCCATCACCATCAACGGCGAAATCACCGGGCTGGAAGGCGGGCGCATCGTTGTCGGCGGCTACAACTTCCGCATCACTGCCCAGACGAGTATCGACGGCGACCCGGCCGTGGGCAAGCAGGCCACTATTAGTGGGCACTATGAAGCCGACGGCGACCTGGTGGCCGATGCGATCAGCGTGCGCGAGTGGCCGTCGGTCAGCTTCAGCGGCGTCATCACCTCGATCCAGGGCAGCCGCCTGAGCATCGATGGGCCTTACGGCTTCTGGATCGTCGACATTGGCGGGGCGGTTGTCAGCGGCGCGCCAGTGGTTGGCGCTGTCGTGGACGGGCATGGCCGCCAACGCCCGGACGGCCTCATCATCGCCGAATCGCTCACGGTCATTTCTTCGCCCGCCACCCCCACCGAATCGGTCCCGACGGCCACCCCCACCGAATCGGTCCCAACCGCCACCCCCACCGAACCGATCCCAACGGCCACCCCCACCGAACCGGTTCCGACCGAGACCCCCGTCCCGCCGACCGAGACCCCCGTCCCGCCGACCGAGACCCCCGTCCCACCGACCGAGACCCCCGTCCCGCCGACCGAGACCCCCATCCCGCCAACCGAGCTGCCGCCCCCCACAACGGAACCCACGCGAGAAGTCGGCTAGCTGACTGCATCCTCCCACCAGGAGCCTTCCCCCCATGGCATCACCACAAGCGCATCCAACTCAACTTTCTCCGGCCTGGGCTGCCATCGCCAGCGTGGGCCAGGGCCTTCGCCTTCGCCATCCCATCCTGACAGTCACACCGTCCGACCGGCCGAGCGCGGTCTGGGAGGCCGACAAGGCGATCATGGTTAGCCATTGCCAAAATCAGGTTTGGCAGCCCCCTTTGCGCTTGCTGGGCGGCGTGCAGCCGGTCATCACCCATGCCGACGGCGAATCGCTGTTTGTGGCCTTTGCCAACAACTACTCAGGGCGTTTTGAGATCTACTTCACGGCCTGGGAGGGAGGCCGCTGGTCGTTGCCGATCAACGTTTCCTACACCGCTGGCGATTCGGTGCAGCCGGTGATTGTGGCTGCGGCCGATGGCGCCCGGCGCATCGTTTGGGAAGACCGCAGCCCCGGCTACCCGGTCATCTACCACGCCTGGCGCCGCTCGGACTGGCGCTGGGAGACCCGGCCTGTGCCCAACAGCGCCGGCCGCCGGCCGGCCGCCTGTCTGGATGCCGCCGGCCGCTTGCATGTGGCCTTCCAAACCGGCGACGACAGCCTGAGCAGCGGCAATGTCCTTTACACATGCCTTCAGAACGGCGCCTGGACGCCGCCGCAGCTGATTTCCTCCGGCAGCAGTCCGGCGGCAGGGGCGGCGATCGGGGTCGATCCGGGGGGGATGGTGCACGCGGCCTGGCGAGAGCGCCGCCCGGAGGCCGATGTGATCTGCTATGCGGTCGGCCGGCCTGGCGTCTGGTCGAGCGTCCAAGTGATCAGCCCTTTGCTCGACCGCGGCGCTTTTCCCGATCTGGTGGTGGCCGGGGATGGGCGGGTGCACGTGGCCTGGGACCACACCGAGGTGCTCGAACATGTTCATCGTCCGGTTGGCGGCGCCAACTGGACGCCGATCGAAATGGCGGCAGCCGAATTCTATCGCCTGGGCCGGCCGTCGCTGGCGCTAGATGCCGCCGGGAAATTACACAGCCTTTGGGTGCTGCAAAAACCGGAAGGGCAGGGCGAGTTGCGCTATACGGTGCGGCAGGCGGTCGGCTGATTCATTGCACGCCGCGTTGCTCTGCATACTTAGGCAGTGATTCGTAGGCTCCTTCGACAGATGAAGTTGCCCCCCATTTTCACGACCATGCAGTGGGCAAAATAAGGCGATCGTCGGGTGGGGAAAGGGGCCTGGAAGGGAGAGCGCCCGTGAACTGTGGACTGACACTTGCCAAGTACACCACCCCTGCCGTAGAATATCCTTTTGGCGCGCCGACCTCCGCCTATCTGGTGGACAACGCGAGCTTCGTCGCCTGCCATCAGTTCGAATT
>CAYWPZ010000143.1:0-12482 GCA_964460135.1 uncultured Caldilineales bacterium | reverse complement strand
CTTGATTGCCCTGGCCTTCCTCGTCTTCCTCGGCGCCATCATCTTCTTCGCCGACACCGGGACGATGCCGGCGGTCATCTACCGACTGTACGCCTTCCCGAACGGCGACAAGGTGGGCCATTTCGCGCTCATGGGGCTGCTGGCGCTGGCGCTCAACCTGGCCCTCTCGGCCCGTCGCATCCGCATCGCCGGCAGGAGCGTCCTGTTGGGCAGCCTCCTGGCCTTGCTGTTCGTCAGCATCGAGGAACTCACCCAGGCACTCTCACGCCACCGCACCCTCTCCATCCTTGATCTGGGCTTCAGCTACCTGGGCATCCTTTTCGCCAGCCTTCTCATCATCTTTCTCCTGCCCAAACCCCAACAACACCACCAGCACCCAACCAACTGACCATTCACCGTTGGCCGTCGATTGTTGACCGCTGATTGTTATCACGTTCCCCCCTCTTCCCTCCCCAGTCCCACCCTTGTCTACTTGTTCCCTTGTCTACTTATTCCCTCATCCACCCACCACCCAGCCAAACCCCACCCATGCGCGAATCCATCATCGACATCAGTCGACAATTCTTCTTCGAGGTGCTGGAACCGATCTTGGAGCGCCGCTTCCCCGAAGAAACGCGGCGCACCACCTTCGGCGTCTTCGGCTACGGCTCCGAAGTGCTGCGGCTGGACGATGAATACTCCGCCGACCACCATTGGGGCATCCGCATCAACGCCCTCATGCCCGAAGAACTCTTTCAGCAGCGCAGCGCCGAACTCCTGCGGGTGGTCGAGCGGGAGATGCCGAGCACGTTCCGCGGCCACAACCTGCGCGAGGGACTGTCGGGCGGCAAGGGGCTATCGCTCGCCAGCCTCGAAGGCTACCTGCACCGCACCATTGGCCTGAGCAAAGTACCGGAGACCTACGCCGAATGGCTGAGCGTGCCCGAAGACGACATCATGCACATCATCAACGGCGAAATCTGGATGGACGACACCGGCCAGTTCACAGCCATCCGCCAGGCCTTCCTCTCCTACTACCCCGAACCCGTCCGCCTGCGCCGCATCGCCCATTGGTGCCGCTACTTCTCTGGCATGGGCAGCTATGCCCTCAAGCGCGCCATCCTGCGCTACAACGAGTGGTACGCCAACATCACCTTTGCTCGCGCCCTGCGCCTGGGCACGCAGCTCGCCTTCCTCCTCGACAAACAGTATTGTCCCTATGACAAGTGGACGATGGCCTTTTTTGCCAAACTCCCGCGCCTGGCCTATCCCCTGACCCCCATTATCAACGAAGCCGTCAGCCTTGCCACCCCTTGGGCGCGCAAACTCGAACTCCTGAACCAAATGGCCGATGTCATCGACCAAACCCTGGTCGATGACGGCATCATTCAGCCCCATCCCAAGTTCAGCGACCATCCCAGTTCGGGCTACCGCCTGCTCGAACACGCCTACGCCGAAATCCTTCGCGGCCTGCCGCCTGAGCTACGGGACATCGTTCCGGTCTGGGATCAAGTCTATCTCGAAGCCTTCCACAGCAACTACGTCGCCTCGCTCGACCTGGCCACCTGGGACAGCCTCCTCAACCTGACCGCATCTTGAAACCTGGCAAGGTGCAGCGACTCCACCCGCCTCCCGCCTCACGCCTTCCCCACGCCCATGAACAGCAAAGAACGCGTCCTCGCCACCCTCCGCCGCCAACCCACCGACCGCACCCCCATCGATTGCTGGCTCTACCAAAAGCAATTCGTGGAAAAGCTGGAGGCCGACTGGGGCACGCGCGCGGCCTTCCTGGATGAATTCGGCATCGACATCTTCGTCGGCTATGTGCCCTGGCCCAACCAGACCGGCCGGCTTCTGGACGTGACCGAGCTGGCCGACTTCTGGCCCGGCGACCCGCGCGACCCCCAATGGCTAACCTACACCGCCTGGACGCCCGACTTCGCCGGCCTCAACATCGTCCAGGCGGTAGAACAGCACGGCGCCCATCGCGCCGTCATTGCCCACCTCTGGGGCATTGTCGAAGGCACCAGCCGCATCATCGGCATCGAGAACTGCTGGATGCAGATGAGCAAGAACGCCGCCCTGATGGCAAACTGGTTCGACCGCTACGCCGACTGGCTGTGCGGGCTGGCCGATAGCTGCATCGACGCCGGGGTGGATGTGATCACCCTCTCGGACGACTGGGGCAGCAACCAGAACATGCTGTTTTCCCCGCGCATGTGGCGCAAACTGATCGCACCCTACGCCGGGCGGGTCGTGCAGCACATCCACAGCCGCGGGTTGCCGGTGAATCTGCACAGTGACGGCTACATCATGAACATCATGGACGACATCATCGCCCTGGGCTACGACTCGATGCACCCGGTGCAAGAAAGCGCCGGCATGGACCCGGCCACGATCAAGACCCAGTACGGCGAAAAGATCGTCGTCTACGGCTCGCTCGATGTCATCGACGGACTCTTTGCCTACGACGGCGAGGCCCTGAAAGACTACATCAGCCGCTGCTTCTCGATCTACGCCCCCGGCGGCGGCTTCATCTTCAACACCGGCCACTTCGTCCAGCCCGACATCCCCCCTGCCCGGCTTTTATATGCCTATGGCGTGGCGCGCCAGCTTGCCCAGCAATACGGCAATCAGTAGTTATTGGAGATTGGTTATTGGAGATTGGTTACTGCCGAAACTTACCAATTACCAATAACAAGTAACCAATACCCCCCCCAAAAAACCTGTCACTTGCCATCTTACACTTACCGCCAACTCAACCGCGACTACGCCTATTGGACTGAACGCCGGCGCATCGGCGTGCAGAAGGGCGGCCATGTCTGTGGGCTGCTGAGCCACCTGACAGAGAACGGCGTCACGCACAATCTCCTTTTCGACTGTGGCCTGGGGACGCTGGAAGCCATCGCCGACTTCTGCCCGGATGAATTCTGGGATCAACCGCTGGCCGTCTTCATCACCCACGGCCACATCGACCACCACGCCGAGCTGATGGTGCTGTCCGAGATCTACTGCACACGTCGCGGTGATCCTTCGCTTCGCTCAGGACAGGCCAGACGCCCGCCGCTGCCCGTTTTCTGCACCGAGCCGACCTTTCGTCACTTGGAACGCGCGCACTGGTACGGCTTTCACGACGGCGACACCCTCGCCTTTCATTCCCTGATTCCCAACCAGCCCCTCGAACACGACCCCTACTGCATCACCCCCATCCCCACCGACCACTTCGAGGGCGCCGTTTTCTTCGTCATCGACTTCCCGCCCGGAACGCCGCCTGCCCATCGCCTGCTCATCGCCTGGGACATCACCACCCCGCCTGCCGTTCTCACCGCCCTCCATCGCCCCTCCCTGGCTTTGGTCGATGCCACCACCTGGAGCGCGATGAAGGACTGGACCACCCACGCCGGCATCGAAGAACTTGTCAGCTCCGGCTTTTTGGCTGGTCTCGACCTGACCTATGCGCCCGCCCGGCAGCAGTACGGCGCCTGGCTCGTCCACTACAGCGGCCTTGAGGACCCCTGGGGCATCCTCTCCGACGCCGACCTCAAAGCTCGCTTCGACGCCGCCTATCCCCATCTGGCCGACATCGTGCGCGTGGCCGCGCGAGGGCAGGTGTGGCAGTTCGAATAGCGTAGACAAGTAGACAAGGAAACAAGTAGAAAGGGACAACAGGAGCACCCATGAAGCGCATCGCTTTTCTTCTCAAAGTCAAACAAGATAAGATCCCTGAATACATCGAACACCACAAGTCGGTCTGGCCGGAAATGCTGGACGCCCTCACCCGCACCGGCTGGCACAACTACTCGCTCTTCATGCGCGAGGACGGCCTGCTCTTTGGCTATTTCGAGACGCCGTTCAGCTTCCAGAACGCGCTCGAAGGCATGTCGCAGGAAGAGGTCAACCAGCGCTGGCAAGAGTTCATGGCCCCCTACTTCGAGGGTCTCGGCGGCGCCCACGCCGACGAGAGCATGATCGAGTTGCAAGAGGTGTTCCATCTGGATTAGTACCACAAGAGCGCCTGAAGGAACATTAGAAACATAAAGTCACAAAGAACACAAAAGAGACACAAAGCCCGAAAAATAACACTTTCGCATTTTCTTTGTGACCTTCGTGTCTTTGTGTTCAAAACCCATCCCCCTTCGCGTCCCTTCGCGTCCTTCGCTGATCAAAACAAGGAGCAAACCATGAATTCTCGCCAACGCGTCGATAGGGCGCTCCGTCGCACAGGCGCCCCTGACCGTGTGCCCGTCCAATTCGACCTCTGTCGCTCGCTGACCAACGCCTTCAGCCAACAATACGGCCTCCAACCCCACTTCACCACCTCCTACTACGAAGACGTCACCTACCGCATCTCGGCCAACGAACTGCGCACCAGAATGGGCAGCGATTGCGTGGTGGTGGGGGGCAGCCTGCCGCGAGGGTACAGCCATCCGGTCACGGCCGAGGGCCTGATCGTCAACGAATACGGCATGAAGATGCGCCAGGGGCCGCTCTATATGGAGGTCGTCGATCCACCCCTCAAACACGCAACCACAGTGGAAGACGTTTTCGCGCACGGCTACCCCGACCCCTTCGCCGAAGGCCGCTTCGACGACGCCAAACGCCAGATCGAGCAATACAAGGGCGAGTACTTCATCATCGGCGATGTGGAAGTCGGGATGTTCGAGATGTCCTGGCTCCACGTCGGCCTGGAGAAATTCATGATCGACCTGGCCATGGGCGAGGACTACTGCTTCGCCCTCATCGACGAGGTCAAAGCCTTCAACACCGGCATCGCCAGGCAACTGGTCGGGCTGGGCGTCGATGCCCTCTGGTTTGGCGACGACTTCGGCGGCCAGAACGCCATGCTGATCTCGCCCGGCATGTGGCGCGCCGTCTTCAAGCCCCGCTACGCCGAGATGTGGCAGGAAATCCGGGCGCTCGACCCGAATGTGATCATCGCCTACCACACCGATGGTGCCGTCGCCCCCATCCTCGGCGACCTGGCCGACATCGGCATGCAGGTCTTCAACCCGGTTCAGCCCAACGTCCCCGGCCACGACCCGCTCGAGCTCAAGACCAAGTTCGGCGACCGCATGGCCTTCTGGGGCGCCATCGACCAACAACAGCTCCTGCCCAACGGCTCGCCGGATGAGATCGCCGCCGATGTGGCCGAAAAAATTCGGGTTCTGGGCGCCGGCGGGGGCTATATGTGCTCGCCCGCCCACATCATCCAGTCCGATGTCTCGATGGAAAACGTCGAAGCCTTCATCGCCGCCGTCAAGCGGTACGGCGTCTACTCCTGAGCGAACACATGAACCAGCAACCTACCATCCCACAAGTCGAGCAGGCATACGCCCTCGCCCATCAGCGCTACGCCGATTTCGGCGTCGATACCGAGGCCGCCCTGGCCCGGCTGGCGCCCGTCAGCCTCAGCCTGCACTGCTGGCAGGGCGATGACGTCGGTGGCTTCGAAAACCCCGACGCCGAACTGGGCGGCGAGTTGGCTGTCACCGGCAACTACCCTGGCAAGGCCCGCACCGCCGACGAACTGCGCCAGGACCTGGATCTGGTCTACAGCCTCATCCCCGGCCGCCACCGCCTCAACCTCCACGCCATCTACGCCGAAACGGGCGGCAAACGCGTCGAACGTACCGATCTGCAGCCGGAGCACTTCAGCCGTTGGCTCGATTGGGCCAAAGCCAACGGCCACGGCCTCGACTTCAACCCCACCTGCTTCGCCCATCCCCTGGCCGCCTCCGGCTTCACCCTCTCTAGCTACGATGCCGCCGTCCGCCGCTTCTGGATCGACCACTGCCTCGCCTGCCGGCGCATCGGCGCCTATTTTGGCCGCGAGCTGGGTACAGCCTGCGTCACCAATGTCTGGATTCCCGACGGCCTCAAGGACAGCCCCGCCGACCGTCTGACCCCCCGCCTGCTGCTGCGCGACTCACTCGACCAGGTTTTCGCCGAGAAACTCGACCACCGCCACAACCTGGACGCCGTCGAGGGCAAGCTGTTCGGGATCGGCGCCGAAAGCTACACGGTCGGGTCGCACGAATTCTATTTGGGCTACGCCGTCAGCCGGGGCGTGCTGCTCTGTCTGGATAGCGGCCACTTCCACCCCACCGAAACCATCGCCGACAAGCTCTCGTCGGTGCTGACCTACGTCGACGAGATTTTGCTCCACGTCAGTCGCGGGGTGCGGTGGGACAGCGACCATGTGGTGACACAGGGCGACGACCTGCTGGGCATCATGCAGGAACTGGCCCGCAATGACTACCTGGGCCGCGCCCACATCGGCCTGGACTACTTCGACGCCAGCATCAACCGCATCGCCGCCTGGACCATCGGCGCCCGCAACGCCGTGCGCGCCCTCCTCATCGCCCTGCTGGAACCGATCGACCTCCTGCGCGACTACGAACGCCGCGGCGACTACACCGCCCGCCTGGCCCTGCAAGAAGAAGCCAAAGGGCTGCCGTTCAACGCCGTCTGGGACGAATACTGCCTGCGCCAAAATGCGCCCGTTGGCTTCGCCTTCCTCGCTCGGATCAAAGCCTACGAGTCATCTGTCCTCTCGGGGCGGCGTTGATCTCCGACCCTGTACTCAGCCTCACCCTCCAGCAAAGGCGTCCAGTTTCCCCGCTTGGGGTCTCAGCTCACTCGCTCTGACCCGCCATCGGCGACTGAAACACCCCCTCCCCACTCATCGTCGAAAGCGACGCAAAAGGATCCTCCCCCTCCCAAATCACCGGCTTGTTCGGAAACACAGTCACCCTCAGCACTTGCCCATCACGCATCGTTCGCCGCACAAACACATGTCCGTCTGCACGGTCGAAAACATACGTCGTCTGCAAACCAGCCTCCCCCACCTCCGAGTACATCTGCAAATCATCAGCTGCCTGCGCCGTCGGCGAATCCCCCAGATAGACCGCCATCTCGCTCAAAATTCGATTGCGATCAGTGACCAACGTTGAACGCGATTGCAATTCCCGCACCCAGCTCGGCGTCAGACGCTGGACGCCATACAGCATGTTTACTTCTGGCTCTTTCACCCCGCTCGGCGCCGCTATCGCCATGCCTCCAGCATAGGTTGTGTAGTTCTTCGCATCCTCGATGGTCTCACTCACTATTTCACCCTTTGCGTCACGCATGACATCATGGCTGATCGGTGGATTGCTCCGCGCCCAGATCTCGAATTCGTAACGTTCGCCGTTGGACTCGATCTGATACCCTTTCCAATACCAAATCGTCGAGGGCGAGCTTGTGGAGCCTTCCGGCATTGAAAGCGGCAGCGTCGCCTGGCCACCTGAAAGAGAGGGAAGCACTTCTCCTGCTTCGCCAAAATAGTCCGCTGTCCAAGTTGCCGTTTGCGGGGAGACCAGTAGAATAATGACTGCCAATATGCCAGTAAGCTGAGCATAGTATTTATTGTTTCCTCCACATCCAAACTGGCTTAACCTGATGCCAGGTGCACCAGGTTGCTCGAAGTGCGACACTATACCTCACATAATAACTGCAGTCCCTCCCCCCTGACCAGTAACTCAGCTTCCTTGATTGATGAGACTCCTAAGTTTCGTTGCGAGTTGAAGCCATGGACGAACCCCTCGCCTTTCCCCCCACTGCCGCCTGGATCGGCTCCAGCCACGCCTTCGACCTGCACGAAGCCTACCTGTGCTTCCGTTCGCCGCGCGGGTGGAACCTGAAACGCAAGCCAGCAAGCGCCGAGCTGTTCATCACCGCCGACAGCCGCTACAAACTCTGGGCCAATGGCCGTTTTGTCGCCCGCGGCCCGGCCCGCTGCTGGCCCCACGCCCAGGCCGTTGACAGGCTCGACCTGACCCCCTACCTGGTCGCCGGCTCCAACACCCTGGCTGTTCAGGTCTATCAGCCCGGCTATTCCCACTTTGCTTACGTCCATCGCGCCAACGCCGGCCTCCTTGCCCACCTCATCTGTGATGGCGAGACCGCCCTCGTCACCGATGCTGCCTGGCAGACTTGGCGCGACCCCTCCTTCGAGGCCCTCGTCCCTCGGCTCTCCATCTACCAGGCTGGCGTCGAAGACCGCGACCTGCATCAGGCCAGAGACTGGATGGCGCCCATCTACGATGCCTCGGCCTGGCCGGCAGCGCGGATCGCCGCCGCGGTTGGCGCCGCCCCCTGGACGGAGCTAGAACCGCGCAAATTGCCGTTGCTAGTCGAACGCGACCTGCCGATGCGCCTTGTGGCTATACGAAAAGGCCCCTGGGTGCAGACGAACAGCCAGAGTGATGACTGGCACGTGCAATTGCGCCAGGGATGGAAAGCGGCGCAACCGGTCGAGCTTACCATCGATAGCAAGGGCTGGTGGTCGCCGGGCGCCGAATTGGGCGAGCAAGAGGCCATGGTTTGGGTTTTCGACCTGGGCCGCGGCTATACCTGCCAGGGTTGGGCCGGGGTGCAGGGGGCCGAGGGGCAGGAGCAACTGCTGATCAGCTACAGCGAAAAGTTGCGGGGCGACGAACCCTATCTCTCCGACCCGAGCACCTACTGCCGCCTGCGCATGACCGACCGCTTCAAGCTCCGCCCCGGCAGCCAGACTGTCGATGGCTTCTCGCTGCGCGGCGGCCGGCTGTTGATCTTCGCCGTCGTTGGCCCCACCGGCCCCGATCTCCGCCTCCGCTTCCACGCCCGCAGCGCCGAATACCCGTTGACCATCCGCCGTCGCCCCAAACAGCGCGATCCCCTGCTCCAGGCCATCGTTTCACTATGCGAAAATACCCTCCTCGCCTGTCTGCACGATGGCTGGGTAGACAACCCCTGGCGCGAAAACGCCCAATGGATCGGCGACCCGCTTACGGCTGCCCTGGCGCTCTCGGTCATCGCCAATGACCAACGCCCCCTGCGCCGGGTGATCGAGATGGCCGCTCAGGGCGCCTATCCCGATGGCGTCCTGCCGGGCGTGTTGCCCAGCGAGGCCCACGCCTACACCGTCGTCGATTTCAACCTGCAATGGGTCGAGCTTCTGCACACCTACCATCGCCTCACCGGCGACGACGGCTTCGTGACGTCAATGTGGCCCACCCTCGTCCGGCTGCTCGACCGTTTTGCCCAAGACATCGCCGAAGACGGCCTCCTCCGCAGCCAGACCGGCCGGCGGCTTTTCCTCGATTGGGCGCCGGTCTCGAAGGCCGAGCCAAACGCCATCTACAATCTGCATTTCCTGCTCGCCCTGCAGACCGCCGCCCGCATGGCCGTCCAGCGCGGGGCCGAGGACGAGGCCGCCCTCTGGGGAAATCTGGCCGCCGGGCTACAGGCCGCCATCCGGGCGACCTTCTGGGATGGCGGGCGCTGGTGGGATGATGGCGGCCGCTCGACCTTCTCCCAGCTGGCCGCCTCGCTCGCCCTCCTCACCGGCTCACACCTGCCCGACGAAGAAGCCGCCCTGCTCGACGCCCTCGCCGCTCGCTCGCTCGACCCCAGCGACGAATCGCCCGAACCCGGCGCCCGCCCCGCCGACCCCAAGCGCATGGTATTGGCCAGCCCCTACATGCACCACCGCATCTTCGAGGCCTTGCGTCGCGGCGGGCGCAATCAGGCCGTGATCGACATCATCCGCCTGCGCTGGGGCCGCTGGGTGCGGGCGGGCTATCCCACCGCCTGGGAAAACTGGAACGTCGACTTCCCCGACGGCTCGGAATGCCACGGTTTCAGCGCCCATCCGCTCTATCACCTGCAGGCGCTGGAGCTGTGAACGCCGCCGCCCTACACCCGTTCTTCAGGATCGAACAGGCGCTTGTGCTCCTGGATGGCGTAGCGGTCGGTCATCCCAGCCAAATAGTCGCACACCACCCGGTGCAGGCCATCATCTGCTTGCTCGACCTTCTGGCGGGTGCTGGGCGGTAGCTGGCGGGGTTCATGGATGTAGGCCGTGAACAGGTCGGCCAGGATGCGCTCGGCTTTGGCGGCCATGCGCATCACGCGGTAGCTGCGATAGAAATGCTCGAACAGATAGCGCTTCTGCACCGAGTTGGCGGCGGCAAGTTCGGGGCTGAACCCGGCCAGATTGCGGCCGGCCGCCCGTAATTCTGCCGCCGAGCCGATGGCATGGGCTTCGAGTTGGGCCTGGGTGTGAGCGATTGCGTCGTTGACCTCGATCCCCACCAGCCGGCGGATGATGCGGGCGCGCAAGAGCGGGTCGAGCTTTTCGGGCCGGGACGGTTGCTCCAGCGAAGCCATGACCTGCCGCCACAAGGTTTGGCCGGCCAGGTCGCCCACCTCCAGCAGCCCGGCATAGAGGCCGTCATCCAGGTCGCTGGTGTTCCAGGCGATCTCGTCGGCCAGGTTGGCAAGCTGGCATTCGAGCGTGCCCGCCAGGTGAGGTTCGTAGCCTTCGGCGTTGGTGACATCGTAATCGGTGTCGTGCTTGACGATGCCTTCTCGCACCTCGTAGCTAAGGTTGAGGCCGGGGAAATCGCGGTAGCGGTGCTCCAGCCGTGCGACGATGCGCATGGTCTGGCGCTGGTGATCGAAGCCGCCGTGGTCGGCCAGCAGCCGGTCGAGGATGTGCTCGCCGGTGTGACCGAAGGGCGGGTGGCCGAGGTCGTGGGCCAGGCAGATGGCCTCGGTCAGGTCTTCATTGGCTCCCAGCGCCCGCGCCAGCGTCCGCCCCAGCTGCGCCACCTCCAGCGTGTGCGTCAGGCGGTTGCGATAGTGGTCGCCCTCGTGATAGACGAAAACCTGGGTCTTGTAGGCCAGGCGGCGGAAGGCAGTGGTGTGGATGATGCGGTCGCGGTCCTTCTGGTAGACGGTGCGATAGTCGGCCTCGTCTTCCCGATACTCACGCCCGCGGCTCTCGGCGCTCTTCATGCCCCAGGGGGCCAGGGTGGCGCCTTCGCGGGCCTCGAGGAGGGTGCGATCAACCATTTTGCCGCCCCGCAAGGATTCTCAACGGCAGGTCTATCGCTTCTTCAGCCAGGCGAAGCGCGTTTCGAGCATCGCCTTCATCGAACAACTCCCACGGTGTGATCTCGCCCAACTCGTCGCCATAGTCGGTGCGGATATGAATATCCGCTCCCATGCCTTGGGCCAGCTGAGCCAAACGCTCGATGTCGACGCGCTGATCGGATGGAAAAACATCGGTCGCCAGACCCTGGTGTATTTGTTGATGCGGATGATGGCTCCGGCTCAGGGGGCCGAACTGGGCAAGAACAGCCTTGGCTGCGTTTTCGATTGCCAACTGCGCATTGTCAACGGCTGAACGCCATCGCGCAAGCGGAAGATCCTGACGCGCTTCAGCCCAGAATCCTCGTGCAAGCCGCAGCCGATAATCGGCATCTTTGGCCCCGTTCATCGTGCGTCCTCCCACTCCAGCGACCACCCCAAACCGGGGAAGGTGCGCCAACGCCAAGAAAAATCGGCGCCGGTCTGTTCACGATACAGCCCAACTTTGGCGATGAGCCGGCGCAAGCGAGCCAGTCGCGAGCTCAAATAGTCATCGCGGTCAAACACGATGACAGCGTCGAGGGCGATGTCGAGATAAAGCGCCGGCAGGTGGGTCATGAACTCGTCCGGCGTCTTGGCCAGGACCGAAGCCAGCCCCCGCCAGTCGTCTGGCAATATCTTCTTGATGAAGAAATGCCGGTCGAGCGTCCGCTGCGGCAGATTTCGGGCAATGACCAGAAAATCCCAGTCGCTCCAAGCGCGGGCGTCGCCGCGCGCGCGCGAGCCATAGAGGGCCACGGCCACGAGATCGTCGCCCAAGCTGCGATGCAGCCCGTGCACCAAACCGTCGGCGATTGGAGCAACCGGCAGTTTGGTTTCGACAGCAGCTGGCGGTAGGACGGGGGTGGCGATCATGGCTTGGCTTGAGTTGAGCAAAAAGCACGCGGTTGTACAACGACCCGATCTTGTCAGAGATCGTAGCACGCGGATAGGAGCGGGTCAAACACCGCCAGGTGAGGCAACGCCTGGGGCCGGACGCTGCACTGTCTACCGGTTTTCTGGTCCAACCGGCCTCCTGGTTTTCTGTCCTCCTCGCTTAGCCCTGGTCGAACTCCATCCACACCTCGCCCTGACCTTCGGGCACACAGAAGCGGAAGTCGCGGCTATCGCGGTTGCCGTTGCCATCGATCACCCAGCCGGTGTAGCAGCCGGCCTCGCTCCCGCCCAGGACGTCCGGCCCCAGCTTGTACTCGTAGTTGTAGCTGCCGTTGGGACCGCTGCGCTTCTCCCCGGTCCAACTGCGCACGCTGTCCGACACCGGCAGCTTGCCGATGCCGTCCTTCTCGAGCCAAATGAAGTAGCTGCCCTGGGCCTCGTTGCCGCGACCGCTGTGGATGAAGGCCAGCGTCAGCTTGAGTTCCCGACTGAGATTGGCGGCCGTAGCCGGGCCGCCGCGCAGCCTGAATTTGCAGCCGCCTGAGCCAAGGGCAGCGCAAGGGTCGGGCGCGGCCGGCGGGGGCGTGTTGGTGGGGGGGATGGGCGTGGCCGCACGCACGACGGGGGCAGTGGTGGGCGGGGGAGGGGTGGGGCTGGGCGGAACCGGG
>CAYWPZ010000142.1:11904-12584 GCA_964460135.1 uncultured Caldilineales bacterium | reverse complement strand
TTCGCATTCCCCCCCCCACCAAATTTCGCACTTCCCTCATCCTATGCGCCTGCGAGACTACCCCCGCCCCCCTGACGACAACGGCATCGGCATGCACTGGAGCAGCGGCAACCCCGCCGCCGTCGGCGCGGCCGAACTGCGAACTACCTGGCTGCCCGCTTTGCGGCGGATGGGTGTCAAGTGGGTCAAATTTTTGCATGATGGCGGTTTGGAGTTTGCGGGGATGTTGCTGGCGGCCGGGATCATGCCGGTGGTGCGGCTCTATCGCGCCCAGCCCAACTCGACCGACCTCGGCCGGGCCACGCTCGGCCCGCGCGAGATCGAGCAGATGAAGCAATACGTCGCCGCAGGCGTGCGCTACTTCGAATTCAACAACGAGCCGGATGTGGCGTCTGAGTGGGAAGGCAGCCAGCTTCCACCCGACGCCGTCGACCATGTCGCCCGCGCCGCCATCCGCGACATGGAAACGATCCTCAACGCCGGCGGCTATCCGGCCGTCCCGGCCACGGCCATCGGCAACCGGTGGGATCTGCTGGGGAAAATCATCGAGCACGGCGGCCGCAGCCTGCTGGATGGCCCGGTGTGGCTGGCCATCCACAACTACGACATCAATCATCCGCTCGACTATCCGGCGGATGGGATCAACCAGCGGGGCGACGAACTGAGCCAGGCCGAATACG
>CAYWPZ010000142.1:0-11894 GCA_964460135.1 uncultured Caldilineales bacterium | reverse complement strand
CTGGGCATGGATAGCTGGTCGGGACGGCGCTGGGGGCCGCGGGGTCGCGACTTCATCAACCAACAACGGCGCGGCGGCGCCAACCCCGGCCACACCATCCACGATGACCCCTCCTGTTTTCGCTCCTACCAGCGTTTCGCCGACCTCTGCCACCGCTACCTGGGCCGCCACCTACCCATCCTCTCGACCGAAAACGGCCCCATCGTGGGCGAAGACGACGACCCGCGCTATCCCACCACCACCACCCGCAGCCATGCCCAAAAGGTGGTGGACATCGCCGGCGTGATGATGGGCGCCAGCGACCGTTTCGAGGCTGCCCCACCCTACTACTTCTGCACCGCCTTCTGGCTGATGGCGAACGCCGTCCTGCGGGGAACCGGTTGGGAGGCCCACGCCTGGTATTCGACCATCCACCCCGACGGCCATCTGCCGGCCGTCGATGCCCTGGCCGCCCTGCCCAAGACCACCCGCCCCATCCCCGTGGACGATGGCGAGACGCCCGAACCGACTCCCGCCAGCCACAGCGTCATCGCCGGCGTCATCGCCGGCCATGCGGCCACGCGCGTCATCCTGCGCTCGGCCGGCCTTGCCGCCGAGACCACCACCGACGAACAGGCCGCCTATCGCTTCGAAAACCTGCCAGCGGGTGTTTATCGCCTCTCGGTCCCCGGCGCCGGCATCGTGCGCGGCGACTTGCGACTGGATGGCTACAACCAACTGCGGGTCGATGTCGGCGAAGCGCCGCCGCCGCCGCCCCCACCCCCGCCGCCCCCCGGTTGGCAAGCCGTGATCGGCGATGGCGGCCCCTCGCCCGGTTTTGGCGTCATCCGCGCCAGCGTAGCGGACAAGCCCGGCCTGCCGGTGCAGATCGCGAGCGCGGGCTGGGAGGGCTATGTGCAGTTCACGGGCAGCAAGTCCGAATACGGCCCCTGCGCGCTCGAATTCGCCCCGCTCGGCTCCGGCGTCTATACCATCACGCCGGCCGAGATCGGGATCAGCGCCCAGGTCGCGCTCGATGCCGGGCGCGTGACTCTGGTCATTTTTGCGCCCGGACGGGCCGAGCCGGAGCCTGCCCCGGCCCAAAGCGCCATCGCCGGCCGGGTCACGAACGGCGCCGGGCGCACGATCCTCCTGCGCGGACCGGAGGGCGAACAGAGCCAGACCATCGCCAGCGACGAAAGCTATCGTTTCGAGCATCTGCCCGCGGGCAGCTACACGCTCGTCATCCCCGGCGCTGACCAACGCCGGGCAGGGCTGGAGATGGACGGCCACAACGAGCGCATGGCCAATTTCACGCTCCCCGCGCCCCTTCTCGCCCAAAGCGTCGTGCGCGGTCAGGTTCCGGGCGGGGCCGGGCTGATGGTGAGTCTCGACGGCCCCGACGGCTTGAGTCTGGCGCAGGCGGTGGGCGAGGATGAGCGTTTCGAGTTCGGCAACCTGCCCGCGGGCGAGTATCGGCTGCGCGCCTCAGGGCCGGGCGGCGAGGCGGCCGAGATTGTCTATCTGGACGGCGGCAACCTCGTCGATCTGGTTTTGACCTTGCCGGCGCCGCCGGAAAACGAGTGGCAGGCCGACATCAGCGATGGCGGCCCCGGCCCTGGGTTCGGGGTGGTGCGGGTCAGCGTCGAGGGTCAGCCCGGCCTGCCGGTTCGCATCTGGACTACGGGCTGGGAGGGCATGGTGCGCCGGGCAGGTGAGAAGCCGGAATACGGCCCCTTTGCGCTCGAATTCGCGCCCTTGGGCAGCGGCCGCTACACGGTCGAGCCAGAAGGGTTGGGGGTGCAGACCGAGGCGACGATCGACGGCAGCCGCGTTCTTCGGATCACGTTTCGCCGCCGGTCAGCCGTAGCCGCCGGCTTGCCCGAAGAGCCGGCGGCAGCCAAGACGATGACCCACTATCTTTTGCTGCGCCAGCTTTCGGTCGAGTTGGCCGCTTTCGTCGCCGTCGCCAGCTACGCCGCCCGCTTCCAGCCGGCCGTGGGCGTTTTGCTCGACGAGGCCGTGCAGGCCGAACATGTCACCATCATCGGCGCCGATGACGCCGGCAGCGACACCGCCTGGCTGACGGCAAAGGGTTGCCAGGTCGAAGTGCTGGACGAAGCGCAGGCCGCCGCTATCCTGCCGCAACGCCTTGCTGCCGACATTCCCTATTGATATGCGCATCGGCATCCTTCACCACCCCAAGATCCCGGCCTCGCACACCCTGGCCGCCGACATCCAGACCTGGCTGCACGAGCGCGGCCAGCGCACCTGGGTTGGTTCGGCCTGGAACGCCGAGGTCATTCAGGCCGAACTGGCCGATATGGATCTGCTCATCACCCTGGGCGGCGATGGCACCCTGCTGCGAGCGGGCCGTGTCTGCGCCGGACAGGGCGTCCCCATCCTGGGGGTGAACCTGGGCCGGTTGGGCTTCCTGGCCGAGATCCAGCCGGCCAACTGGCAGCAGCAATTGCCGCGGATACTGGCCGGCGACTATTGGCTGGAAGAGCGCCTGATGCTCAAGGCTGAAGCCTGGCGCGGGGATGTGCTTTTGGATGGGACGTTGGAGGCGCTGAATGATGTCGTGCTCAGTCGCAGCAGCCTGGCGCGCGTCGTCCGCATCCAGGCCGAGGTCAACGGCAGCCCGCTGACCACCTATGTCGCCGACGGCATCATCGTCTCTACCCCCACCGGCTCCACCGCCTATGCCCTGGCTGCCGGCGGCCCCATCCTTCCACCCGACCTGCGCAACATCCTCCTGTTGGCCATTGCCCCTCATCTCAGCCTGGCCCGGCCGCTGGTGCTCGATTGCGACGACGTTATCGGCTTGCAAGTACAGACCGACCACGCCGCCATCCTGACCGTGGATGGACAGTTCCTGATCGACCTTCAGGACGGCGACAGAGTGGTCGCCACCTCCAGCCCGCACACGGCCCGGTTTGTGCGCATTCAACCACGCAGCTATTTCTACAAAACCCTGATCGAACGCCTGAAAGGGACGATTTGATTCATGACCAATCTAGATTCCTACAACTTACTCAAGTCTGCCCGCGCCGCGGCCATGGCCGGAGACCGCAACGAAGCCGCCCGTCTGGCCAGGCAGGCGCTGGCGGCCAGCCCCGACGACAAGGAGGCCTGGCGGTTGCTGGGCACGCTGGTGGATGATCCCACTGAGAAACGCGAGGTTGTGCAGCGTATCCTGGCCCTGGACCTCTTCGACGAGGAGGCCAAGGCGGCCCTGGCCCGCATGGACGGCGCCGCCGCCATCGCCGAAATGCCGGATGTGCTTCATTGCGCCAATCACCCGGACCGTGAGACGATGTTGCGCTGCAACCGCTGCAACAAACCGATCTGCCCCGAATGCGCGGTGCAGACGCCGGTGGGTTACCGTTGTCGCGAATGTGTGCGCGGCCAGCAGGACAAATTCTACACGGCTACGGCCTCCAATCAGGCGCTTGCCTATGCCGCTGCCCTGGGCTGTGGCGTCGTGCTGGCCATTGGCGCCTTCTTTTTGGGTCGGTTTCTGGGCGGCTACTTGGGCTGGATCGTCGCCTTTCTGGCCGGGCCGGCGGTGGGCGGGGCGCTGGCCGAGGTGATCTGGCGGGCGGCGGGGCGCAAACGCTCGCGCAATTTCGATGTCATCGCTACAGCGCTGGTGTTGATCGGCGCCCTCCCCGGTGTGCTCATCTCCGGCGGCTTTCTCACCGCCGCCATCTTCGCCGGCCTGGCCGCAAGCGCCATCTACGCCCGCACCCGCACCCGCTCGTAAAGTAATTCGTAATTCTCCATGCTCACCGAACTCCGCGTCCGCGATTTCGCCATCATCGACGACCTGCTCCTGCGCTTCCATCCCGGCTTCAATATCCTCACCGGCGAGACGGGCGCGGGCAAATCGATCATCATCGACGCCGTCGAACTGCTGTTGGGCGCCAGGTCGAGTCAGGAAATGGTGCGGGCCGGCGCCGACATTGCCAGCATCGAGGGGCTGTTCGAGTTGGATGCGACCATCGGCCAGAGGTTGCAACCGCGCCTGGAGGCCGAGGGGCTGGAAGGCGAGGACGGTCTGCTGATCTTGGGGCGCGAGGTGCGCCGCGGGGGGCGCAGTGTGGCCCGCATCAACGGCCGGGCCGTGGCCCAGGCCCTACTGGCCGAGATCGGCGGCCAGTTGGTGGACATCCACGGTCAGGGCGAGCATCTCTCATTGCTCAATGCGCGCGAACACATCAACCTGCTGGATCGCTATGCCGATCTGGAGTCGGGGCGGGCAGAGGTGGCGGGGCTGGTGGGGCGTCTGCGGGGGGTGCGATCGGAACTTGAGGATTTGCGCCAGAATGCCCGCGAGATCGCTCGTCGCATCGACTTGCTGACCTACCAGGTGGGGGAAATCGACGCCGCCGGCCTGACGCCGGGGGAGGATGAACGCCTGGAAAGCGAACGCCGCCGCCTGGCCAATGCCGAGACGCTGGCCGGTCATGCCGCCGCCATCCATCACCTGTTGGCCGAAGGCGAAGAACAGGCCCCCTCTGCGCTCGACCTGTTGGGCCAGGCCGTCGCCCGCCTGGATAAGCTGAGTCGGGTGGACCCCGACCTGCGCGCGTTGGCCGATCAGTCCGAAGACCTGGCCGAACGCCTGGGCGACCTGACGCGAGCTGTGGCCGCTTACAGCGAGAGTATCGCTTTCGACCCCGAACGCCTGGCCGAGGTGGAAGAGCGGCTGGAGTTGATCTTCCATCTCAAGCGCAAATATGGCGATAGCATCGCCGACATCCTGGCTTTTGGCGATGAGGCCCGGGCCGATCTGTCGTTGCTGGCTACAAGCGAAACCCGCACCACCGAATTGGAGGCGCAGGAGCGGCATCTGTTGCAGGCTGTGGGCGAGGCGGCCGAGCGCCTTTCGCAGGCCCGACAAGAGGCCGGGATCAGGCTGGCGGCTGCCATCGAGCAGGAATTGAACGACCTGCGCATGGCCGGGACGCGTTTTCAGGTCGAGATCATCTGCCAGGAGGATGCGCAGGGCTGTTTCGTGGCCGGCCGCCGCCTGGCTTTCGATGCCACCGGCATCGACCGGGTGCAGTTTCTGGTCTCGGCCAACCCCGGCGAGCCGCTGCGGCCGTTGGTCAAGGTGGCCAGCGGCGGCGAAACCGCCCGGCTGATGCTGGCCCTGAAGGATGTGCTTTCTCAGGCCGATGCCACCCCCACCCTGATTTTCGACGAAATCGACCAGGGCATCGGCGGGCGCGTGGGCGCCATCGTTGGGCGCAAGCTGCTCCACCTGGCCGGCGATCACCAGGTGCTGTGCGTCACACATCTGGCTCAGATTGCGGTCTACGGCGACTATCATCTGGCCGTGAGCAAGCGGGTAGAGGACGAGCGCACGGTGACGCGCATGGAGGCGCTGAGCGGCGCTGCTCGCGTCGATGAACTGGCGGCCATGTTGGGCGCCGATACAGCCACAGGCCGGCAGACCGCACAAGAACTTCTGGCCGAGGTGCTGGCCTATAGGCGTCAACAGGCCTGAGCTGGGCGATCAGCCGGGGCGATCAGCTGGGGCTGATTTTCGATTTGAGCGCCGCCAGTGCTATCATGGACGCCGATCTCGGTCACTTTACTTTCATTCCTCAACCCCGTTCGGTTACAGCCCGACCCTCATTTTTATTCGGAGGCCCCTTGACTCACCCCTTGCAATGGACCACGCTTTATGTAGACAGTATCGACCGCCGCGACTGGATCAAGCGCGTCGAAGAGGTGTTCAAGTTGCCCGGCGTCGATCTCGTCGTCCCCGACCGGCGCAGCGGCCAGGTGCGCATCCGTTACAATCCTGATTTGGTGACTATGTTCCAGCTCAATTCTCATCTGCGCGCCTCTGGGCTGTAGTGGGCGCAGGGGTGGGCGGATTGGGGGGATGGGCGGATTCGTTTCGTCCTTTGCGCTTGTGTGGTGGGCGGATTGGGGGGGATGGGCGGATTCGTTTCGCGCGCCTGAAACCTAACGCCTGTGGCGCCCGTATTGGCAATCAACAAGACAAACAAACGTCTCGACCTTTCACCCCTCTATGGAGCCACAACTATGAACACCAAACGACTCACTCGCTCGCGCCAGGATCGGATGATCGCCGGCGTCTGCGGCGGCATCGGCCGCTATCTCAGCATCGACCCCACCCTGATCCGACTGGCTATGCTGCTCCTGGCCATCTGGGGCGGCGGCGGCATCCTGGTTTACATCATCGCCTGGATCGTCATCCCCGAAGAGCCGCTGGCCGAAGCGGCCCCGATGGCGCCGATCACGCCGGCCGAACCGGCCATGCCGGCTGAACCGATGGTCGAATCTGTCGCCCCGGCCGACCGCTAAGAACCCACACCTTTGGCAACGAAAAGACCGCTCAACACCGAGCGGTCTTTTTGCTCCCCGTGGCGTCCCCTTGGCCCCCTCCCCGACGGTCGGGGTGCAGAGAGAATACAACCATGCCCACGCTTGTCATCCAAAACCAACGTCTCCACTATTCCGAATATGGCGGCGACCCCGAAGGGCGACGCCGGCCCCTGGTGTTGGTGCATGGCGCCGGCGGCAATCTCTACCATTGGCCGCCGGCCCTGCGCCGGCTGCCAGGATATGATGTCTACGCCCTCGATCTGCCGGGGCACGGCCGGTCGCAAGGGCCAGGCCGGGATGCCATCGCCGCCTACGCCGAAATCGTGATCGCTTGGGCCGAGGCCGTGGGCTTGCCGTCGTTCGTCATCGCCGGGCATTCATTGGGCGGCGGCGTTGCCCTGACTTGCGCCCTCGACCACAGCCCGCGCCTGGCGGGCCTGATCCTCATCGGCTCCTCCGCCCGACTGCGCGTCCATCCCGACATCCTGAGCGGCTTGCGCGACGACCGCGCCGCCGTCATCGCCCGGCTGGTGGAGTGGGTCTATGGCCCGCGCGCCACCCCCGAACAAAAACGGCAGTACGGGCGACAGCTGCTGGCCGTGAATATCGACACGCTCCTGGGAGATTGGCTGGCCTGCGACCGTTTCGACGTGCGTGACCGTCTGGTTGCGGTGAAAGCGCCCACCCTCATCCTCACCGGCGCCCTGGATGTGATGACGCCCCCGCGCGCGGCCAGCTTCCTGGCCGAGCACATCGCCGGCGCCGACCTGACCTGGCTGGAGGGCGTCGGCCACATGGCCCCGATCGAGGCCCCCACCCTGACGGCGGCGGCGATCAGCGGCTTTTTGGCAAGATTGTCCTGAGGCGGTGGGCGCAGACCGTTGGCGGGCCGCTTCTTTGGCCTCATGCCACAAGATCGGCGATGCCAAGCGCCAACAGACTGCAAGCGCCCTCGGCGCGCTGCACACGGCCCACGACCGTCAGCAAAGGGGCGTGGCGGAGCACCTCCGACCGTTTTTGGTAGAGGGCCGGGCGCACGACCAGGTTCACCAGGCCGGTCTCGTCTTCCAGGGTGATGAAGAGATGACCTTTGGCTGTGGGCGGGCTTTGCCGCACCACCACCTGGCCGGCTGTGCGGACAACCTCGCCATCTTGCCGTTGCTCCAGCTGGGCGGCGCTGAGCACCCCCCGCGCTTGTAGATAGGGCCGCAACAGCCGCAACGGATGGTCGCCGGGCGTCATCCCCAGCAGCTCGGCCGACCAGGCCAGGGCCTCGGCTTCGCTCAGGGCAGGCAAAGAGACCGGCTCCAGTTCCGTTTCCAGATCGAACGTCAGGGGGTGATACTCCAGCCCCTCCAGCTCCCACAACAACCGGCGCCGGTCGGGTTCGATGCCGTCTAGCGCGCCGGCGCGGATCAGCGCCGCCAGCACGGGGCGCGGCAGGCGCGTGCGCCGGCAAAGGTCGCGCAGACTCTGAAACGGCTGCCCGGCCGCCAGGAGGCGGCGGGCAACCGGGCCGGCGCCCTTGAGGTAGCGCAGACCCAGGCGGATGGCCGGGCCTCCGGCCCCTTCTTCCAGTGTGCAGGCGTCCTGGCTGCGGTTGAGGTCGGGCGCCAGGACGGCGACGCCGTGCCGTTGGGCGTCGCCCACAATCACCGACGGCTGGTAGAAGCCCATGGGCTGGTGGTTGAGCAAGGCGCAATAGAACTCGGCCGGGTGATAGAGCTTTAGCCACATCGTCTGATAGGAGAGGAGGGCAAAGGCGGCGGCATGGCTTTTGCAAAAGCCATAGGTGGCAAAGCCGGCCAACTGGCCGAAGATGGCCGCCGCCGTCTCGGCTTCCAGCCCGTTTTGCACGGCTCCTGCCACAAAACGCTGCCCCAGGCGCTTCATGTCTGCTTGCGAACGCTGTCGCGACATCGCCCGTCGCAATTGGTCCGCCTCGCCGCCCGAAAAACCCGCCACCGCCATGGCCACGCGCAGCACTTGTTCTTGGAAGAGGATGATGCCCAGGGTCTCGCCCAGGATAGGCTCCAGAGCCGGATGGGGATAGCTGATCTCCTCCAAGCCCTGGCGGCGGCGCAAATAGGGGTGCACCATCTGGCCTTGGATGGGACCGGGGCGGACGATGGCCACTTCGATCACGATGTCTTCGAAGCAGCGGGGCCGCAGCCGCGGCAACATCTGGCTTTGGGCGCGCGATTCGACCTGAAAAGCGCCGATGGTGTCGCCCCGGCAGAGGGCGTCGTAAACGGCGGGGTCGTCGAGCGGCAGGCGGTGGAGGGTCGGAGCCTGGCCGCTGCGGGTTTCGATCAGCCGGGCGGCCTCATCGACCAGGCTCAGTGTGCGCAGGCCCAGTAGGTCGATCTTGATCAGCCCGGCGTCCTCCACCGTCTCTTTGTCCCATTGCACCACCCATCGCCCCGGCATCGTCGCCCGCTCCAGGGCCGTGATCGTGTGCAGCGGTTGGGCGGTGATCAGCATCCCGCCGACGTGGATGGAGAGATGCCGGGGCGTGTCCTTGATCTGCTGGCAGAGATCGAAGAGGAGGTCGTCGCCGGCTGCGGGCGGCTGTTGGCGCCAGCGGCGGGCGGCCTGGGCCAACAGGTCGGGCTGCAAGCCCAGCGCCCGGCCGACATCGTGCAGGGCCGAGCGTTCTTGAAAGGTGTTGATGTTGCAGACCATGCCGGTATGGGCCGGGCCATAACGCCGGTAGACGTATTGGATCACCTCCTCGCGGCGGTCGGCGTCGAAATCGATGTCGATGTCGGGCATGGTATGGCTATCGAGCGAGAGAAAACGGTCGAAGAGAAGATGGAAATGCAGGGGATCGACCGGTGTGATGCCGAGCAGATAGGCGACGAGTGAATTGGCAGCCGACCCCCGGCCCTGGTAGCGGATGCCCTGCTCGCGGGCGAAACGAGCGATGTCCCAGACGATCAGAAAATAGTCGGTCAGACCGGCGCGCGCGATGATATCCAACTCGTAGGCAAGTTGCTTGCTGACGGCGGGGGTCAGGGGCCGGTAGCGCTGCGGCAAGCCTTGTTGGCACAGATCGTAGAGATAGCTGAAAGAGGTGTGGCCGGCCGGGGCCGGGAAAACCGGCAGCCGCTGCTGGCTGAAATCCAGGCTGACCTGGCAGCGTTCGGCAATGTTCAGGGTGTTGGCCAGGGCCTGGGGCCAGGCGGCAAACAGGCGCGCCATCTCGGCGGCCGGCTTGAGGTGATATTCGTAGTTGGGGCGCAGCAGCTGGCCGGCTTCATCTAACGAGGTGAGATGGCGTATGCAGACCAGCACATCTTGCAGCCGGCGCCCCGCCGGTTCGGCGTAATGGACGTTGTTCGTCGCTGCCAGGGGCAGGTTGTACTGCCGGGCCAGATCCTGCAACCCGCGCAGTAGTCTCGTCTCGTCGGGCAGCAAATGGCGTTGCAGCTCGACAAAACAGTGGGCCGGGCCAAAGATCTCGCGCAGGCGGCCGGCGTTGGCGCGGGCCAGGTCGGGCTTGCCGGCCAGGAGGGGGGCGGCCAACGGCCCCTGGCGGCAGCCTGAAAGCGCGATCAGGCCCTGGCGGTGGGCGTCCAGCGCCTGCCATGAGAGCGGCGCCAGGGTTTTCCCCGGCCAGGCGGGCGGGGCTTCGGCCTCTGGGTCGGCGCCATGCTCCAGGCTGATCAGCCGGCAGAGATTGGCGTAGCCTGCTTGCGTCTCGGCCAGCAGGGTCAGATGCCCCGCCGCCAGCGTCAGCTCGGCCCCAATGATGGCGTGAATCCCGCGCGCTGCCGCCGCCCGCCAGAAGCGCACCGCCCCGTAGAGATTGTCATGGTCGGTCAGGGCTAGGGCTGGCAGGGCCAGGGCTGCGGCCCGGTCGAGCAGGGCTTCGGGGGCCGAGGCGCCGTCGAGCAGAGAGTAGAAACTGTGGGCGTGCAACTCGGCGTACATACCGCTTCACACCGGCAAGATGGCGCCGCTCAATCGTAGACTCGCACCAACAGCCAGACATCGCGGCGCAGGTCGCGCGCCAGCAGGCAAAGCAGGCCCTCGTTGGTGGCCAGTTTGATGTATTCGCGCCCGCTCATCGGCCCGCCTATCGGCCCGCTCATCGGCCCGCCTATCGGCCCCTCTCCTGGGGCGGCGCCCGCCTGCCACCAGGCCTCGCCCGCCCGCCAGCGGTTGCAGATGCGCTCGACCTGATAGGTGTGCCCGGCCCAGCGAAACGATTGCGGCCGGCCGTGGGCATCGCAGACCACGGCCAACGGCTCGCCTTCGGGCCACAATCGTGCGTTCATGCGCCGAACTCCTGCCAGCGGGCGCGCTGTTCGACTCGCAAGAGCAGCGGCTGGGCGACCTCGGCCTGCAGGAAGCGGCCCTCGCCAAAGCGCTGGCGCAGCTGGCGCAAAAAGTCGGCCAGGAGATCGGCCGGCGCTCCCTCGCCAGGAAAGAGCAGGAGTTGCTCTCCGGCCGTTTCTTGCACCTCGCCCAGGGTTAGCGAGAGGCCGGCCAGGGGGTGCGCCCAGGTTTTTTGTTGCCAGCGGGTCGCCAGCAAACCCAACAGACGTTCGCCCTGGGCAGTGGGCAATGTAAGCCGCCAGAAATCATCCTCCTGGCTGCCGTCGGCAAAGGTGTAGACGGCTTGCAGGGTCTGCGCTGCTTGCAGGCGGTCTTGCAAAGCGATCAGTAGTGGGGTCAGCAGACGTTCGCTGGCGGCCAGGAGGGCCGGGAGCCGGTCGAGAGGTGGGTCGAAGCTGAGGGCGCGGGTGTGGGACGGACGCCGGCGGCGGGGGATCACCGGCCGGTCATCCTGCCCCCGCGCCCATCGCTGGGCCAGCCGGCCGGCGGGGCCGAATTGCTGGAAAACAGCCGCCGGCGGCAGATCGGCAAACTGGCCCAGGGTGTTGAGGCCGAGATAGGCCAACAGGCGCTGCTGCTCGGCACCCAAAGGCAGAAGCTGCACCGGCAAAGGCCGCAAGAATGCCTGTTCGTCCTCGCCCAATACCACGCGCACGGCGCCGGCGCGGGCGGCGGCGGCGGCGGCCTGGGCGGTGAATTTGCCGGCGTCGCAACCGATGGCCGCCGTCAACGCCAGCTCGGCGCGCAGGCGGCGGCCGATCTGCTGGCAGAAGGGGAGGGCGGCGCCGGCGTCGGCCGCGGCCAGAAAAGCGCCGCCCCAAGCCAGCGGCTCCAGGGCGTGGGTGAAATCGTCCAACACTGCCAGAAAGGATTCGTGGGCAGTGTGCAGGCCGGGCAGATCGGCGGTGTGGAGCAACAGGTCGGGGCAGGCCGTGCGGGCCTGGCGAGCATGTTGCCCCGGCCTGACGCCGGCCGCCTGGGCGGGCTGTGTGAGCGCCAACACGCGCTCGTCGGCGTCGAGTACGGCCAGGGGGCGCGCCCACAGGCTGGGGTCGGCGCGGGCCAGCAGGGCGACGGGGAAAGCCGGGATGGTGCAGGCGATGACGGCCATCGTCAGATGCCCTCCCCGCGCACGGCGCCGTTGAAATGGACTTCGATCGCGACGCCGCTATGGGTGGGGCCGAGTTTGTTTTTGACGATGA
>CAYWPZ010000141.1:0-12670 GCA_964460135.1 uncultured Caldilineales bacterium | reverse complement strand
CACAGCCGGTAGGCGAAGACATCGCCCAACACTACCGGCCCTGCCGCCGAGGCCGTTTTGTTCAGGCGCAGGGTTGGCCCAGAACCGGCGGCCCGGCCGGCCGGCGCCGCTCCTAACATCAAGGGAAGCACGAGTATGAGCAACACGCCCGCGCGAGCGCGGCTGGCTGCGTTTCTCATCGCTGTTTGCGGTCGCTGCCGAGGTGGTGCGGTCATACTCGTGCTTTCCATCATGGATGCGCCGGTGGGGGGGATTGGGGTGGGGTGCGCGCCCCACCCCGGACAGGTTAGCGAGAGCGAAGCGCGTCGCGGATTTCAGCCAGCAACTTCTCTTCGGTCGAGGGGCCAGGCGGCGGCGCTGCTGCTTCTTGCTTCTGGAAGCGTTGGTAGGGGACGACGACGAAATAGTAGACGACCAGGGCGATGAGGATGAAGTTGACCACCGCGGTCAGAAACGAGCCGTACTTGATCACGCTGTTGTTGATGGTCAGCGTCAAGTCGTCGAAGCTGGGGGTGCCGACGAAGATGCCGATGATGGGCATGAGCACGTTTTCGACCAACGAGGTGATCACGGCGCCGATGGCCGCAGCTATGATCAGACCAACGGCAATGTCGATCAGGTTGCCCTTGAAAGCGAATTCCTTGAAACCCTTGAACATCGTTGTTCCTCCTGAGAGCGGGGAAGGGGAAAAAGTGATGAGAAGCGCAGCCGCCGCTCCATTCTAGCAGGCCGGACGCGCCCCGACAAGTCAAGCTCACCCTCGCCCGCCGCCAGCCCCAGGCGGCGGCAGGCTACGATACCAATACGTAGCCAAAGCCCCGCACCGTGCGCAGAAACTGGACATCGCGGCGGGTGGGATGCTGGAGTTTCTGGCGGAGCCGCCAGACCAGCACCCTGAGCGTATCCAGCGAAATCTGTTCGTCCAAGGCCCACATCGCCGCCCGCAGCTGGTCGTGCAGGACGATCTGATCGGCATGTTCGGCCAGATAGACGAGCAGTCGGTACTCGTTGTGCGAAAGTGTGAGTAATTCGTTATTGACCCATACTCGTTGCAGGGCGGTGTTGATGCGAATCGTGCCTTCGCCGACGACCAGCAGATCGGAGGCAAGCGGCGGCGAGGTTGCGGCGCCATCAGCAGCGGTGGGTGTGCTCTCAGAGACCAGGCGATAGCGGGCCGGGCGGCTCTCGTCTTTGACCGGCAACCACAACGAAAACGCCGTTGTCTGCCCCTCCCTTGCCACCTGACCCTGTCTGGTCTCGGTGGATAGCCGTCCCCCGTGTCCTTCGGCGATCAGTCGCGCCCTGGCCAGACGGAACTCGGACACGCGCTCCTCATCGCTCAGGCGCGCCGGGCGCAGAGATGAAGCCGGCCCGCCGCCCTCGTCGGCCTTTGCTTCCACGCCAAAACGGATGATCGCCCAGCGATCCCAGGTATGCACCCGCACCGGCAACACCTGGCCACGGGTGCGGCTCAGGGTGACATCGATCAGAACCCCGAAGGCCTCCTCCAGCAGGGTCGGGTCGCCGACAACGGGCGGAAGCGGCTGCTCCAGCTCCAGGTCGAGACGGACGCCGCGCAACCGGGCCAGGTCGCGCCACATGCCTATGACCTGCTCCATCATCTCGGCCAGATTGATGGGCATCCAGCGTATGTCCGCCAGCGCTGTTTCGATGTGCTGGATGCTTTCTACATCTTTGATCAGTGAATGCACTTTGCGGGCATTCTTGCGGATGGCATCGAGGGCATCGACGTGCTGAGAGGGAGACGCCGATTCGGCGGTGGTGCGCAACCATTCGGCGTAGCCTTCGACCAGGGTGAGGGCCGAACGAATGTCGATCACGATCAGATCGAGCAGGGCGCGACGCTCGCGATCGAGGCTGGTCAGACGGTCGTGGGCCTTGCGCAACTCCTGCGCCTGCGTCTCCATCTGCTCTTGCAGCAGGGTCAGCTCGTTTCGTTGTTGGCGCAACGACTGCTCGGCCGTCGCTTCGGCTTCCATCTGCCGCACCGCCAGCACCAGGCCCCTCTGGCCGGGGTGGGGTATGATCAGGACATCGCACGGGCGCAGGTGGTCTTCGTCCAGCAGCAGGCCGGGCAGACGCCAGGGAGGCGCCGTCTGCAGGGCGATGCCTTGCAGCTCCTGTTCCAACCCGGCCAATGAGGGAAAGACATCGGCCACCGGCCAACCCGCCAGCGACCGCCGCCGGTACTGGACGAAATTGGATGTGGCAGCCTTGATCAGCAGGTGCTCGTCGGCGATGGCCATCATCAGCCCCAGACGTTCGCAGATGAGCAGCATGTCGTCTGTATCGAGGCCGAGGGTTGCGGGTGTGTGGTTCACTGCCCCGGCCGTGGCCCAGGCCAATCGGCTGGCGTTGCGCCGCTGCATCTCCTGTTGACCGACCATCATCTCGGCAGTGACATCCACCAATGTGACCAGCAGGCCGGCCGGTTGTGCGTGCGCTTCGATGCTAACATCGAAGTAAGTGGGCATTGCCGCTGGCGTTGGCTGATGGACGATGCCGTGCAATACCCATGCCGGCATTCGACCCTGGGCCACAGCTTGCAGGGTCTCGTCGGCGCCGGCAAAGCTCGGCAGCACCTCGGCCAGGAGGACGCCCGGCCGGCGACGGCCGACCGCCGACCAGAACCCCGTCGATGCCTCCTGCACGCGCAGTTGGTTGTCCACGAAGGCATGGGCCGCGCCCGAAGATGAAGTGCTCATGCTTGGGGTGTAAGCAGCGCCAGCGCCAGCGCCCTAAAAGCTGCTTCGACTTGGGTGCCATTGAGGGCGCTGGTGAGAAAATACGGCGCTTTCCAGCGGGTCGCCAGCTCCTGCAGCCGTCGTTCGTAGGGGGCCGGGTCGGGCGCCAGATCGATCTTGTTGCAGGCAAAGACCAGGGCGGCGTTGCGGTTGATCTGGGTGAAACTGGTGGCGTAGGTATTGAGGAGGCTGAAGGTGTCGGGGCGGAGCACATCTGCCACCAGCAGGGCGCCGGCGCCGCCGCGATAGTACGAGGCCTCCATTTGGCTGAAAGTCTCGCCGCCAGCCAAATCCCACAGCACCAGCACCACCCGGCTGCCCAATTCGCTGAGCGTCACTTCCTTGCGGCTGACGTGGACGCCGATCGTCGCCAGGTATTCAGCCTCGAACTTGTTGTAGACATAACGTCGGACAAGGCTGGTTTTGCCGACGGCAAAATCGCCCAACAGACAGACCTTGCGCTGTATGATTTCCATCGCTGCGACCTCCAGGTTCAGGGGGGTATGGCCACCCATCGCGCTGGCACCCAGCCGTCGTAATCAGTTGGGCCTGCTGGCGGATAGGCGATGTGCACCCACGGCGGCCGGCGCTCGATGATGCGAACGATCTGGCCCACGAACGCCACCCGTCGACTGGGGCGTTCGTCGGCAGCGGGGATGCGGCGGAGATAGACATTACCTACCATCCTGCCCAAGACGAGCGTCGTTGTGGCCGTGGCGACGATGGTGGGGCTGGGGGTTGAGGAAGGCGTGGGGGTTGGCGAGGGTGTGGCGGTGGGGGTGGGTGTGGCGGTGGGTGAGGGGGTAGGTGTGGAGGTCGGCGTCGCCGAGGGCGGGGGGGTGGGGGTGGCAGTCGGCGCCGTCAAGTAGAGCACGGCAGTTGGGGCCAGGGCTGCCAGGGCGCGCGGAGCGACTCGGTAGGTCAGCCAGCCGCAACTACAAAGCAAGACCATGAAGACCAGCGCCAGGACGACCAGACCAATGGTTGGCGGCCGGGTTGGGCCGGCTGCCTGCGCGACCAAAAGCCGGTCGAGAGGCGGCGCCAGGAGTTCTTCGCCCCCTGGGTCGCCGCGGTAGTCGCGCACCATGGCGAGATGATTGATGTGCACGGCTGCCAGGGCCTCGCGCATGGCCTGGTAGATGTCAGCGGGTGGGATGCCGCGCCCGACCAGAGCCAGGTAGGTGTAGCGCCCTTCTTCCAGCAAGATCATCTGGTCGCCGTACTTGATCTCGTGCAGGGCCTCGTCACCCTCGTCGCCCCGGAAGCTCTCGCGGGCAAAGCTGCGGATGGCCGTCAGCAGCGCCGCCATCAGGTCAGCGTCCTCCAAAGCGGCCGCCATGCCACGTTGGGCCATGACCAAGCCGGTGTCGTTGTGGATGAGGAAGACGTGTTCGGTCTGCCAGGGTAGGGCCTCCCGCAGGGCCGCCGCCCCTTCATCCACCCCGCTCATCTGCGCCCGCAGGCGCCGCCAGGCCCCGCCCAAGCTGAAGGCGCGTTGCAGGCGGCTGTCCACTTGCCGGGCCAGCGTCTGCAGGGCCTCGGCCAGCGCCCGCTGGATGGTGCGACCGATCACGGGTGTCAGGGCAGCGATGATCGATTCACGCTGCTCTTGCACTTGTTTCTGCAAGGCCGCGGCCACCACCGGCCGGATGGCTTCGGCGAATTCCTCTGGGTCGGTGCGCGCTTGTTCGGCCAGGGCGCCGATCAGCAAAGGCTCGATCAGCGCCACCAGGCGGTCGGCGTCTTCGGACTGCGCCCGCACCCGGCCCAGTTCGATGCGTAGCGCCTCCAGTTGCTTGCGGTCCTGCGTCAGCAGGATATCGCGCAGCGCCTCCAGTTCGCTGGCGAATGAGGCGGAACCGGTTGTCATGGGCTTCTGCCCTGCGTGGCCGATGGCTGCGCTATTTGCCGTCACGCTTTAGCTGTTCGCCCATCTGGATCAGCATCGTGGCCAGGTCGAAACGTGTGGTCTTCTCGTAGGCCAACTGGTCGAGCCGGGCCGTCACCGCCGACCTCAACTCAGCAATCCACCGTTCTGTATCAGAGCGCAACTCCTGAAACTGCCTTTTCATCTCGGCCTGGGTCTGGCGGAAGTTCTCAGCAGTGCGGTCATCCAACGCCTGCATCTGCGCCTCGATCGTCGCCTGAGCCGCGGTCATTCGCTCCTCATGCTCGGCGAAACGATGGTTGTATTCCTCCATATTGCGGCCAAAGAGGATGTCACGGATCTTGAAGACATCGCTCATGGCGTCCACGACTGCTTCTTGTTGCAACTGCGCATCTGTTTTTGCCATCGAAGAGAACCTCCGGGATAAAAGAAACTGGGGGAAGAAATGAAATGTCGAAACGTGAGCAACCACAACTTTGGGCAGGAGCGATGGTCAGCAATACTGACAATCAACCTTACATCGCAAGGCATCTTACTTCAATCCGCGTCAAGTGTCAATGACGACAACCGTGTCCGCCGCCCCCGGCCTCGTGGAGTCTTTGTCGCCCATGCTATACTTCTGACGATGGTGCTCTTGCTCAACCCTCCCTCGCCAGCCGACGCCGTCGCCAACCGCGAAGGCGTGGCGGGCTTTGGCACCCTCTCGGCCGGCTTTGCCTACCCGCCCCATACGCTGGCCGTGGTCGCCGCCGCCTGTCGCCAGGCCGGGCTGGCGGCGCAGGTGCTGGATGCAGTGGCTGAGCGCCTCAACCTGGCGGCGACGGTCGCCCGGATTCAGGCCGCCGCGCCGGACCTGCTGGCCGTGCTGACAAGCCACACCACCCTGTCAGCCGACGCCGCCGCCCTGGGCGCGCTGCGCCAGGCGTTTCCCGCTCTGCCCGTGGTTGCCATCGGCGCCGGCGCCCGTTTCGACGCCGCGTTGCTGCTGGCGGCAGGGGCGTCGCACGTTTTGTTGGGCGACCCCGACCTGGCTCTGGCCCGGCTGGCGGCGGCGCCCCTGCCTGCACCCGGCCCCGTGCGTGTGCGCGACCTGCTCCCCCACCAGCACAACCACGCCGGCTTGGTGCGCGACCCCGGCCTCCTGCCTCGCCCGGCCTGGGATGCCGTCCCCTGGCAGGGCTATGGCTTTCTCAGCCTCTTCAGCGCCCGCGGCTGCGACGATGGCTGCACTTTTTGCGCCTATGTGGCGGCGCAGGGGCGCTCGTTTCGGCCTCGTGCGGTTGCCCAAGTGGTGGATGAGATGCTGTGGCTACAGGGCGAGTTCCGCCCGCGCCGGATCATGGTGCGTGACCTCGTCTTTGCCGCCGATCGCGACCGCGCCCTGGCCATCGCCCACCAACTGAGCGCAGCCAGCTTCCGCACCGCCTGGGAATGCGAATCGCGCCCGGAACACTTCGACCCAACGCTCCTCGCAGCGATGGCAAAGGCCGCTTGCACGGTGATCAAGCTGGGCATCGAGACCACCGACCCCGAGTTGCTGGTCAAACTGGGGCGCATCACCGAAGCCCAGGAGTCCGCTCCCTATCTGGCCTATGCCCGCCGCGTCATCGCCGACGCCCGTCGTTTTGGCATCCGCACCCGTGTTTTCGTCCTCGCCGGGCTGCCCGGTCAGACAGCCGCACACGCCCGCGCCACGGCCGCCTTTCTGCGCCAGGCCCGGCCCGATTTCATCCACCCGCGCCCCTACACCTCCTATCCTCACGTTCCCCTTGGCCCCGCTCCTACCCCGCCCGACCTGGACGAGCAACTGCGCTGGCTCGAAGCCGTCGCCGCCGAATGCCAGACCCGCTCGACCCGCCGCCCCTCCCTCCTCCGCCGCTTGCTGCGCTCAGGACAAGCCGCCAATCTCCAATAACCAATCTCCAACCTCCCCCATGTCCCACCTCCTCCCCAACCTCGTCCGCTTCGTCCGTCTGCTGCGCGGGGCCGGCATCCCGGTCACACCGGCGCAGGCGGCCGACCTGGCCGCGGGACTGAGCCATGTGGATGTCGAGCGCCGCGAGGATGTGCAAAACGCGGCCCGGGCCGTGTTGATCAATCGACGCGAGCACATGGCGCTGTTCGATCTGGCCTTCGACCTTTTCTGGCGGGCCGAGGCGGGGGGCCGACCGACGGCGCTGGGCGATCGGCGCTGGCCGGAGCCGGAGGTGCGTTCGCGTCGCCGCGCGCTGGCCGGGCCGAAACAAAGCCGCCAGACGGACGCCGAACAGGAGGCCCTGCCAGAAGCCCGAGGCGACTACAGCGCCATCGAGATCCTGCGCTATCGACGCTTCGAGGACCTCAGCGCCGAGGAGATGGCCATCCTCCAGCGACTGATCCGGGCCATGCCCTGGCGCCTGCCCCTGCGCCGCACCCGCCGTCGCATCCCTGCCCTGCATGGCGTCGATCTGGACTGGCGGCGCACACGGCGCCGCAGTTGGCGCTTTGGCGGCGAGCCGTTGGCCCTGCGCTGGCGGCAGCGGCGAAGCAAGCCCCGCCCTGTGGTCGTCCTTTGCGATGTGAGCGGTTCGATGGCGCCCTACAGCCGATTGCTGCTGCAATTCATCTATGCCCTGGGCCGCCGCGACCAGGCCGAAGCCTTCGTCTTCAGCACCCGGCTCAGCCGCATCACCCCACACCTGCGGCGGCGGGGCCTGAACAGCGCCCTGGCCGCCGTGAGCGTTCGGGTCAGCGACATGGGCGGCGGCACCCAAATCGGGCAGGCTCTGAAGAGCTTCAACCAGGCCTGGGCCAGGCGGGTGCTGGGCCGCGGGGCCATCGTCATCCTCATCAGCGATGGCTGGGACAGGGGCGACCCAGAAGAGATCCGCCGCCAGATGGATCGCTTGCATCGTAGCAGCTACCGCCTGATCTGGCTCAACCCGCTCCTCGGCTCGCCCGACTATCAGCCCCTGACGAGGGGAATGCAGGCCGCCCTCCCCTTTGTCGATCACTTCCTGCCCATCCACAACCTGCACAGCCTGGAACAACTGGCCGTTTTGTTCGCCGGGGGCAGGTAGATCGGGAGACCAGGAGACCAGTAAACCCCGAACCCGGAACCCCGAACCCGGAACCCCGAACCCCAAAACAACTATGCACGAGCTTGTTTCTACGATCACACGTTGGCAAAATGAAGGCAAAGGCGTCGCCCTGGCCACGGTCGTCCAGGTCTACGGCTCGGCCCCGCGCCCGTTGGCGGCCAAGATGGCTGTCTCGTCGCTCGGCGAGATGGCTGGTTCGGTCAGCGGCGGCTGCGTCGAGAGCGCCGTCGCCCAGGAAGCGATGGCGGTCATCGCCCAGGGGCAGCCGCGACTGCTCTCCTACGGCATCACCGACGAGTGGGCGCAGAGCGTGGGCCTGGCCTGCGGCGGCGTGATCGAAGTCTTCGTGGAGCGCCTTTCATGACCATCCCAGCGTTCGAACCTGCATTGGCCGAGTTCCTGTCCGCTTTTCCGGCCTACGGCCGCACCCAGGCATTGGACGACCTGCGGCGGCGGGAATTCCGGCGACTGGAAGTGGGCGATCAAGTCTATCTGGACTATACCGGCGGCTGCCTCTATCCGGCCAGCCTGGTGCAGCAGCACGCCGAAATGCTGCAGGCGTTGGTGCTGGGCAACCCTCATTCGCAAAACCCGGCCTCCTTGGCCGCCACCGAACGGGTCGAACAGGCCCGCGCCGATGTCCTGGCCTTCTTCCGCGCCGACCCTGCCGACTACCTGGTCATCTTCACGGCCAATGCCAGCGGCGCCCTCAAGCTCCTGGCCGAAAGCTATCCCTTTGCGCCCGGCGGCGGCTTCGTCCTGGTGGCCGATAACCACAACTCGGTGCATGGCATCCGTGAATTCGCCCGCGCCGGCGGCGCCGCCGTCACCTACATCCCGCTCGACCCCAGCAGCCTGCGCGCCCCTGACCCGGCGCCCTATCTGGCGATGGCGCCAGCGACCGGGCCGCGGCTGTTTGCCTTCCCCGCCCAATCCAACTTTTCCGGCGTCCAGCACCCGCTAGAGTGGGTAGAACTGGCTCAGGCGCGCGGCTTCGACGTCCTGCTGGATGCGGCTGCCTTCGCCCCCACCAACCGCCTCGACCTCAGCCGCCTGCGCCCGGATTTCGCGCCCATCTCGTTTTACAAGATGTTCGGCTACCCCACCGGCATCGGCGCCCTCATTGCCCGTCGCGCCGCCCTGGCCCGGTTGCGCCGGCCCTGGTTTGCGGGCGGGACGGTGCAGATGGTCTCGACCAAAGCCGAGCTCCACATCCTGGCCGAAGGAGCAGCAGCCTTCGAGGAGGGCACGGTCAACTATCTGGGGCTGCCGGCGATCAGCAACGGCCTGCGCCTGCTCGACGAGATCGGCATCGAGTGCATCCACGACCGGGTCATGGCCCTGACGGCCTATCTGCTGCGCGAGATGCAAGCCCTGCGCCACGGCAGCGGCGCCCCCCTGGTGCAGATCTACGGCCCGGGCGATGCGCACCAGCGCGGCGGCACGATCGCCTTCAACCTGCTCGACGCGGCTGGCATCCTCTTCTCCTACCAACAGGTCGAGGCCGAAGCCAACCGCGCTGCCATCTCCATCCGCTCCGGCTGTTTCTGCAACCCCGGCGCCGGTGAATACAGCCTGACCTACTCGGCCGAGCAGATGCGCGGGTGTGTGCAGCAGGCAACGGCAGGCGGGGCGTTCGATCTGGCCCGTTTCCACGAATGTCTGGCCGGGCCGGACGGCAGCAAAGCCACAGGTGCCGTGCGGGCGTCGGTGGGCATGGCGAGCAACTTCGCCGACGCCCACCGTTTCCTTCGCTTCCTGGCCGGTTTCAGGGATCGCAAGGCCGAGGCGCTCGCTGACCCGTTCACTTGCATCTGATGCCAGTATCAGCGCAGCTCGGCGGCAGGTTCCGCCGCCGCCATCTGCACGACCGTGAGTGAACCGAAGCCGTGGTCGATCTTCAGATCAAGGCGATTTGGGGCCGTGGCGGCGTCAGCGGTGGCGTAGACCTTGCCCTGCTGGCTGAAGACCCCGCGCACCTGACGGCTGCCCAGCCCGGAGTCGATCTCGATGCGGGCGCCGACGCCGGCCGGGATGTAGACGGTCTTGTCGCCAATGCCGCCATCGATTTTGGCCTGCAATTGGCCTTGGGCGGGCAGCGTCAAGGTCAGGGCGCCAATGCCGCCGTCCACCTCCAGCCGCGTGAGGTTGAGCGAGTGCAGGTCGAGGGTGCGGTCGCCCAGGCCGCCATCGATATCGAGACTGATGGGCAGGGCAGGATTGAGGTTGAGCTGCCAATGACGTTCGCCCAGCCAGCCGCCGGTGAAGAAATAGTGCCAGGGGATCGATTGCTCGATCTTGATGCGCGCCTCGCTGCGGTGCAGGCGTAGGCTCTGTTTCAGGCTTTCGTCCGGCCCCAGCTGCGCCGAACCTGAGGCCAGAGCGCCATCGGCGCGGCCGGCCTGCAAGCGCATGCGGCCAATCCCCATCGCCAACTTGACGCGAGCGCTGGCGGCCTCTGCAGACGCAAGATTGATTTCCTCGCTGTGGGTCGTTTGGCGGCGCAAGCGCGAGAGCACCAGCACATCCAGCCCGACGGCCACCAGGAACAGCGGCCAGAGCCGGCCCAGCGTCTCCCACATCTCCCACTCGACCAGGCCGAGATTGTCGATCAGGAAGCCGGCGGCAAAGGCGATCAGGGCAAGGGGGAAGAAGAGGCTGCCGCCGCCCAGCAGCATACTGACAGCCGCCGCCATCACCAGCAACGGCCATAGCCCAAAGATGAACTCCCAGAGATTGGCGTCGATGACGCCCAGGTTGTAGAACAGGAGCAGGAGGCCCAGGATGATGAGCACGAGTGGGCCGATGAGTTTGCTGAGACGTTGACGAGTTTGCATGGGGGTCTCCTTGAAAGGTGCGACGCACCGCCGCCAGTGCTCAGGCGGGAGTGCGTCGCACCTGGAGTGGCTCAGCTGCCACGATACGATTCGATGACGATGCTGCCGATGCCGATATCGACATCGAGTTCGACGCGATTCTCGGCCGTCTCGAAGCCGGGCGTCAGGTAGACATCGCCCTGGCGTTGGAACTCGCTATCGACATCCATGTCGCCAATGCCGCTGTCGGCCTGGATACGGACGGCCATCTGCGGTGGGATACGCACCACCAGCTTGCCCATGCCGCCATCCACTTTGGCCTGGAACCGGCCCTGTTCAGGCAGCAGGATCACAGCGTCGCCGACGCCGATGTGGAAAGCAAGCCGGCTGAGTTCGAGCCGGTTGAGATCGACGTTTGCCTCGCCCACGCCAACGCTCAGGTCGAGGTCGAGCGTCGCTTCCTGGCTCAGGTCCAGATGCCACTGTTCGGCATTGTTGCGACTGAGATTGGGGGCCAGGGTCAGGTTGGGTCCGGCAATCAGCAGACGGTACGTCGCCTGGTCGCCGGCGGTGGTGAAGGATTCGTCCAGCGACTGGTTGGGGCGCAAGCCGACAGTGCCTTCGATCAGTTTGCCGTCTCCAGCTGCCGGGCCAAGACGAAAATCGCTCACCCCCGCCCGGATGGTGATCTCGGCCTGTTCGATGCCGGCCAGGGTCTGGCTGATGGTGTGGCTGGCGGCGGCGCCGCTGGGAGCGCTCTGTTGCACCAGGTACCAGCCGCCGCCGAAGAGCAAGGCCAGCACGAGGACGGCTACGACCAGCGAAGCGATCGTCGATCGCCGTCCGATCAAGAGATCGAGGCCGGCGCCGATGAGGAGGATGGGCCACAGGCTGAGCAGACTGCGCCAGATGCTCCAGTCTACCACGCCCAGGTTGTTGAGCAGGAAGAGCAGACCGGCGCTGATGAGAAGGAGGGGGCCAAAAAGCCCAGGACGTCGTTCGTTTTTCACGGTCGGATCACTCCTGCCGAAGGTAGCGCCAGAGCAGCAAGCCGCCGCCAGCGATGAGCAGAAGCGGCCAGAGGAAGTCGCCATCGAACCATTCGAACAATCCCAGGCCCAGGTTGCGTAGCAAGAGGAAGGCGCCAGCGACAATGATGATGGCGCCGAAGAGCATGGCGTTGCGCGTGCGTTCGGTTTCGGGCACGACTGAGCCGCCCTCGCCCGGCCCCGATTCTGACCCCGGCTGCTGGTCCGAGACGACCAGGGTGGCGGCCACTTGGTTGGGATTCTCAGGCACAATAATGAGCATGAGGATGTAGATGAGGATGCCGGCGCCGCCTGCCAGCGTGAAGGCGAGGAAGGCGAGACGGATCCAGGTCGGGTCCAGGCCCAGATATTCGCCCAGCCCGCCGCAGACGCCGCTCACCATGCGATTGGCGCGGCTACGATAGAGTCGGTGTTCCATAACTGTTGCTCCTGAATTTGTAAGTGGGTGGTAGATATTGCCTGTTGTGCGTTTCGTGTGGCGTAAAGTCGAACATAGCTTTACGGAGCACGGAACACAGCTCATTTCGCCAAAGCGTTGCGAAAGAGCAAGAAGATGCCGCCGATGATCAAGGCTGCCGGGAAGATATAGCCGAGCCATTGGGCGGAGCCGGCGGAGAGGAAAACGGCGAGGATAAGCATCACCCCGGCCGGGATGTAGGCCCAATTCATCTTCCCGCGCGGTTGGCCCAACAAAGCCACCAGGACGAAGGTGAGGGCCATGCCGAAGAACATGACGCCGACCATGTTCTCGTCGCCCATGACCGGCTCCATGATCAGCATGGCGGCGATGGACCACAACACGCCGCCGGGGATGATCGCCCACCATTGTTCGCGGCGCGCCAGGTAGACGGCCCAGAAGCCGAGACCGATGGCGCCGAGGAAGAGGGCGCCGCCGAAGCGGCCGGCCAGGTCGTCGTTGATCACGCTCAGCCCGATCAACGTTCCCAGGCCCAGCAGCGTGCAGCCGGGGATGAGCGCCCACCACTGCTCGCTATTGCGTACGAATACGAGCAGAAAGGCGACGCCGCCGGCCAGGAAGGCCAACGACCAGAATCCGCCCCAGAGGGCGCCT
>CAYWPZ010000140.1:0-12671 GCA_964460135.1 uncultured Caldilineales bacterium | reverse complement strand
AACAGGTCGTGCGTAAGCGGCCGGTCGACCTGCACGCCCTGCAAACGCAAGGTGATGGCGTCGGCTTCGGGCGCGCCAATCCAGATCGGCAGATAGCGCTGGCCGCCTTTCTCGCGCAAGACGACCACGCGGTGCTGCGACATCAGGCTGATGCGTACGCTGTCGATGACGACTTCGATCATGGTCTGGCTCCAAGCGAAAGGGATAGCCGGATTATATGCCGTTGGTTGCTCGGTCGTCAAACCGTCGTTCAGGTCGTCAGGGCGCTAACTGCTTCGCTGCCGCGGGCGATACTGGATCGCCTCGGCGATGTGAGCGGGGCGGATGGCGTCGCTTTCGGCCAGGTCGGCGATGGTGCGCGCCAGTTTGAGCACGCGATGATAGGCGCGGGCGCTGAGGTTGAGCTGGCGCATGGCCGCGCCGATGAGACTATGCCCGGTCTCGTCCAACTGACAGAACTCCCGCACCTCGGTCGGCCCCATGTCAGCGTTGCAGCGAGCGTGTGTGTTCTTCAGCCGCTCTTCCTGGCGGGCGCGGGCCGCTTGCACCCGCTCGCGCACTGCGCTTGAGGCTTCGCCGCGGGTGTCATCGGTCAGTTTGTCATAATCCACGCGCGGCACCTGCGCATGGATGTCGATGCGGTCGAGGAGGGGGCCAGAAATCCGTTTCTGATAGTTCTGGACGGCAGCGCTGGCGCAGGTGCAGGCGCGCACCGGGTCGCCAAAATAGCCGCATGGGCAGGGGTTCATGCTGCCCACCAGCATGAAGTTGGTGGGGAAGGTGACGGCCGTAGCTGCTCGCGAGAGCGTGATCTGCTTGTCTTCCAGCGGTTGGCGAAGCATCTCCAGCATGTGGCCGCCGAATTCGGGCAGTTCGTCCAGGAAGAGCACGCCGCGATGGGCCAGGCTGATCTCGCCAGGGCGAGGGACGCGGCCGCCGCCGATCAGCCCGGCGTAGGAGATGGTGTGGTGGGGGGAGCGAAAGGGCCGGGCGCGCATGAGTGGGCTTTCGGCGGGCAGTTGGTCGGCCACAGAATAGATGCGTGTGACTTCCAGGGCTTCGTCGGCAGTCAGACGCGGGAGGATGGCGGGCATGCAGCGGGCCAATAGCGTCTTGCCCGAACCGGGCGGCCCCACCATCAGCATGTTATGCCCCCCGGCTGCCGCCACTTCCAGCGCCCGTTTCACATGCTCCTGCCCCTTCACATCCGCCAGATCGACGGCTTGGCCGACCCCACTCGGCTCGCTCACCGGCGGATGCGGCTGCGGCGGGATAGGGACGACGCCCGCCAGGTGATTGACCAGGTGGGTGAGGTGATCGACGGGGATGACTTCGGGGCCATCGATCAGCGCCGCCTCGGCAGCGTCTATCTCGGGCACATAGACGCGGCGAAAACCATTGCGGCGGGCAAAGTCGGCCACGGGCAACACGCCGTTGACATGGCGCAGACTGCCATCCAACGCCAGTTCCCCCACGAAGATCGCGCCCTCCAGCGCGTCCAGCGGCGCTTGCTCGGTGGCGGCCAGGACGCCGACGGCAATGGGCAGGTCGAAGGCCGGGCCGCGCTTGGGCAGGTCGGCCGGGGCCAGGTTGACGGTATAGGTACCCATGGGGAAGCGCAAGCCGCTGTTGCGGATGGCCGAGCGCACCCGCACCCGCGATTCTTGCACCGCCGCGTCGGGCAACCCCACCATGAGGAAATTTGCCACGCCCCCGATCTTATCGATCTCGACCTCGATCAAGCGGCCATCGAGACCGACTACCGCGCAAGAGAGCACTTTGGCAAGCATGGCTTATGCCGCCATCAAGTGCGGCGGCTTGGTAACAGAAGTAATTGGTACGATTTCGAACGGCGATGAGACATAGCCGGAGACTTTGAGGATATCGCTGACCGGTGGTTGCGTGATGATATCGATGACCATCTCCTGCCAATCAGGTTCGAGATCCTGCAAACCGCTGAGCCGAAAGTGACGCGGGCCAAGCTGTGTGAGTTGGACGAGCACAGAGAAATCCATCAGGGTCAAGCCAATCGCACGCTTCTCGGCGCGGTTGAAACGAAGCAGGATGTTGTCGTTCAATTCCACGGCCGCAGATGCCTTCTCGCCTTCTGAGAAGGAAACGTACAGAATATCTACTTCTTCATCATAATAATACTTTTTCATTTTCTATCTCTATGACTTGATGTGTTTGAAAAAGGCCGTGGCAATGAAATTATTCTGGATAAAGGAATCATTTTCGCCTACAGAATATCCAAAAAGTACAATTGCAACAATATGACTCATTCCGTCAGGCAAGTCATCGAACTCGTGGATGTATCTATACTTGCGTGGGTTGAGCGGCTCCTGGCGGCGTCGCCCTTTCTTAATAGTCGTCTTGAGATGTTCTTCAAAGCTGACCACTTCGGGATGATTGCTTGGATCGATGATATGTCGCCATCGTTCCTCCGTCAGATAGACTGGATTCCCATCACGGTCTTCAACAATCCAACGTTTTCTTGAATCGAGCATTGCGCCTTACCTTGCCAAGCGAAAATCAAGAACATCGCGATTATAGCCTTTCACCTGCCCCGGTCAAACCACCCTGCCCACGAGCACGATGTGCAACTCGCGCGGACCGTGTGCGCCCAGCGTCAGCGTTTGGGCGATGTCACCGGTGCGGCTGGGGCCGGTGATGATGACGGTGTTGCTGCTGGCGGCGATCTGTCGGGCGACGCCGTCGGCAGCCAACCAGGCGGCAAGGTCGGGGTAGATCTGCTCGGCGCGCAAGAGGGCGAAATGGATGGGCGGGAGCAGCGAAGCCAGCCGTCCGTGGTCGCGGTCGGCGAACATCGCCAGGCTGCCGGTGCGGGCCAGCCCGGCTGCAGCCGCCGTCAGGCCGGCGGGGATGGGATGCAGCCGTTCCAGGTCAGCCAGCCGACGAAGCCCAGGCAAGCGGCTGGGGATGTGATCGATCTCGGCCGCGCGCAACGCCGCGCCCAACCCCGGCAGCTGCAATCGCTCGGCCGTCCAGCCCAACACCTGCCGGCAGCCCCTGGCCCTCAGCTCAGACACCAGCAGCGCCACAGCCTCGGCGTCGCCGCCGGCGCGGTGCACCTGGGCCTGCACGGCCGTGGCTGCACGGCTAAAGACCTCGGTCAGCGGCTCGTCGAAGGGCGGCGGCGCCGGCGGCGGCGGTGTAGCGCCGGTGAGCGAGGGCAGGTAGGCGCGTTCTTTGCCCTGGCGGATGCGGTCGAGGATGGCGGCGCGGGCGTCTGTGCTCATGGCTTCGCCCTCTTCTCCCACCGCCGGCTGAAACTCTCGGCGGCCAAAGGCGGGAAGGCGCGGGTCTCGGTCCAGGCGGCCAGGGGGCCGGGCAGCCGGCGCGTCCACCCGAAGGCAGCGCGCGGGGCCAGTCGCTGACCCCAGCGAGCGCAGCGCCCGCCCAGGCGGAAGAGCCGGGGATGGGTGGCGGCCCAGGCGTACAAGCGGATGCCGGCCCGCAGCCAGGCAGGCGCATAGCCCTCGGCCACGGCATCGGCGCGCAGTTTGAGCAACATGCGCGGGACATCGATGCGCACAGGGCAGGCCTCGGTGCAGGCCCCACATAGGCTGGAGGCTTGCGGCAGTTCGCACCACGGCCCCAAACCATCCAGGGCCGGGTTGACGACGATGCCAACCGGGCCGGGATAAACGGCGTCGTAGGCGTGCCCGCCCACATTCTGGTACACCGGGCAGACATTCAAGCAGGCGCCGCAACGGATGCAATAGAGGATTTCGGCCAGTTCGCCGGCCAGGGCGGCGGTGCGGCCGTTGTCCACCAGCACGATGTGCACCTGGTCGGGGCCGTCTTCGTCGCGGCTGCGGCGGGGACCGGTGATCAGACTGGTGTAGACACTGAGGGCCTGGCCCGTGGCGCTGGCCGCCAGTACCTGCAACAACACCCCCAGGTCGGCCAGGGTGGGGACAATCCGTTCGATGCCGATGAGGGCGACGTGAATGGCGGGAGTCGTCGAGCACAGACGACCGTTGCCCTCATTGGTCACCAGCACAATGCTGCCCGTCTCGGCCAAGCCGAAATTGGCGCCGGTGATCCCCATCTCGGCCTGGAGGAAGCCCTGGCGCAAGGTGCGGCGGGCGGCGGCGGTGAGGGTGGGGATGTCGGCGTCGGCCGGTGTGGCCAGATGCTTGTGAAACAGGGCCGCCACTTCGTCTTTGGTCTTGTGGATGATGGGGGCGATGATGTGGCTGGGGCGGTCGTGGCTGATCTGAACGATGTACTCGCCCAGGTCGGTCTCCAACACCGTCAACCCCGCCCCTTCCAGGGCGCGATTCAGTGCGATCTCCTCGCTCAGCATCGACTTGCCCTTGACGATGCGTTGCACGCCGTTCTCTTGCGCGATCTGGCGGACGATGGCGCAGGCTGCGGCCCCATCTTGCGCCCAATGCACCTGGCTGCCGTTGGCCCGGGCGCTGGCCTCGAACGCCAGCAGGTGTTCGTCCAGCCGGGCCAGGGTGTTGGCGCGGATGATGCGGGCTTGATCGCGCAGGGCTTCGCCGTGCGGCAGGCTGCCCAGGGCGCGCAAGCGCGCATCCACAAACTTGCTGCGCGTCAGCCGCAGGGCCTGTTGTAGCGAGTCGTTCACCAGGGCGATCTCGGCTCGCCGGTTGAAGCCGCTGTTCATCGTGCGGCCGGCACCTCGGCCAGCACCTCGGCCAAATGTCTCACCATCGGCGGCTTCCCGGCTGCGATCAGCCCGCCGTTCATGTGCGTCATACACGAGGCGTCGCAGAGCACACAGGTCTCGGCCCCGCTGGCGCCCACATGTTCCAGTTTGCGGCGCAGCATCGCCGACGAAACGGCCGGCAATTTGACCGCGAACAGGCCGCCAAAGCCGCAGCAGGCGTCGGCTTCGGGCAGGGGCACGCGCTCGGCGCCGGGGATATGGTCGAGCAGGGTCTCGGCGCAGCCATGCACCCCCAGGTCACGCATCAGGTGGCAGCTGGGGTGGTAGGTATAGCGGCCGGGCAACCCGCCGGCGCTCTCCAGGCCCAGGTCTTCGACCAGAAACTGGCTGAACTCGCGCAGCCGGGCGGCGACAGCCGTTGCTTTGGCCAAGGAGTCCGGCTCGTTGGCAAACAGACCCGTGTAGTGATGGGCCACCATGCTGGCGCAAGAACCGGACGGACAGACGATCGGCCCTTCGCTGGCGGCAAAGCGATCAAGGAAATGCCGCGCCATCTGCCGCGCCTCGGCCAGAAAGCCGCCGTTAAATGCCGGTTGGCCGCAGCAGGTCTGGCCGGCCGGAACCTCGACCGTCACACCCTCGCGCTCCAACACCGTCACCACCGCTTCGGCAATGTGCGGATAGAGATGGTCGACCAGGCAGGTGATGAAAAGCTGGGCGGTCTGGGGTCGAGCCTGGCTCATGCTTCGTAACGACGGACAACGAGGGAAGCGTTCTGGCCGCCGAAGCCAAAGGCATTGGCCATGCCGGCATCGACATGCACCTGGCGGGCGCTGTTAGGCGCATAATCCAGGTCGCATTCCGGGTCAGGCGTTTCGTAGTTGATGGTGGGCGGCACCCACCCCGAGCGGATGGCCTGGACGATGGTGAAAACGCCGAAAGCTCCGGCCGCGCCCATCGTGTGCCCGATCATCGGCTTGATCGAGACCACCGGGATGGCATAGGCGTGTTCGCCCAGGGCGCGCTTGGTCGCTTTGGTTTCGGATGAGTCGTTGAGTTTGGTGCCGGTGCCGTGCGCGGCCACATAGTCGATATCCTCGGCCCGCATCGCCGACTGTCGCAGGGCCATCTGCATGGCCCGTGCAGCGCCGCTTCCTTCTGGGTCGGGCGCAGCCATGTGGTAGGCGTCGGAGGTGAAGCCCAGGCCGCAGACCTCGGCCAGGATGGTGGCGCCCCGGGCTTGGGCATGCGCCAACGACTCAAGCACCAAAGTCACGGCGCCTTCGCCAGCCACCATGCCGTCGCGGTTGAGGTCGAAGGGCCGGCAGGCGGTCTGGGGCTCGTCGTTGCGGGTGGACATGGCCCCCAGCCGGCTGAACGCCGTGCGCAAGAGCGGCGTCAGGTACGAATCGGTGCCGCCCGCCAGCATGACATCCGCCTCGCCCAGCCGGATGCGTCGAGCCGCCTCGCCGATGCTGAACACACCCGTCGCGCAGGCGGCCACCGGCGAATTGACCGGACCCTGGGCGCCGTAGCGGATGGCCAGATGGCAGGGCGTGGTGGTAACGAGCACAGCCGGGGCCAGGATCACGTTCAGGCTCTTCGGCCCGCGGGTGCGGATCTTGTGCGATTCTTCCTCGACGATGTCGAGGGCGCCGAAAGCGCTGCCGACCTCGATCCCAAATCGGGTCGGGTCCTCCCCGGGCAATTCGATGCCTGCCTCGGCAATGGCCTCCTCGGCCGTGAGCATTGCCATCAGGGTCAGGCGCCCCAAACGTCGCGCCTCGCGCGGCGACAGACGTTCTTCGGGCCGGAAATCCTTGAGGGTGCAGGCGATGCGGGCGGGCACATCGTCGATCTCATCGGCCAGAGGCACAGCCCCGCTGCGTCCGGCCAGCATGCCCTCCCAGGTTGTGGCAACATTGTTGCCCAGGGCGCTGATGGCGCCCATGCCGGTGATGACCACACGGCTGTTAGTAGAATCTGAATTCAAAGCGGCCTCCTGACAGAGTAAGACACCTGTCAGGATTCGCAAACCTGACCGGTGTGGGACTGAGGCAAAGGATAGCATAAGGGCGGCATCGATGCCAACGCTTTGTCGGCGCTCTGGCCCGTGCTACAATGGCTTCCCCATCTTCACCCCATTTCGCACCTCCCCCACCGCAACCAGACCGCCGCGGCGGTGTTCTAGCAAGCAATTGCCCAACCAGGCAGTTGTCAGACAGTCGCCGGGCGCCCAGGTATTGATCGTGCGTCCTCTCGAACACTTGAACGAAGCCAGCCTGGTCGAACGAGCCAGAGTCGAACCGGAAGCATTTGGCGAACTCTATCAGCGCTACGTCGACCGCATCTATAGCTATGTCTACTATCGGGTGGGCAGCCACGATGAGGCCGAAGACCTGACCGCGCGCACCTTCTTCCAAGCCCTCGACAACCTGACCGCTTACGAAGACCGCGGCGCCCCGTTTTCCGCCTGGCTCTACCGCATCGCTCATAACCTGATCGCCAATTGGCATCGCCACCACGCCCGCCATCGCACCGTCCCCCTCGACGACGCGGCCCTGATCGGGGCGCGACGGCCCGGCCCCGGCCCCGTGGTCGAAGCCAAAGAAACACGTGATGAGCTGTTGCAGGCCATTCGCCGCCTACCGGCCGACCGCCAACAGCTGCTCATTCTCAAGTTCGTCGAGCACCTGCCCAACGCTCAGATCGGCCAGATCATGGGCCGCACCGAATCCTCGATCAAATCGCTCTATCACCGCACGCTCCTCTCTTTGCGTTCCGATTTGGGTGAGCCAGAACACTAGCCCGAACCACCGGCTTCCTATCCTGTGCTCACTTTGTCCGCTCAACCCAGCCATGTCTCAGCGCATCGCCATCGTCGCCGATTCCACCTGCGATACCCCTCCCAACTGGCCGCACCGCCGCCAGCTGCACATCATCCCCATCCATATTCGTTTTGGGCAGGATAGTTTTCGCGAAGGCGTGGACATCGACGAAGCCAGTTTCTATGCCCGCGTCGAGGCCGAGCGCCACATCCCCCAGACGTCGCAACCCAGCCCCGGCGAGTTGGCTGATCTCTACCGCCGCCTGAGCGGGGAGTTCGACGCCATCCTCTCGATGCATGTCACCGCCCGGCTGAGCGGCACCTATCAGTCGGCGGTTCTGGCCGCCGAAATGGTCAGGGACGCCATCCCGGTCTATCCCTTCGATTCGGCTTGCGGCTCGGCCGGACTGGGTTTCATGGCTGCCGAGACCCTGGAAGCCCTGGCCGCCGGGCGCTCGCTCGAACAGATCCTGGCTCGGCTGGACGCCATCCGCAAGGGCATGAACATCCTCCTCACACCTGCGACTCTGAAGTACGCCCAGATGAGCGGCCGCATCAGCGCCCTGGGTTCGGCCATCGCCTCCTTGTTGGATGTCAAACCGATCATCGCCCTGGAAGATGGCGCCCTGGCAGCCGGTGAACGCGTGCGCAGCCGCAAACGGGCGCTTGAGCACATGGTGCAGACGATTTCCGATCGTCTGGCCGGCGCGCCGGCCCGTGCCGCCGTCGTCCACGCCCGCGCACCCCAAGACGCCGCCGTGCTCGTCGCCATGGTCGGGCAGGCGGTGAATTGCGACGACGTTTGGTTGACGCCGTTGGCCACCTCGGTCGCCGTTCACCTCGGCCCTGGCACTGTTGGCGTGGTGGCCTACGCCGTCTGACTGCGAAAGAGAAGATGACAACCTACACCTATCCTGACATTCTCGACATCCATTTTCAGACGCTGTTGCAGCAGGGCGAGGCCAAGACGGGCCTGATCGAAAACGCTCCTGGCACACCGGCCATCTTGACAGCCTTGTTCAGCCTGGTGCACGATCTCTGGCGTTTGCTCCGGCCTGTCGCCCCCTCTCCGACCTTTCGCGCCAGCCTGGGCCAACAGCTCGAAGCCGAAGCGCGCCGCCAACAGACACAGCGGGTGCTGGGCATGTCCCCGCGCCAGCCAGCGCGCTTTCGCTGGTTGGCCCCTGCCACCGCCATCGGCACCGTCTCGTTGGTGGGCGTTGGCGCCTATGCCTACTGGCGGCGTACCCGCCAGGCTGCTGGCGCCGACCAGCCCCTGGCGGCGTGAGCCTATCGATAGCCAGCAAAAGCATTCTTTTCTGAAACGTGACTCGTGATGCGTGACAAAGGCCGCCATTCTCTCCCGCTTCACCTTTCACGCTTCACGTTACACGTTTCACGATTCTCATAATAGGTCAACCCAGCGAGCGAAGATTCAAAAGGACCAATCATGACTCATTTCCACAGCAAAATCAGCGGTTGGGGCATGTATGCACCCGAACGTGTGCTCACCAATCACGAGCTGGCCGCCATGGTGGACACCAGCGACGAATGGATCGTCAGTCGCACCGGCATCCGCGAACGGCGCCTGGCCGCAGCCGACGAAACCACCGTCGATATGTCGGTCATCGCAGCCGAACGGGCGCTGGCAAAGGCCGAGATCACGGCCGCCGACCTCGACCTCATCATCCTTGCCACCTCCACCCCCGACTACTTCTGCCCCCCCGCTTCTAGCCTGCTGCAAGATCGGCTGGGCGCCGCTAGGGCTGGGGCCATGACGCTGGTGGCCGGGTGTTCGGGCTTCGTCTACGGCCTCATCACTGCCTCCCAATTCGTGCAGACGGGCGCCTATCGCCACATCCTGGTGGTGGGGGCCGAAAAGCTGAGCTTTGCTGTAGACTGGAGCGACCGCAACACCAACATTCTCTTTGGCGACGGCGCCGGCGCCGTCATCGTTAGCCAGAGCACGCAGCCCGGCGGCCTGCTCAGCCATCTCACCGGCTCGGATGGCAGTGAGGCCGATGCCCTCATCGTTCCCGGCTTTGGCTGCGTCACCGACCTGACGCCCGCAGACCTGGCGCAGAAAAAACACAAGCTACGCATGGATGGGCAGCGCGTGTTCAAGTTCGCCGCCCGCGTCCTCACCGATTCGGTGATCAAAGTCGTGGCCGATGCCGGTCTCACCATCGACCAGGTCGATCTGATCATCCCTCATCAGGCCAACGACCGCATCATCGACCTGGCGGCGCGACGCCTGGGCGTCGATCGCAGCAAGATCGTCATCAATATCGACCGCTATGGCAATACCTCGGCCGCCTCGGTGCCCCTGGCCCTGTGCGAGGCCCTGGAAGACGGCCGCATCCAGACTGGCGCCCGTTTTGCCATGGTGGCGTTTGGCGCCGGCCTCACCTTCGCCGCCTGCGCCTGGGAATGGCAGTCGGTCGAGACGGAAGCCGAGCCGATCCTGGTCGAGAACTGGCCGATCTCCGAGGTCTTTCGCGAGCGAATGCAGCAGATGCGCGTGGCCGCCGGCCGCGCCCAATTGGAGGCCCGCGTCAAAGTCATGGACGCAGCCACTGCCGTCATGTTGCCGCTCTACACCTTCCGCAAGGGTGTGAAGAAGCGCCTGGGCAAATGACGCCCGCCGGGTGACGGCTGCACGGCCGTCACCCGGCGCTCCACCCCTCCAGGCGGGCGATTGCCTCGCGCAAGAAGGCGGGGACCGGGGCCTTCTGGTTGCGGTTGTAATCGAACATGACCACGATGCCATCGCCCTCGGCGGCGATGCGACCGTGGCGCTCGCTGACCAGGCGGTGGTGAACGGTGAAGCGGTCGTCGCTCATCTCGGTCACGCGCACACCCACGTGGACGCGGTCGGGGTAGCTGAGCGGAAAGCGAAAGCGACAGCCGATGCTGTGCAGGATGGGGCCGATGCCGCTGCGCTCCATCGCGGACATGGCCCCTGTGGCGTCCAGATACTTCACCCGTCCGCTCTCGAAATAGCGAAAGTAGATGACATTGTTGACATGCCGAAAGGCATCCATCTCGCCCCAGGCGATGTCGAGGGGAAGAATGACCGGATAGCCGGCCAGCAGATCGTTCATGATCGTGACCCAAAGGGGGAAAACACAGATGAGGCTGGCGATCGCAGGCTGATTGGCCAGGGGGCCGGACAACGTGAAGCGTGTCAAGGTGAGAAAATGGCGGCGATCTTCAGCCGAAGCTCAAAGCCCTTCCACTCCCAGTCCGGCCAGCTCGCTGCGCGTGCGTTCGGCGTCGAGGTGGCGGATGGCCGCCATTCCGGCGGCGCGGGCGGCGGCTGTATTGCGTTCCTTGTCGTCGATCATCACACAGGCAGCGGGGGGAAGGCCCAAATGATGGCAAACGAGTGCGAAGGCCCTCGCCTCGGGTTTGCGCACCCCGGCCAGGGCGCTGATGACAACGGCGCTGAACAAGCCGTGCAGGTCGGGCTCTGCCGCCAGCCGCTCGGCCAGCAGCGGTGTGGCGTTGGAAAGGAGGGCGACCAGGTAACGGCGGCTCAGCTGCCGGGCCAGCGTCACCGTGGCCGGGTCCAGCGGTTCACCAAAGAAAGGATCGCAGTAATGGCGGAATTCGTCCTGCACGGCGGCCGGCAGCTTCGCCTCGTAGGGCGCGCCTGCCTCTGCCCAAAAGCGGGCCACATCCCATGCCCCCGTCGAAACCTGTCGCCAGGCATGGCCGCCATACAGCTGATGATAAAGTGCGCCGGCCTCCCACCCCAACAGCCTGTCGAACCCGGCCAGACGCTGGCGTACAACCGTGTCGGTGGCCAGCACGCCGCCAAAGTCGAAAACGATGGCGCGGATCATTCGTCCTGGAGGTGCTTGATCATGACCGGGATGCGCGGCCCGACCGGTCGAAAGCCAAAGCCCTGATAAAGCCGCTGCGAAGCCTGGTTGTAAGACTGTGTGTTCAGGATGACGCTGAGCGCCCCGCGGGCGGCGGCAAAATCCAGGGCGTCGGCCAGGAGAAAGCGCCCGAAGCCAACGCCATGATAGACCGGATCGACGGCCAGCCGGGCAATCTGCGCCTGGATGCCGGCCAGATCGGTGCAGGCATAGCCCACCAGGATGCCCTGGTAGTCAAGGACGACCAACCTGCTCGACATCATCAGCAAGTTGATCAGGTCGTCGCTCGAAAGCTGCCACGGCCAGGGAAAGCAGCGCCGGTCGAGATCGGCCAGTTGCTCGAATTCGTCGGCGGCGGGCGCGCGTAGCTCGACCAGCGGGTTGAAGTGTTGCGACGTCAGCGAGGTGGTCGAAGTGGCCCGCTCGAAACTGACAATGTAATCGGGTGTGTCGAAGTGCTGATGCTGCAACGGCGGCACGGCCCACTGTTCGATGCCCAAATGGAGCACGTGCCCCACCTGGTCGCGACGCAAGGCCGCCTCCAGCGGTCGCAGCAAGTGATCGACGCCCGTCTCCAACCCCCAGCCGTTGGCCAGGCTCAGCCCGCGCAGATGAGCCAGCCCCGGCTGCTGCACGGCCGCGCAGACATAACCCTGGAGCTTGCGCCCGCTTTCGGCCACGAAAAAGTAGTCGCGTCCGATCATGTGCGCCAGGTCTTCATAGCCAAAGCGCACACAGGTGTGCCGCGCTTGCCGCTGCAGCTCGTGGATGCGTTCGATATCTACCGCTTGGGCGGGGCGAACTTCGATCTGAGAAGCAGTCATGACGAAAAGGAGTGAACCGCCTACGAAAAAAGCCGCCACGACGGGCGGCTCTGCTTAGCTCCTCGGCCAGGAGTCGAACCTGGAACATAGCGGTTAACAGCCGCTCGCTCTGCCTGTTGAGCTACCGAGGAATGCTTACAACGTCCGGCATTGTACGTGTTGGCCAGATGACTGTCAAATATGATCGCCGCTCTCTCGCGCTCGCCTGGCCGCAAGCGTCAGGGCCGCCAGTACCACCAACGCCGCCGCCAGCGCCAGCTCGAGCAGCCGCAAGCGCGAGGGGCCGCTTGGGGCGAGTCTTTCGCCACTGGCAGCTGGCGCATAGGTTCTGTTCGCTTCAATTTCAAGCTGGGCGCTTTCCCCTTGCGGCGCCGTTTCCAGCGCCAGCGACGCTGCTTCTGCCGGTGTGGCCGCCGCCGCCTTCGCCTCAGCCGCCGCCGGTTCTTCGTCTGCCGCCGATTCGGGCGCGC
>CAYWPZ010000139.1:0-12724 GCA_964460135.1 uncultured Caldilineales bacterium | reverse complement strand
AAGCGCCCGTGGCGGATGGCCTCGTAGAGGAGGTGATAGCGGCCGCCCTCGATGAAGAGCTGGGGCCGCATGGCGCCGCGGCGAACGGTCTCGCCGCGGCGCCATACCAGGCCGTCTGCCGAGCGGAAGTGGTGGATACCGAGGAGCGAGTGGGCGAAGAGATGCCAGCGGTCGTCGGGGCCGTCATGCGGGAAGAGGAAGGTGGGGTCGGCCAGGATAGGCGAGGGGAAGGGCGGGCCGATGAGCGGGTCGGGCGAGGCCAATCGCCAGCGGAGGCCGGCCAGGTCGGCAAGGTTAACAGGGAGGGGTAGGTTCATGACGAGGTGTGGGCGAACGCATCTGCTGTTCGATGCAATTCGGTCGCCAAATGATACACGCGAATGGCCTGTCGTCGCACCAATGGCAGCCAGAATGGGATGGCCGCCGGGGTTGCGGTTGGCGTGGGCGCAAAGGTGTTCAATGTCGACGCTATGCTCTTGGATGTGCAGGTGGTCAAGCTCAACAAGACCGAGCTGCAGCGCCCCCCCATTCGATTTGACAACCATGCTGCTCTGGCTATAATTCACCCCCGTAATACTGGCTGTATACAGGCTGCATTCCCATTGCATTCCGTGACAACGTTGCCCGGAATGCTCCCTTCTGTGGGTGAGCTTTCGTGGATAGTCTCGAAATCTATCTGACAGCACAGACGGATACCATAGCTCCTGGCGCATCGCCCCTGCTACGCGATGTCGCTTACGAGCGCATCAAGGACGCCATCCGGCATGGCAACATGCGACCGGGCGAGCCGCTCTCGGAGCCGCGGCTTTCGAAACTGCTGGGGATCAGCCGGACGCCGGTGCGCGAGGCCTTGCAGGTGTTGGCGCAAGAGGGGTTGGTGCAAGTGATCCCGGGCCGGGCGATCACGGTGGCGGCGCCATCGCTGCAAGACACGCTCAGCATCATTCAGATCCGTTCGCTGGTGGAGCCGGAGGTCGTGCGCCAGGCCACTGACAGCATCAGTCCATCGGCGCTGGATTCGCTTTGGCAGACGCTGGCCGAGATGGAAGACGCCGTCGCCCGCGGCGACCGCCAGATCTGGTCACTGGCCGACACTCGCTTTCATGAGCTGATCAGCGCCGCCTGTCCCAACCAACTCTTGGGCGAGTTGGCCATCCAGATGCGCAACCGGGTTTCGTTCGTTCCCCTCGATACACAATCCTCGCCCGATCGTCTGGCCGCCTGCACGGCCGAACATCGGCAGATCGTGGAAATGATGGCGGGCCGCGACGCCGCCGGCGCTGAGCAGGCCACCCGCGACCACATCAAGAAGCTGTGGGAAAGCACCTTCCGCCGCCTGGTTCCCAGTTGACCCCCACTCCTCCCCATCCCCGGCTCCGGCCGCATGGACGTGATCTTGCCGAAGGAGGTGAAGCATCGCCCGTACATCAAACCACCGACAACCCCGCACACACACCTTCAACCCTTTCTTTTCTTTCTTAACTCCAAGGAGGAGTCCAAAGATGTTCAAGAAACTTCTGCCGCTCGTCACGCTGGCCCTGCTCGTCGTCGTGCTGGCGGCCTGCGCTGGCGCTGCCACCCCTGCCGCCGAACCCACCCAGGCCCCCGCAGCTGAACCCACCAAAGCCCCTGAACCCACGAAAGCGCCGGAGCCTGCCGCTTCGAGCGTCAAGGAGCTGAAGATTCTCTGGGCGCAGTGGGACCCCGCCGACTACCTGCAACAGATCGGCAACATGTACGAAAAAGAGACTGGGATCAAGGTCACCGTCGTTCAGGAGCCCTGGGGATCATTCTTCAACCTGTTCTCGACCGAAATGGCAGCCAAAGGCGACACCTGGGATATGGTCGTCGGCGATAGCCAATGGCTGGGCCAGATGACCACCCAGGGACATTATGTCGACATGACTGAGTTCCTGACCAGCACCGGCCTCAAGGATTCGGTCACGCCCGCCACCCTCACCTACTACGGCGAATATCCCACCGGCTCCGGCACCTACTGGTCCTTCCCCACCGAAGGCGACGCCGACGGCTGGGCCTATCGCAAGGACCTGTTCGAGGACGCCAAGGAGATGGAGGCTTTCAAGGCCAAGTATGGCTACGAACTGGCCCCGCCCAAGACCTACAAGGAACTCAAGGACATTGCCGAATTCTTCACCCGCAAGGACCAGGGTCTCTACGGCGCAGCCATCTATACCCAGAAGGACTACGATGCCATGACCATGGGCGTGGAGAATACCATGTTCAGCTGGGGCGCCGACTGGAAGGACGCCAACAACAAAGTCATGGGCGTGGTCAACTCGCCCGAGGCGGTCGCGTCTGTGCAGTTCTATCGCGACCTCTATGACTGCTGCCAGTGGCCCGGTGGAAGCAACGCCTTCTTTGCCGAGACCAACGACGCCATCATCAGCGGTCAGGCGGTCATGGCGATGAACTACTTCGCCTTCTTCCCGGCCCTGGTCAACTCTGGCACCAACCCCAACTTCTACGACAAGATGGGCTTCTTCCCCAACCCGGCCGGGCCAGATGGGCATCAGCACGCGGCCTTGGGCGGTCAAGGCACGAGCATCATCTCCTACATCAGCGACGAGCGCAAACAGGCGGCGATGGACTTCATCAAGTGGTTCGGCCAGGAGAGCATCCAGGCGGAGTGGGCCAAGCTGGGCGGCTACACCTGCAACAGCAATGTGCTCAAGACCGACGCCTTCCTCAACGCCACCCCGTTCAACCCCGCCTTCGCCACCACCATGACCTTTGTCAAGGACTTCTGGAACATCCCTGAGTTCGGACAACTGCTGGCGGTTGCCCAAAGCGAACTGAGCAGGTTCATCGTCGAAGGAAGCGGCACGGCCCAAGAAACGATGGACAATATCGCCGCCGAGCACGCCAAGATCTTGGAGGAGGCCGGCTATCCGCAATAGCAAGAGCCTATCCTGAACGGTAAGCGCAAGGCGGCTTTGCACAGCTATGGAGATAGCAAGCAGCGTCATGGCCGGCGCCTGCCGTTGCCCGGATCCGACTACCAGTTGCCGGTTTCACCCCCACCGGTAACTGGTAGTCCCCCAACTCATCTCAGAGATCGAATATGACCGCAGCCCAGATTCCATCGCCTCCACTCGGCGCCCAACAGCAGCAGGGACGGCGACGCCGTGAATTGAGCGATCGCGCCATCGTCAACTTGTTCATCTGGCCGACCCTCATCCTGCTGATTCTGTGGAACGTTTTTCCCCTGCTCTACAGCCTGTATGTGTCTTTTACGAACTATTCGGCCATCAGCAACAAACCGCCGCAATGGGTGGGTTTCGAGAACTATGTTGACCTGTTGACCGATCCGAAAATGTGGCGCTATTTTGCCACCACCGGCCGCTATACCTTGGTGGCGGTGGGAATGCAGACCCTGCTAGGTTTTGGTCTGGCTCTGCTGGTCAAAGAAAAGTTTCGCGGCAGCGGCTTCCTCACCACTCTCATCCTCATCCCCATGATGCTTTCGCCGGTGGTGGTCGGCTTGTTTTGGAAATTGATGTACAACCCCAGCTTCGGCTTCTTCAACTATTTGTTGGGCTTTTCCGAGCCGTCGAAGGGGCCGGACATGTTGGCGGGGCGCTTCGCCAACATCCCCGTGCCCAACCTGGCGCTGTGGTCGGTGGCGCTGGTGGATATCTGGATGTGGACGCCGTTCGTGATGCTGCTGGCGCTGTCGGGCCTCAAGGCCATCCCCGATTATCTCTACGAGGCAGCGGTCATCGACCGGGCCAGCTCGCGGTTCCAGTTCTGGCGTATCACCCTGCCGCAGGTGCTGCCTCTATTGCTCATCGCCATCCTCTTTCGCACCATCGAGGCCTTCAAAGGCTTCGATTTGGTGATGGGCATGACCGGCGGCGGGCCGGGTGACCAGACCGAATTGATCGCCGTCAACCTTTACCGGCAGGCCTTCCAGGGCCAATGGCGGACGGGCCATGCCAGCGCCCTGGCCTACATCATTCTCATCATCATCATCGCCATCAGCAATCTCTATATTCGCTATCTCAGTCGGCTGCGCGGGGAGGGCGGATGAGTTCCATCCAGCTAAGACCATGAGCGATTACTATCAATCCGGCCCCGGCTATGCCGTCGTCGAATCCACCCGCGTGGACAAAGTCAGCCCGCGCGCCCGCTTGCGCGGCAAGGCACGAGCAAGCCTTGTCGTCCTACTCGCCATCATCGGGCTGCTCCCCATCCTGGTCATGGGCCTGACGGCCTTCAAGACCCGCGGCGACGTCGTCGCCGTGCCGCCCAAAGTCGTCTTTTCACCTACTCTGGAGGGCTTCGTCTTCCTCTTCACCGAACGAGCGGTGGCTTCACCCGCCCGCATCGCCGAACTGCAGGCCGCAGGCGGCGACCTGGGCCTCTTCGAGCGGATTGCCCTCTCGACCGGCCAGGAAATTACAGGCACGAGCGACTATGTCAGGAGGCTTCGCAACTCACTGATCATCGCCGGCGTTTCGACCATTTTCTCTGTGATCTTGGGTCTGTTCGCTGCCTACGCCTTCAGTCGCTTCGAGGTGAAGGGCAAAGACGACCTGATGTTCTTCATCCTCAGCACCCGCATGTTGCCGGCCGTGGTTGTCACCATTCCCATCTTCTTGATGTATCGCCAACTCGGCCTGCACGACACACACATCGGCATGATCCTGCTCTACACGGTCTTCAACCTCTCGCTCTCGGTCTGGTTGCTCAAGGGCTTTATCGACGAGATCCCGCGTGAGTACGAAGACGCCGCCCTGGTCGATGGCTACACCCGCATGCAGGCCTTCTTCAAGATCGTGCTGCCCCAGGCCATGACCGGCATCGCTGCCACCACCGTTTTCTGCCTCATCTTCGCCTGGAACGAGTACGCCTTCGCCCTCATGCTCACCTCCGACACGGCCCGCACCGCCCCGCCCAGCATCGCCACCATGCTCGGTCGCGGCGGCATCGAATGGTCGGCCATTGCCGTCGGCAGCCTGGGCTTCCTCATTCCCGTCGTCGTCATCGCCTTCGCCCTGCGCAACTATCTCCTGCGCGGCGTCACCTTTGGCGCCATCCGACAGTAGCTGGGAAACCGGGAGACCAGGAAACCGGTACACCAGGAAATCAGGAAAGTCTCTTTCTGACAACGTACCTGTTCCACGTCTCCCGGTCTACAGGTCTACAGACTACAAATCATCTCATGGCCACGATTGAACTCAAGCAAGTCGCCAAAAAATTCGGGCAGAGCTGGGCCGTCAAGCCCATGGATTTGACCATCGCCGACGGTGAATTCGTCGCCCTGCTCGGCCCTTCCGGCTGCGGCAAAACGACCACCCTGCGCATGATCTCCGGTCTGGAGGCCGTGACCGAAGGCACCATCCTGCTCGATGGCAACAATGTCACCTGGCGCCACCCAAGCGACCGTGACATCGCCTTCGTCTTTCAGTTCTACGCCCTCTACCCACACATGTCGGTGCGCGACAACATCGCCTTCCCGCTCCAGGCCGAGGGCGAGAAGAGAGAGAATATCGACAAGCGCGTGGCCGAAGTCGTCGACCTGTTGCGGATCGGCCACCTGCTCAGATCCCGGCCCGGCAAGCTCAGCGGCGGCGACCAGCAGCGCGTGGCCCTGGCCCGCGCCCTTGTCCGCCGCCCCGCCGCCTTCCTCATGGACGAGCCGTTGGGCGCTCTCGACGCCGAACTACGCGAGTCGATGCGGGCCGAGATCAAACAACTTCACCTCGCCCAACACGCCACCACCGTCTATGTCACTCACGACCAGGTGGAAGCGATGGCCATGAGCGATCGCATCGTGGTCATGTCGGCGGCGGAAGTCCAACAGATCGGCACACCCGCCCAGGTCTATTACGACCCGGCCAACCTCTTCGTCGCCCGCTTCATCGGCAGCCCGGGCATGAACCTGCTGCCGGGCCGCATCGACGGCGACCGGGTGCAGCTCCCCAGCCGCAACAACACCATCGCCATCCCCGCCTCCTATCGCTCCGTCCTGGCTGCGACCGGCGGCGATGTCATCGTCGGCTTCCGCCCCGAGGCCGCCGCCATCAGCGGCAACGGCGGCTCGTTAGGCGGCGAGGTCTACGCCGTCGATATGCACGGCTCCTATAAGTTGCTCCATGTCAGCGTGGGCGAGGGCGAAGAGGCCAGCATCGTCCACATCCGCAGTGACCGCATGGCCCCCTACAGCATCGGCAGTCCCGTCCGTTTCGACATCGACCCGGAGATGGTGCGGTTCTTCGACCCCAAGAGCGAACGAGCCATTGGCAGGGGGATGGCTTCGCCTGCGGCTCGCCATGACATCAGACAGGAGGTGGGGCGATGAGCAGCGTCGAACTCCAGCACGTCAGCAAGCGGTTCCCGTCCGTCATCGCCCTGAACGACGTTTCTTTTGCGGTGCATGACCGTGAATTCTTCGTCCTGCTTGGCCCCACCGGCGCCGGCAAAACCACGGCCCTGCGCATCATCGCCGCCCTGCTCAAGCAGGACGAAGGCTCGGTCCTGTTCGATGGCGAGACCGTAGATGCCCTGACCCCCGCCGACCGTGACGTGGCCTTCGTCTTCCAACAGTATTCGCTCTACCCCACGATGACGGTATTCGACAACCTGGCCTTTCCCTTGCGCTCGCCCATGCGCAAGACGCCCGAGCCTGAGATCAAGCAGCGGGTGCAGCACGCCGCCGAAATCCTGCGCATCACCCACCTGCTCGACCGCAAGACGGCCCGGCTTTCGGGCGGCGAGATGCAGCGCGTGGCCATCGGCCGCGCCATCGTCCGCCAGCCGCGCATCTTTCTCATGGACGAACCGCTCTCGAATCTAGACGCCAAGCTGCGCGAATCGTTGCGAGTCGAGTTGCAGCACATGCAGAAGACGCAAGGCAACACCACGTTGTTTGTCACCCACGACCAGATCGAAGCCCTGACCATGGCCGACCGCATTGGTGTGCTCGACCACGGTCAGATCATCCAGGTGGGCACCCCCGCCGACATCTACGACCGGCCCGCCACCACCTTCGTCGCCACCCTCGTCGGAACCCCGCGCATCAACCTCTTCGCCGCCGCCCGCGAGAACGGCGCCTTCTTCGTCGCCAACAGCGACCTGCACCTGTCCATGCCCGCCAGCCGGACACTGCCGCAGAAGGTGCAAGTGGGCATTCGCCCCGAGGATGTCAGGATCTCGCCCGCTGGTCGTTTCACCGGCCTCATCGCCCTCACCGAGCCGCTCGGCGTCGAAACCATCCTCCACATCCGCTCCGGCCAGCAGATCTTGCTCAGCATTCTGCCCGGCATCACCCCCCTCCGCCGCGACGACCCCGTTCGTTTCGACATTCTCCACGAACGATTGCATTTCTTCGATTTGGATGGAAAGAGAATCTAGTTATTGGCTATTAGTTATTGATTATTAGTTATTGGATAAAAATCACCAATAACCAATAACCTCTTCCCAATAACCACAAAGGAGACAAAAACCATGCGCTTTGGCGTCAATACCTGGGTCTGGACAGCGCCGCTGACCACGGCAGAACTGGAAAGGCTGGCCCCGCATGTGGCCCAAATGGGCTTCGATTGGATCGAGGTTCCGCTAGAAAGTTTGGACGACCTCGATCACAAACGCGGGGCCGAGATCATCAAAGCTAACGGCCTGGGCGCCAGCTGCTGCGCCGCCATGGGCCCCGACCGCGACCTCATCCACCCCGACCCAGCCATTCGCAACAGCGGCATGGCCTATCTGCGCGGGGCGATCGCGGCCACGGCCGCGCTGGGGGCCACGAATCTGGTCGGGCCGCTGTACGCGACGGTGGGCCGCACCTGGCAGCAAGCGCCCGAAGACCGGGCCAAAGACCTTGACATCCTCGTGGAAAACCTGGGCGCCCTGGCCGACTACGCCGCCAGGTTCGGCGTCGTGCTCTGTGTCGAGCCGCTGAACCGCTTCGAGACCAGTTTCATCAACCTGGCCGCACAGGCCATCGAAGTGGTGGATCGGGTGAATCACCCCAACTGCCAGATCATGCTCGACACCTTCCATATGAACATCGAGGAGAAGTCGCTGGGCGAGGCCATCCGCGCCGCCGGCCCGCGGCTCAAGCACCTCCACGCTTGCGAGAATGACCGCGGCGCCCCCGGCTCAGGCAACGTCACCTGGGACGAAGTCGCCCGCGCCCTGCGCGAGATCGACTACGACGGCCCGGTTGTCATCGAGTCGTTCACGGCCAAGGTCAAGAGCATCGCCCGCGCTGCCGCCATCTGGCGCTCGCTCGCGCCCACCCAGGATGACCTGGCCCGCGACGGCCTCAACTTCCTGAAAATGCTGCTCGGTTGAACAACTTTTTGAACACAAATTGCACGAATAGACGAATGACACGAATGTAATCAGCAAAAAATTCGTCATATTCGCCCAATTCGTGTCATTCTTGATAAACAATACCTGACTCAATCACACAATCCTCATAAAAAGGAGACTCACATGGCTCGACCAGTCACTCTCTTCAGCGGCCAATGGGCCGATCTGCCCTTCGAGGTCTTCTGCCAGAAGGTCAGGGACTTCGGCTACGACGGCGTCGAGATCGCCTGTTGGGGCGATCACTTCGACGCCGACAAGGCCCTCGCGGACGACGGCTACGTGCAAGGCCGCTGGGACATCCTCAACAAGTACGATCTCCAATGCTTCGCCATCAGCACCCACCTCATTGGCCAGTGCGTGGGCGATGACCCCATCGACCATCGCCACAAGGGCATCCTGCCGCCGCGGCTGTGGGGTGACGGCGACCCCGAGGGCGTGCGCCAGCGCTGCGCCGAAGAAGTCAAGAAGACGGCCGGCGCCGCCGCCAAGATGGGGCTGAAAGTGGTCAACGGCTTCACTGGCAGCGCCGTGTGGCGGATGCTGTACTTCTTCCCGCCCACCAGCCAGGCCGATATCGACGCCGGCTACGCCGACTTCGCCGCCCGCTGGAAACCGATCATGGATGTGTTTCAGGAGAACGGCGTCAAATTCGGGCTGGAAGTGCATCCCACCGAGATCGCCTACGACATCATCACCGCCCATCGGGCGCTGAAGGCCCTGGATCATCACCCGGCCTTCGGTTTCAACTTCGACCCCAGCCACTTCATCCACCAACTCCTCAACCCGGTCGAATTCATCGACGAATTCGGCGACCGCATCTGGCACATGCATGTGAAGGATAGCCGGCTGCAACTCACAGGCCGCAACAGTATCCTCTCCTCGCACCTCGACTTCGGCAACCACCGTCGCGGCTGGGATTTTGTCTCGCCTGGTCGCGGCGATGTGAAGTGGGACCAGGTCTTCCGGGCGCTGAATCGGGTCGGATACAGCGGCCCGCTCTCGGTCGAGTGGGAGGACAACGCCATGAACCGCGAGCAAGGCGCGCCCGAAGCCTTGCACATGGTGCGACGGCTCGACCTCACCCCCTCCGGTCAGGCCTTCGACGACGCATTCAAGCAGAAGTAAGTAGACAAGGAAACAAGGTGAGAAGGAAATAAGTAGGTAGGTGCGCAAGAAGAGACGCCCATCTTCAGCACTTGTCTACCTGTCTACTTGTCTACCTTCGTAATGACCCCTGAAAAAGGAGATCTTCCACTATGAGCGAAGGAACCGGATTCACCGCCATGGCCGCAGAAGCGGCCGAGGGCAGCATTCCCACCATCGGCGTCGGCATGTTGGGCTATGCCTTCATGGGCAAAGCCCACTCCAACGCCTTCAAGACCCTGCCCTACATGATCTACCCGCCCCCTGCCATCCCCCGGCTGGCGGCCATTGCCGGCCGCGACCAGGCCGCCACGGCCGCCGCCGCCCGGCGCTTCGGCTACGAGAAATCCTATGCCGACTGGCGGCAGATGGTCGAAGACCCCGATGTGCAACTGCTCGACAACGGCGGCCCCAACGCCCTCCACGCCGAGCCGTCGATCTACGCCGCCCAACTGGGCAAGCACGTGCTGTGCGAGAAACCATTGGCGCGCACGCCCGAGGAAGCGAAAACCATGCTCGATGCCGTCAACAAGGCCGGGATCAAGCACATGGTCGCCTTCAATTACCGCTTCGTGCCCGCCGTCCGCCAGATCCGCTACCTGATCGACTCCGGCGCCCTCGGCCAGATCTACCACTTCCGCGCCGTCTACCTGCAAGAATGGATCATGCCGCACTACAACCAGGGCATGATCTGGCGCTTGCAGAAGAGCGTGGCCGGCAGCGGCGCTCTGGGCGACCTGGGCGCACACATCATCGACCTGGCCCACTACCTGGTGGGCGGCATGAAGACCGTTAGCGCCTTCACCAAGACCTTCATCCCCGAGCGGCCGTGGAGCGACGGCAGCATGGGCGCGGTCGATGTCGACGACGCCTTCGTGGCCGCAGTCGAGTTCGAGAACGGCGCCGTGGGCACCCTCGAAGCCACCCGTTTCGCTGCTGGCCGCAAAAACTTCAACTGCATCGAGATCAACGGCGAGAAAGGCAGCATCCGCTTCAACCTGGAGCGTATGAACGAGATGGAGGTGTTCTGGGTGGGCGAGCAGCCCAAAGAAACCCAGGGCTTCCATAACGTCCTCGTCTCCGAGGGGCACCATCCCTGGTGGAACTACTGGTGGCCGCACGGCCACATCATCGGCTGGGAACACACCTTCATCCACGAGATCGCCCACCTGCTCGACTGCATCGCCAACGACAAGCCGGTTGGCCCGCACGGCGCCACCTTCGAGGACGGCTACCGCGCCGACGTGGTCTGCGGCGCCATCCTCGAATCGGCCGCGACGCGGCGACACGTCGATGTGAAGTATTAGCTTCGCCAGAGATTGGGAGATTAGAGATTGGAGATTGCATAGTCGATTTCCAATCCCTAATCTCCAATCTCCAACCTCTGGAGATTACCCATGCGCCGCCCACGCGTCCCCATCACTCTGCCGTTGATCGCCCTCATCCTGCTGATCCTGGGCCTCGTCGCTAACGCCCTCCTGCCCTCGCTAACCACAGCCGAACAGCGCGCCGACAACGTCCTCCTCGCCGCCATTCCCTTCATCCTCGTTTTTGTCGGCATCTTGCTATTCTACATCACCCTCATCACCCTCACCGCCACGGCCTTCAGCGACATGATGAACCCGCGCCTGCACCAGGCCGTGCTGCGGTTGATCATCGCCGGCATCCTGGGGGGCATTCTGGCGATGTTCCAGCCGTGGGCGCGGATGCTCTACACCTGGGGCTTCGTCGTCCTCCTAGTCTCTACCCTCTCCTACATCCTCTGGAGCCACATCCGCCCGGCGCGGCTGCCTGCGGCCGACGAAGCATCAGCGTGAATGGGCTTGTGGGCGTGAATGAAAGAGCGGCTCGATCACACAAGGTTGTTGCAGCGATCAGCTGGCGAAGCATCCCCACGTCTCGGAGTTACAAAGCAGGGAACACCCCATGACCTACCTCCTCGGCATCGACATATCCACCACCGGAGCGAAAGCGCTCCTTATCGACGCCGCCGATGGCGTGATTGCCAGCGCCACGACTCCCTTAACCCTCTCTACCCCCCGCCCACTGTGGTCCGAGCAGAACCCGCTCGATTGGTGGGCCGGCATCGCCGCCAGCATTCGCCAGGTGCTGGCCGAGACCGGCGTGGCCGCCGGAGACATCGCCGCCATCGGCCTCACCGGGCAGATGCACGGCCTCACCCTGCTCGATGAGCACGGCGAAGTGCTGCGCCCGGCCATCCTCTGGAACGACCAGCGCACCACCGCCCAATGCGACGAAATCCGCCGCCGCCTGGGCAAAGAGCGGCTGATCGAGATCACCGGCAACGACGCCCTCACCGGCTTCACTGCCCCCAAGCTGCTGTGGGTGCAGGAAAACGAGCCGGAGGTCTATGCCCGCGCCCGGCAGGCGCTGCTGCCCAAAGACTACATCCGCTACAGGCTGACGGGGGAGTACGGCTGCGACAAGGCCGATGGCGCCGGCACGATCTTGTTCGATTTGCAGAGCCGCGACTGGTCGCCCGAAGTTCTGGACGCGCTCGACATCCCCGCCGGCTGGCTGCCCCCCACCTACGAAGGCCCGCAGATTGCCGGCCGGGTGAGCGAGCTGGCCGCACGCGAGACAGGCTTGCTGGCCGGGACGCCGGTGGTGGGCGGCGGCGGCGACCAGGCAGCCCAGGCCGTGGGCGTGGGCGCGGTCGCTCCGGGCATCATCGCCCTGACGCTCGGCACCTCCGGCGTCGTTTTCGCCACCACACCCTCAGCATTGATCGAGCCAGAGGGCCGTCTGCACGCCTTCTGCCACGCCGTCCCCGGCCGCTGGCACTTCATGGGCGTGATGCTCAGCGCCGCCGGCAGCCTGCAATGGTATCGCGACACCCTGGCGCCCGGCGCCAGCTTCGACGCCCTTACCGCCGAGGCCGAACCCGTCCCGCCCGGCAGCGAGGGCCTGATCTTCCTGCCCTACCTCACCGGTGAACGCACCCCCTATCCCGACCCGCTGGCGCGCGCGGCCTGGGTGGGCCTGACCATCCGCCACACCCGCGGCCACCTGACGCGGGCCGTGCTGGAGGGCGTCGCCTTTGGCATCAAGGACAGCTTCACCCTGATCCAGAACGCCGGGTTGGGCGCGATCCGCCAGGTGCGGGTGTCCGGCGGCGGGGCCAAGAGCGCGCTCTGGCGACAAATCATGGCCGATGTGCTGGGCGCCGAACTGGTGACGGTGAACACGACCGAGGGCGCGGCCTACGGCGCCGCCCTGC
>CAYWPZ010000138.1:7038-12751 GCA_964460135.1 uncultured Caldilineales bacterium | reverse complement strand
TTCGGCGCGCGCGGCGGCAGCGAGGCTCCCGACCGGCACGAACGCGAACGGAATGCCGGCACTGAAGATGGTTGGCCGGTGGTTCTCGAAGCCGATCTCGCTCGGGATCAGGCCGAGCGCGGCAGCGAGCGTCTCTGTCGCCGGCAGATCGCCGCCGGCCTCCGGCAGCTTCGGCGCGTCGAATTCGGCGTAGGCAGCCATGCCGGGTCTCAGGCGGACGCCGATCCGCACGATGCCGATCGCCTGCTCCAGGACGACCGAGATGAGGGCCTGGGCCAGGGGCAGGTTGTGGTCGGTGGCGGCGGCGCGCAGGATGCGGGCGACGACATAGCCGCCGGAGGCGTGTTCGGCGTGCGGATGGTATTCCTCGCCTGTTTCTTTGGCGTGTTTGTAGTCCTCTTCGACCTGCGCCTTCTCTTCGCCGGTGAGTTTGACGTTTTTGTTCACCAGCGAGGGCAGGCCCACGAACGTGCCCTTTTCGTAGCCAAAACTCACGGTGCCGTCCGATTTGGCGTAGGCCACCTCCAGCGGCTCCAGATAGCCGATGCTATCGAAACCGGGCACCAGTTCCCACCAGTTGGCTACCAGCAAGAACAACAAGATAGTCATGAAGATCGGCAGCCACTTGCGAGCCTTCTGCTTGCCGGCGATATCGGAAAGCATGTTGTCGAAGGTCTCGATCACCCACTCGATCAGGTTCTGCAGCCCCTGGGGCACCTCGCGCACCTTGCGCACAGCAAAGAAGGCGATGACAAGGATGGTGAGGTCGGCCAGGATGGTGGCGATGAGGGTGTTGGTGATCGGCAATCCCAGGATGGCGAGACCAGGTATCTGCTCGGCCGGGAGCAAAATCGTGGGCAGGGGGACGCGTACCAAGACGCCCACGGCAAACAGCGCCAGGACGATCAGGATGATGACAATGTTCTCGACGATGAGTGTACGACAAGACTTTCCACCCACTAGAACCTCTCCTTATGTCTCTCTGGAATCCTCGGCAGGGGCAGCCGCCCGATAGCGGCCCAAAACGGTAATGACGACGATGAAGGTAGCGATGAAGATGCCGGCGGCGGCGCCGCACAAGGAGGCCCACGGCGACGAACCGGCCCAGCTATCGAGCCAAAGGCCGAGGAGAAGCGGCGCCAGCAACGCCAGACCGAGGCCAAGCGCCAGGCGGAACGCGAGCTGCGACCAACCTGAGTGCGTCTTGGCGGGGGGGCGTTGTTGCAAGTTGCCGTGTTCTTCGGGCGCAGTGGCCGGGTTAGGAAACGGAAGCGGAGCGTCAGAAAGGGTTTCGTTCTAGCGCAGCGCGGCGGGGAGTATACCCCAGGTGGTGGTATCGTGCAAAAATGAACAATGGCGGCGTGAGTGAGGAGGGGTGATGGCGGGCAGGGGCGTTTGAGGCGCGGATCGAACGCGGGTAGAATGATGGCAACAGCGAATTCTTCCGTCCCGTAGGGACGCCTGACCTTAGAACATCACCCCACCCAGTGCGTCCCGTAGGGACGCCTGACCTTGGCGGAGGTTGCATCATGGCGAACACCTATAGCTCGCTCTATTACCACATTGTCTTCAGCACAAAGAATCGCATCCCCTCTATCAGACCGGAGATCGAGCAACGCGTCTGGGAGTATATATGGGCGGCGTCGCGCGCCATCACAAAATGACCGCCCTACAAATCGGCGGGATCGACGACCACATCCATGCACTGACGATGGCGGGGCCGACGCTTGCACCCAGTCAGATGGCGCAATTCTTGAAGAGCGACACCTCAAAGTGGATCCGCGAGACCTTCCCGGAACTGCGGGCCTTCTCTTGGCAAGAAGGCTTCGGGGCCTTCACTGTCAGCAAATCCGGTCTGGACGCAGTGGTACGCTACATCCAGAATCAGCGCGCCCACCATGAAAAACGAGGCTTCCAGGCCGAGTATCTCGATTTCTTGCAGCGACACGAAGTCGAATACGATGAACGCTATATCTGGGGATAACCGCGGTCAGGCGTCCCTACGGGACGAGGGGGGGGATGGGCGTGCGTCGGCAACAAAATGCACCCTCCACCCCGCCGGATCCACCACTACCAGCCGCCCATCCTCCCCCGAGTGCGGCGGATAACCGGCGGCAAAGAAACGGGCGGCCAGCGCTTCGATCCCTCCCCCTGCGGGCGGGATGGCGATGACCAGCTCGGTCGAATGCAGGGCGCCGGGCGTCTTGCAGCGCCAATTCACCCCGCGCAGCACCAACGGCGCATTTTCCAGCACCAGATGGACATGGCCGAAGTACGATAACCCCACCGGCAGCCCCACCAAATCGCGATAGAAACGCACGCTGTTCGTTATGTCATGTGTGTAGACCGTGACCTCATCCAGCGGGCCAAGGCCAAGAGGAGCGGCCGGGGCGCGGTCACGGCGGCCTTTGGTGCGCAGCAGGCGGCGCTCGGCGATGTCCCAAGCGGCGGGGTCGGTGGGTTGGGCCAGTTCGATGGGGTTGGCGTCGGGGTCGAGGAAGATCAGCAGGCTCATCCCCGGCAGGATTTCCTCGAACACGATCGGGATCTCGTGCGCCAGCAGATAGCCACGCGCTTGCCCGAAATCCGCCACCTGGAACGACGGCAACGCGCCATGCGGCCCACGCGTCCCGCAAGGCGCGCCGCCCGGCAACAAGCTCCAGCTCACCTCGCCGCCGCCCGCCGCCGGCGCAGTGTAGGCGGCGGTGGCAGCGCTCGGGCGCAAGCCAAAGTGCTCGGCCCAGAAGCCCTGTGCGGTCGCCAGCGAACGAACGTAGGTTTGCAGCGCCTGCAGCAGCGGCAAGGCAGCGGCGCTCATCCCTCGTCTTCTTCGAGATCGAAAACCGGCTCCGGCTCGGCCGAATAGGTGAACTCGACCACCGGCTCGACCTCCGACTCCGGCTCCTCTGGCTCGGTCACGGCTTCCTCGGCCCGGCGCCCTGCATACCACGGCTGGTCGGGCAAGAGATAGCGGCCGGGTTCGCGTCCCTCGGCCACATCCAGGGCCATGAGCAACCGCTCGAAATCATGCACCGGGTCCGTTTCCGGCAGGATCGAGAGAACGCGCTCCTCTTGCAGAATGAGGGCAACATGGGTGCGGAAATTGTGGCCCTCGACCTGCTTGATCGGTATCCCCGCCCGGTTGGTGAACTCCCGCCCGGCGTCGCTGAGCGCGTACAGATCCAGCCCGGTCAGCTCCAGCCAGCGGGCCAGCCGCGGCAGACCGAGGCCGCTGATGACGAAGAGACTGACCCGGCGCTCCGCCAGCATGGCAAAGCGCCGGGTCAGGTCGACGCCGCGCGGCGGCAGCGGAAAGGGATTGACTTCGGAGGGGTTGTAGATGCATACGGCCAGCGCGTTCTCATCCACCAGATCGGCGGGCGTCAGCAACGGCCCGGCCAGGCTGGGGAGACGGACGCGCGGGATGAAGCCGCCCACCATCAGGTTGAGGCCGGCCATGCGCGAGGGGAAATGCAGGCTTGGCGTCACCTTAGCGACCCGTCCAGCGTGCTTTGCGCTTCTCGACGAAGGCGGCCATGCCTTCTTTCTGGTCGGAACTGGCGAACAGCATCTGGAACAACCGGCGTTCCAGGGCCAGGCCTTCGCTCAGGCTCAGTTCCATCGCCTTCTTGACCGCCTCTTTGCCCAGCCGCGCCGCCAACGGCGCCTGGCCGGCGATGCGGGCGGCCAGCTTGAGGGCCTCGTCCAGATAGGTCTCGACCGGGAAGACATGGTTGACCAGCCCGGCCGCCTCTGCCTGGTGTGCGGTCAAGCGCCGATCCAGCAGCACCATCTCCATGGCCAGGTTCTTGCCCACCAGCCGGGTGAGGCGCTGGCTGCCGCCAAAACCGGGGATGACGCCCAGATTGATCTCCGGCTGGCCGAAGACGGCGCTCTCGCTGGCTACGATCAGGTCGCAGGCCAGGGCCAGTTCGCAGCCGCCGCCCAAGCAGAAACCGCTGACGGCGGCGATGATCGGCTTGTGGATGTGGTTGATCGTCTCCCAACGGGCGATGAGGTCATCGCTCAGCATATCGACGGCGCTGGCCCCGGCCATGGCTTTGATATCGGCCCCGGCGGCAAAAGCGCGCTCGGAGCCGGTGATGACGATGCAACCCACCGTGGGGTCGGCGTCGAAGCCCATCAGGGCCTGGCCCAGCTCGACCATGAGATCGGGACTGAGCGCATTCAGGGCCTTGGGGCGATTGAGGCGGATGAGACCGACGCCATCAGCAGTCGTCTCGATGAGAATGTTTTCGTATGACATAGGTCATGCTCCCAGTTTGTTTGTGGTTTGTCACGGGTTGTGATTCTGAGGAATGAACCGTGATGAGTGATGCGCAAAAACAAGCGATTGTCCCAGGTGCGGTGTTCGCATAGCTGTCATGGCGAAGGCCGAGGCAGTGTCGGATGGGCAGAGCGAACGGGGGATTGCTTCGGAGCTGACGCGCCTCGCAATGACACTGTCTGAAGGGTCATGTTTCATGAATCATTTACTGCCTTTGATCAACAAGCATACCACATCCGCATCATCCGCGTTCATCCGCGTAGCCTGTCACAAGGGCAGCGACGGCGGCCCGCACAGCCGCGCCATCGGGCAGGTCGAGGACGCGACGGGCCAGAGCCTGCGTTTCGGGCAGGCTCAGCTTCGCCAACAGCGCCTTCGCTCCGGCAATGGCCGGCGCGGCCATGCTGAATTCGTCCAAGCCCAGGCCGAGAAGGATGGGGATGGCCTGCGGCTGCCCGGCCAGCTCGCCGCACAAGCCCACCCACTTGCCCCGGCTGTGGGCGGCGTCGATGACGCGAGCGATCTGGCGCAGCAGGGCCGGGTGCAGAGGGTCGGCCAGGTTGGCCACGCGAGCATTGCCGCGGTCGGCAGCGAAGGTGTATTGGGTTAGATCATTGCTGCCGATGCTGAAAAAGTCGACCAGCGGGGCCAGTTGGTCGGCCAGAGTCACTGCCGCGGGGACTTCGATCATGATCCCGGTCGGGATCGCCCCCCGGTGCTCGACCCCCGCCGCCGCCAGCTCCGCTGCCGCCTGAGCCAGCAGCGCCTGGGCGGCCAGCACCTCGGCCGGGGCGCTGATCATCGGGAACATCACCCGCACGTCGCCCACAACCGCCGCCCGCAAAATCGCCCGCAGCTGCACCTTGAAGAATTCAGGCAGCGCCAACGAAATACGGATCGCCCGCCAGCCCAGGAAGGGGTTGGCCTCGGCCGGCAGATTCAGGTAGGGGGCCGGTTTGTCGCCGCCGATATCAAGCGTGCGGATGATGACCGGTCGCGCCATGATCCGGGCGACCTGGGCGTAGATTTCGGCCTGCTCGTCCTCGCTCGGCGGCGCCAACCGCTCCTGAAACAGGAATTCGGTGCGGAGCAGGCCCACGCCCTCGGCCCCGGCCTCGATGGCCGCCTGCGCTTCGGCCGCCACGGCCAGATTGGCCGCCACCTCCACCCGTTTGCCATCCTTCGTCCGCGCGGCTGCCTGCGCCAGGCGTTGGGCCGCCTGCCTGCGGGCGACTTCCTCGGCCTGCCGCCTTCGGTACGCTTCTTGCGTGACCTCGTCCGGCTCCAGGAGGATGACCCCGGCCGCGCCGTCGATGGCCAGCCGGTCTCCGTCCTTGATCTGCCGCATCCCCTCCTCGCCCAACCCCACCACCGCCGGGATGCCCAGGCTGCGGGCCAGGATCGCGGTGTGGGCAGTCGGTCCGC